>JAHRAZ010000083.1 GCA_020027475.1 Microthrixaceae bacterium
CTTCTGGCAGAGCACTTCTCCCAACGAATCTCCATCCGTCTTGTCACCGAGGCTGAAGCCTCTAAGTCGGGATCACCTCCGCAGGCATCCAGTACAACGCAGGCCGATGAACGCACCCACGGTGCTCGCCCCGTCGATACACCGAAGGCCCGCCGCCCCCCGCCGCCGGTGCCGACGAAATCGAGCGGTGGCGTCCAGCCAGAGCCGCAGGCGCCCTCGAGCGCATCAGAGGACTCACCAGCCGTGGCGGGGACTGCCGAGGTAGACGAAGTGGGCGAGGTAGGCGATGTTCACAGCCTTCAGGACGCAGACGATGTGACTGACACGGCCGTGTCGAGGATCATTGACGCCTTCCCCGGATCCGAACTCCTGGAGGGTTCTGAGGCCGGAGACGAGAAGGGAACGAGATGACCGACGAAGCGAATCCGCTGGACGGGCTCATGCAAATGGCTCAGGACATGTCGGAGAAGATGGGTGAAGCCGAGGAACGGTTGGGTACAACCGAAGTGACCGGCACCTCCGGTGGAGGACTCGTGGAGGTGGTGCTCAACGGTCATCTGCATCTCGTGCGCCTGTCTATCTCGCCGTTGGCCAGCGACGTGGAGGATCCCTCGATCCTCGAAGATCTGGTCTTGGCGGCGTGGCGGGATGCACACGATCAAGTTGCTGAATTGCAGGCGGAGGCCGATCCTCTCAGTGGCCTGGGAGGTGACATGGGAGGTCTGGGCGGACTACTCGGTGGGGGATGAGCGCATACGCAGATTCAGTCCAGGACCTCATTGATGCTTTTGCCAGACTGCCCGGAATTGGTCCGAAATCCGCTCAACGGATTGCGTTTCACCTACTCAAGGCCGAACCCGAAGAAAGCCGGAATCTGGCCAGCGCTGTGACCGCAGCCAGGGAGCGCACACGGTTTTGTGAGCGTTGCTTCAATATCAGCGAAGAGACGCTATGTTCCATTTGCGTCGACCCGAAAAGGGATTCGGATCTGCTGTGTGTGGTCGAGGAACCCCGCGATGTCGTGGCCGTGGAACGGACCCTGGAGTTCAGGGGTCGCTACCATGTGCTGGGCGGCGCGATTGATCACCTTCAGGGCGTCGGCCCGGAGCAATTGCGAATCAAGGAACTCTTGGCGCGGGTGGGGCCGGAAGAAACCAGGGAAGTCGTCATCTGCACCAACCCAAATCTGGAGGGCGAGGCCACAGCGTTGTATCTGAACCGGGTTCTGGACGTTCCGGGCCTGATTGTGAGCCAGATCGCGAGTGGACTTCCTGTTGGTGGGGATCTGGAATACGCCGACGAACTGACTCTTGGCAGGGCCCTCACCGGCCGACGCCTGATCCAGGGAGAATCGACCTGAACACGTGCAACGTGTTGGCGTGTTTCAGATGTGCGTAACCCGAGGTTCGCGCCCGACAAACATTGGTGTTCCGGCGTGGGGTTATTGACCTGATTGATTGCGTCTGGCGGTCTTGGAGACCGGGTGCTCAGCCAACCTGGAGCAGAATGGCGTCGCCCTGTCCACCGCCGCCACAGAGTGCCGCTGCGCCCAAGCCGCCACCACGACGCTGGAGTTCGAGGATCAGTGTCAGGGTGACTCGTGCACCGGAGGCGCCGAGTGGGTGTCCGATTGCGATGGCCCCGCCATTGACGTTGGTGACCTCGTCAGTGATTCCGAGCGCATTCATGGAGGCAACACCGACTGCGGCGAATGCCTCGTTGAGCTCGAACAGGTCCACGTCGGAGACAGATTTGCCGGTGGCGTCGAGCGCAGCCTTGATTGCATTGGCCGGCTGCTCGAGGAGGGAGGCATCGGGGCCGGCGACTTCGCCGTATCCCACGATCTCCGCCAAAGGAGTGAGGCCTAGACGCTCAGCGGCTTCCTTGGAGCAAACGATCATCGCCGCACCGCCGTCAGAGATCTGGGAGGCGTTGCCCGCGGTGATGTTGCCCGCTTTGTCGAATGCCGGGCGCAGTCCGGACAGGGATTCGGCAGAGGTCTCTCCGCGGACGCCTTCGTCGGCTTCCACGATGATCGGATCACCTCTGCGCTGGGGGACTTCCACCGGGATGATCTCATCATTGAAATGGCCGTCGCGGTCTGCCTGTTCGGCACGCTGATGCGACTGAGCGGCAAGATGATCCTGTTCTTCGCGGCTGAGTCCGGCGGAGGCGGCGTACTTTTCCGTGCCTGCACCCATCGCGCACTGATCAAACGCGCAGAAAAGACCATCGTGCATCAGGGAATCGACGACGGATTTGTCGCCCAGACGGAGTCCTGCCCGGGCGTCGGGCAGCAGGTAAGGAGCCTGAGTCATTGATTCCATGCCGCCGGCCACCACAACGTCGGCCGATCCGGCCTGGATCATCATGTCTGCGATCATCACGGCATTCATGCCGGACAGGCAGACCTTGTTGATGGTGGTGCAGGGTACGTCCATGCTGATTCCAGCGTTGGTCGCAGCCTGACGAGCGGTGATCTGGCCTGCTCCGGCTTGGAGGACATGGCCCATGAACACGTAGTCAACGTCTGTCGCTGATACGCCCGAGCGCTCCAGAGCGCCCTTGATGGCGAAGCCGCCGAGTTCCGCCGCCGAGAAACTGGCAAGTGCTCCGGAGAGTTTTCCGAAGGGCGTACGTGCCCCACCAACGATTACTGATCCAGCCATTTGGGTCCCCTTGTTCGACTCTGTTGGACTGGACATGTTACCCACCGGTAACCCGCAACGCCCAACGGATCGGCGAAGCAGGCGCACACCGGCGGATTTCGTCCTAGGGTTTGGGCACTGGTCCGGTTGCTGGTTTGGTCACCGGAACGGCGCACGTTGGAGCGGGGACGGTGCACGTTGGAGCGCCGCAGCACAGAAACCAACCGCAATATCGCAAGTTGAACACGCCGTTACCCAAGAGGCGCATGACCGGGGGAATGATGCCTGGAACCACCAAGACCGATCAGAATGCCTCCGATCGGATCAGCAGGGCCTTCGACGCCGACAATCACTACTACGAGGCAACCGATGCCTTCACTCGGCACGTACCTCGTGAGATGCAAAGTCGCTGCATGACTTGGGCGGAGATTCACGGAAAGTATCGATTGCTCGTCGGTGGACGCGTGAACCGGTTCATCCCCAACCCAACCTTTGATCCGGTTGCCAAGCCGGGTGCGCTCATCGAGTACTTCCGGGGCAAGGTCTCGGTGGAGGACCTCGGAGCGGCCTTCGGTGAGCTGGATCCGATCCAGCAGGCATACCGGGATCCTGCGGAACGGCTTCAGGTGATGGATTCCCAAGGTCTGGATGCCGCGTTGCTGTTCCCGACGCTCGGAGTTGGCATGGAAAACTCGCTCAAACATGATCGGGAAGCCCTGCTGACCGCATTCAGAGGATTCAATCGGTGGCTTCTGGATGACTGGAGCTACAACTACGAGAATCGGCTCTACTCCACGCCTTATCTCACCCTTGCCGACCCGCAATGGGCCGTCTCCGAGCTTGAGTTCGTGATCGAACGTGGCGCCAGAGTGATCAATATGCGCCCGGGCCCGGTGGAAGACCCCTCCGGCAATCGTTCCCTGGGGGATCCTCGCCACGATGCCTTCTGGCAGGTCGCCAACGACGCGGGCATAACCGTGGCGTTCCACGCTGGTGACGCCGGTTACGGATTCATGCTCGAGAAGTGGGGGATTGATCCGGAGTTCAGGGCATTCCAGATCCCGGCAATGTTCACGTTGCTGACGATGTCACCGATCTCCGACAGCATGGCTTCCATGCTGGCCGACGGAGTCTTCATGCGCTTTCCGAAGCTTCGGGTGGCCACCATCGAAAACGGGGCGGAGTGGGTCAAGCCGCTGTTCGACAAACTGGAGAAGGTCCACAAGATGCGCGGCCATCTCTTTTCGGAGGATCCACGCGAGACATTCCGCAAACACGTCTGGGTTGCGCCGTTCTACGAGAACGACTTGTCGGAACTAGCGGAGTTGATAGGCGTGGACCACATTCTCTTCGGCTCCGACTGGCCCCACGCAGAAGGCCTTGCGGATCCGCTGAGCTTTGTGGAGGATCTTGAAGGGGCTGGGTTCAACCCCGGCGACATCGACAAGGTGATGTACTCCAACACGGCTTCTTTGGTGATTCCCCCGGCCTGAGTGCGTTTCGGGTGCTTGTCTGCGAAAAGTCAGTGTGGGGGTTTCGTATCGGTGTATCGGCGTTCGGCCCACGATCTGCCGCAGGCGGGCAGCGCTTCGACAACTGGCAGGCCCTTCAGGTCGGTTCCGGCGCAGAACGCCGGGCCGGCACCTTCGATGATCACCGCTCCAACGTCCCACTGCTTGCTCAGAAGGTCCGAAGCGGCGATGAGTTCTTCCATCAACGTCGGATTGAGGCTATTGAGTCGATCCGGCCGATTGAGGGTCATCGTGGCCACCTTTGTCGGTCACAGCCCTCTCCTCGGTGGCCCTGTTGCCGCTGGCCCCGCCGTGGATCCTTTCCCCGTCGGTGCCGCTGTGGTCGATCGCGATCTGCAGTGTTTCAAAGTCCATGGACCATCCCTGTGGTTGGGACAGGGAATCCTGCCGAGGCTCAATTCCGGATGCGGTGGTTGTGCCGGTTTGTCGGCGCCGTCAGGAACTCAGGAAGGGCAGCGCGCCGCTGAGGATCGCGTACGGCCTGGTACCCGGATCTGCAATCGAGGCGAGGTCTGACCGGCCGGACATTGCTTCGGCCAGCAAGATCCCCGGTGCTTCGACATCCACCGCCGTTTCGCTGTGGTCGATTCTCACTACCGTGGGCAGGCCAACGGTGATTTCGATGGTCGCGTTCTGATCGGGGATTCCTACCCTCAGGACCTCGCCGGGTGCCGGGTGCGGATCGAGGGTTGCGAGCGATGCGATCCCGGCCAGAGCGCACAGGTACGCCGCGGTGGCCAGTATCTCGTGGCCGTTTTCGACGGGAGTGATGCCGAGCGGAAGCAGCAGATCACGCTCGTGGAGCCAGGAATCGAAGAGGCAATGCTGAAGGGAGACTCGCGCCGCACAGTTTCCCGGTGGAGCCTCGGCCATGAGGTTCCAGACCTCTTGACCTCGCTCGTCGGCTTCGTACGCGGAGAGGGTTTCCTGGAGCCTGGATTCTGCCAGCTCCAGTTTTGCGAGCGCTTCGGAAGCCGATTGGTCGCAGCGGCTCTCAGCGGCCTGCTTCGGTGTTTCCCTCGGGTCGAAACCTTCGAGCAGGCGCGTCGCTTCGCCCTCGAGGGCACGCGACAGCGTGTAGTCGAAGAATTCGGTGGCATCTGCCAGATGGTCGGCCAGATTCCGGGCGTCCCATCCGTCACAACGAGTCTCGGTGGCCCACTGCTCCTCGGTCAGCCTTGCGAAGGCTTCCACGAGTCGATGTTTGTGGGTGCTGACGGTGGCTGCGAGCTGGGTGCCGTCGGTGGCGACTTCCAGCGGAACACCGGGGTCTCCGTAGATCTGGACCAGTTGCATTGGAGAAGCGTAGTTACCGAACGGTAGCTTTCGCTCATGCAGGAGATACTCGACGCCATCAATGCCGGCGCAACCGGCGACGACATTGCCAACATCGAACTTCCGGAGACATACCGGGCGGCGCACGTCCTGCGCTCCGAGCAAGAGATGTTCGAGGGCCTCGAATCAGCCGAAAAGGACCCGCGCGAGGCTCTGCACGTGGGTGAGGTTCCACTGCCGGAGTTGGCTCCCAACGAGGTTGTGCTCGCCAACATGGCCAGCTCGATCAACTTCAACACCGTTTGGACTTCCATTTTCGAGCCGATGTCCACGTTTGGATTCCTCGACCGGCTGGGCAAGGAATCCGAATGGGGTGCTCGCCACGCCCAGGACTTCCATGTGGTCGGTTCCGATGCCTCGGGTGTGGTCCTCAGGGTTGGCTCGGCCGTCCGCAACTGGAAACCTGGTGATCAGGTCACGGTGCACTGCAACTATGTCGACGACCAGGATCCGTCGGCCCACAACGACTCCATGCTTGCCGCCAACCAGCGCATATGGGGCTTCGAGAGCAACTTTGGTGGCCTTGCCGACATCTCGATTGTGAAAGCCAACCAGTTGATGCCCAAGCCGTCGCATCTGAGCTGGGAGGAGTCGGCGGTGAATGCCCTTTGCGGTTCAACCTCCTATCGCATGCTCGTTGGCAACCATGCTGCACGCATGAAGCAGGGTGACTCGGTTTTCGTGTGGGGAGCAACGGGTGGCATCGGTGCCTACGCAATCCAGTTGGTGCTCAACGGTGGAGGCATCCCGGTGGGAGTTGTGAGTTCCCCCAAGCGGGCCGAACTGTTGAGGGCGATGGGTTGTGAAGCTGTGATCGACCGCAGGGAACAGGGCTACAAGTTCTGGTCCGATGACACTACCCAGGACGAACGTGAATGGCGCCGGTTGGGCAAGGATGTTCGCGGGCTCATCGGTGGAGATCCCGACATCGTGTTCGAGCATCCCGGGCGCTCCACCTTTGGAGCGTCGGTGTTCATCACCAAGCGCGGCGGCACAATCGTCACCTGTGCTGCCACCTCCGGCTACATGATCGAATACGACAACCGCCATCTGTGGATGAAGCTGAAGAACATCATCAGCTCACACTTTGCGAACTACCAGGAAGCTTGGAACATGAATCGCCTGATAGACAGTGGCGCGATTCAGCCCGTTCTCAGCGATGTGTTCACCCTCGACACCGTGGGTGATGCCGCCCTGAAGGTTCACCGCAACGAGGCTGAAGGCAAACTTGGCGTGTTGTGTCTGGCTCCCGAAGAGGGCATGGGAATCACCGACCCCGAGAAACGTGAGCGCATCGGTGAGGACAAGATCACCTTGTTCCGCCGCATGTCCTGATTTTCGCTCTTTCTGGTGCAACGCCACTGGGTGATCGACGGCAACAACGTGATGGGCAGCCGCGCTGATGGATGGTGGAATGACCGCGTCGGTTCGTCCGCCAGGCTCGCCCAGGAGATCGCCGTGTGGACTCGGGGCCACGAGGACGCCGCAGTGCTGGTGTTCGACTGCCGGCCCACTCGGGAGATCAGCGTTGCCGCTGGAGGAAACCTTGTCGTCGAGTTCGCTCGCCGAGTGAAGAAGGATGGCGCGGACGACCGCATCGTGGAGATCGTGGAAGACCTGCTCGCACGGTTTGCGACACAACCCGAAATCATCACGGTTACCTCCGACAAGGGCCTGATCAACCGACTCCCACCGGGTGTGGAGGTCGTGTCTTCCGGCCGGTTCATTGCCGGAGAACTCAGCAAAGACGGTTGACGATTCCGCGCCAACGGCCCGGTGCAGCCACAATCGTGAGCATGCTTCTCACTGAGATTGATCACGTAGCCATCGCCGTCAATGACCTCGACGCTGCGGTTGACTTTTACAACCGTGCCTACGGGGCTGAGGTAGCTCACCGCGAGGTCGTCGAACGCGACGGGGTGGAAGAGGCGTTGCTGAAGGTTGCCGACAGCTACATCCAGTTGACCTCCGCCACCAACGAGGATTCACCGATTGCCAAATTTCTGGAACGCAAGGGAGAAGGACTTCACCATGTCGGTTACCGGGTGGACGACTGTGCTGGCGCGTTGAAGGCGATGGTGGAGGCTGGTGCCACTCCGATCGACAAGGAGCCTCGCCCCGGAAGCCGTGGAACCACGGTGGCCTTCGTACACCCGAAGGGTGCTTTCGGCACGCTGATTGAACTGGTTCAGGAATAGCCGGGAAGCCTCATCTGCACAGCGGGCTGCGATTACATGAACCGCAGAGCGGTCGGAAACGACACGGACCGCAGGGCGGTCGGCCATGGCACAGTTATCATCCGGCCCATGCCGTCCAAAGGTGGGAAGTCGGGAGCAGCACCTCCTGGGTAATTGTGGGCGGCTGACCCGGTTCCGATGAGGCGCCGTGGGACAATCAGGGCGGACGGTTCGCCTGACAGGGCCGGCTTCGGGCTGCCCGGCGCCCGCAGACAGCTCATTTCACGGGAGGTGATCGGACCGAATGCAGACGATTCAGAGGCGGCGGGTCACGGCTCGAATCCCGGCTCTCGATGGCCTTCGGGCACTCTCGGTTGCCGCCATCGTCATCTATCACGTCGATGATCGCCTTCTTCCGGGCGGGTTTGTTGCCGTGGACCTGTTCTTCGCGTTGTCCGGATATCTGGTTACCACGCTTCTTCTGAAGGAACGCGAGAAATCCGGGGCCATAGGGTTGCGCGAATTCTGGAAACGTCGAGCCAGGAGACTCTGGGCCGCTGCGTGGCTGGTTCTCGCCGGGATTGCGGTTGCCGGGGTCTTCAAGGTCTGGACTGCAGATACCCAATCAACTCTCGCCGGAGACATATTCGGTGCGGTCGCACACATAGCCAACTACTGGCAGTTGGCCCAAGGGGGATACCTCGAGCAATTCGCTGAACCGTCTCCGGTGCGCCACTTCTGGACGTTGGCGGTTGAGGAACAGTTCTACTTCGTCTGGCCCCTCGTGATTGCGGGAGGCATGACCTTGGTTGCGACCAGGGGCAGAAAGGCAATGTGGGGCATCCTCATCGGACTTGCTGCCGCCAGCGTCACGATCGGACAGTTCGTCTCTCCCGAGCGTGCGTACCTCGGAACGGGTACCCGGGCCATTGCCCTGATCGTCGGAGCGATACTCGCGTTCGCCTGGTCGAGCACTCCACTGGCGGCACCGAGGAACAAGGTGATTCGACGGGCCGTCGGTGTGTGGGCCGGCGTCAGCACAGTTGGTTTGGCGATCGCGGCGTTCACTCTTCACCCATACGACGAAGTTCTCCGTCGAGGCGGTTTCCTGATCGTTGCTCTGGCAGTGACCGGAGTGATCGCACAGTCGCTGATCCCCGGAAGGGTCCAATACTGGCTATCGGCCGCGCCACTGGAGTGGGTCGGCAAACGCTCGTACGGGATCTATCTGCTTCATTGGCCGTTGATCGTGGCCGTTGGCCCCGGAAGGCCTGCCTGGCAGGTATTCCTGATAGTCGTGCCGCTGATGACACTCGGCGCCGAAGCCATTCACCGAGGCATCGAGATTCCCTCTGTCCAGGGCCGCTGGAGTTCCCGGTTCATGGCGCGCGGAACAATGAGCTTGGCAACGGTCACTGTGCTTGCGCTTTTCGTTGCCTACCCGGACACCACAGCCAAGGAACAGGTTGAAGCCGATCTCGTCGCGGTTTCCGATCCCACTGTTGATCCCACCGAAGGAAATGAAGAGGCAAGTGGCGGGCTGGATGCTTCCACGACCACCACGACGTGCGTTCCGGCCGCGGCTGCTCAGTCGCAGACGAATCTGACTTCGGCAGATGGCTTGTTCGATCCCTCCACCGTGGTCGACCTGGCTGATCCGGGCGCTGCCACGTGCGGTACTCAAATTGATCTGTTGGTGGTCGGCGACTCGACTGGTCGAGGATTCTCGAACGGTCTGGCCTCCCTGGAGGATCCCAACCTGCGGGTGTGGGACCGGACGAACCTCGGCTGTTCCCTCGGCGATGAGGACTGCCCTGACTGGCGGGCCGACTGGGCAAATGAGGTGCAGCTGATCGAGCCCGAGGTTGCCCTGCTCTACTTCAACCCTGTCGATGACCTCAAAGGTGTCGATGATGCGGATTTCCTCAGCCTTGACGGCCTGGAACAAAAGGAGGTGGCGCTGACCGAAGCTGCGGAGCTGCTCTCGGCCCAAGGCGCCGCCCTGGTGTTCGTTGCGGTCCCCACTCCCCGGGGCCCGGAGGGCTATTTCTATTGTGATGGCCACAGCACCGATTCGCGCTGCGACCCTGCATGGGTCGAAGCGTGGAATGCCACTGTGGAGAAGGTGGCTGCCGAATACGATGCACCTGTGCTCAACGTGAGCGGGTACGTCATCGATCTCCCCGATGACAAGGCTGCGCGCCCCGACGGAGTTCACTTCGCTGGTGACGCACTCGTGAACGTGGCGGTGTGGTCACGGCCGATCTTCGATCGGGCGGTGTACGCAAAGACACAGCGCGACATTGCTGACGCCCAAGAGGCCTTTTCGAACTGAGCCTCTTTTCCCGGGGGCGTCAGACTTGTTGCGGGGAAGCAGAAGCGCTCTTTCGAGAGGCACCTCTGCTGAGCGCGGGACGTGTTTGGGTCTCAGCGCCTTCCAGGGACCCCCTTCGTTCAGACAGGCGCCGCAACCGGGAGTTCCGGATCATGAACCGGTGGCTGGTGATCGCGCAGGTCGGCGATCAGGTCGTTTCGGATCCCGCGCAGCGCCGGATCGTCCCAGCGGTTGGTCCGCTGCAGTGGGTCCTCAGCATGGACATACAACTCACCTTCGGTGCCGTCGTGAACCGTTCCGGGCAGGTAATACGTGGCGGTGTACCCGTCACGATGAATGGTGCGGAGATACATGCACACCCCGAAAAGTTCGCAATCCCAAGCAGTGAGGGAGCGTTCGAACCCCCGGGTCGCGGCATCGCGATCATCGGTGGGGAGTGGATTGCCCTGCATGTGTCCGGGTACCTGCAACCCGGCAATCGTGGCGAAAGTCGGGGCCAGGTCCACCATGGAAACCGGCTTGGTCACCACCTGTGACGGTATTGAGGCCGAAGGTGCCGGCTTCCAGATGAGAGGCAGCCGCATCAGGGCGTCCGTGTGGTACGGACCCTTGAAAAGCAGTCCGTAGTCACCCTGAAGTTCGCCGTGGTCGGTGGTGAATATCACGTCCACGTCATCGGTCCAGCCGCGAGCCTCAATCGTGGCCAGCACGCGGCCGATCGCTTCATCGATCAGTTCCACTTCCACGGCATTGAGGGCATTGACCTCGCGGACCTGATCGGGCGTCATCGTGGAGGGAACCCACTTCTTTGGTGCTTCGTAGTTGCCGACCAGATTTCCGTCATACCAGAGCCGCCAATGGCGAGGTTTGCCGTCGATCACGCGCTCACGTTCGGACCGGTCTTCGATGTATCCATCGGGAAGATCGATGTCCCGCCAAGGCACGCGGTCCTTCTCCGAGGTTGGCGGGTCCCACGGGTGATGGGGATCCGGGAAGCTCATCCAGCAGAAGAAATCGTCGCCCTGGCCGAGGGTGTTGAGCCAGTCGATGGTCTTATTGGCCACCCAATCGGTGTGGTAGAGATCGCGGGGAACTTCGTTGTACTTGACCTGTGGAGCACCCGTCTCGCCGAAACTCTCGGCGTTCACCTCGAAATCGTTGTCCAGCACCCTGTAGAAGTCGCCAACCATTTCCGGATGATGCACGTTCATGTCGAGTGCGTAGTGGAGCGCTCCGACAGCGCCGTGGGTTGCCAACTCCATGTGATCGAATCCGCGGTGCACGCCGATGGTTCCGTCGGCTTGTCGACTCGGAAGCGTGAACACACCTTCGCCCGACAACTTGTTCTCGGTGAAGCGACTGAACGGATCGAAGAACGGCTCGAAATGGGCTTTGCCCACCAAAGCGGTTTTGTACCCGGCCGTGTGCAGGTCGGCGGCCACCGAAGGGGCATCCTCGGGGAGGGGAATACCGTTCATCCAGACGCCGTGTGTGTGCTGATGCTGGCCGGTCAACATGGTGGAGCGCGACGGCATGCAGACGACTGACTGGTTATGCATTCGTTCGTATCGGATGCCGGTTTCTGCCAGGGAATCGATGTTGGGTGTGCGGGCGAACGTGGCACCGTTGCATCCGATGGTGTCGTAGCGCTGCTGATCAGTGGTGATGAACAGGATTTTGCGGCCCATCAGGACGCTCCTTCACACATGGTCTTGAGGTTCTGGAGGGCATCGGCTGACGCTCCTCCGATGGCCAATGCCAGCACAGACGGATCACAGTCGGTTGAGTAGACGGCGATGCACTGGTCGTCTGAGAGTTCGATCACGTCGATGGTGCCGAGATGATGGCGGAACAGGGGTGCTTCGATCTGGTACTGAAATCGACGGAGGAGCGGATCGTTGGTGATGATCCGTTCCGGCATCTCCAATCCGTTGTCGGCCACGATGGTGCGGAGGTCGTCCTCCAATCGAGAGTCGACCAGGCCGGGAAACCAGGTGTGGAGGTTCCCGGCATCGGTGACGACATCCCAAGCTGCGTAGGCGGGTGCATCAATGACGATCTCGTGGCGGACTGTGCCCATCGGATCATCCTTGCAGAATCTGATGATTGCGAACCTCCGGCACATTTGCTCATCAAAATCCTCGGCCTGGTGGTTGTTGCCTCATGTAGGAGTCTCGGGTGGGAGTGATGCCCGCCACGCCTGATCGATGGAGCTTTCGATGGGTGAGCGCCGCGACGGTCGACCGATGTTTGCGTTCGCCATCGGCATGAATTGGTTTGGGGGTGTGGTGCCGTGCAGATTCTTTGGAAGACCCTGGCGGTTGTTCAGGGCCGCGGAGCGAGGTACAGGTCCATCTCGTACAACGGAATCCGTCCAACTTCGATGGCCAACTCGGCGAGGGCATTTTGGTCCTGTCCCCTTACTTGCAGGATGCCCTGTTCCAGGAAGGCAGCCGCCTGGACGGAACCCAGAGCGGCTCTTGGATCCTCTCTCCAGCTTTCGATGAATGGGTCATAGAACGTCGAGATGCCGTTGTCGTCCAACGTGTCGGAGGGCACGAGATCCTGTTCTGAGACGTTGGCGACCACCTCGGACAACCTGTCTTGCAACACTTCAGCTCTGGCTTCGTCAACCGGTCGGTAGGACGCGATCAACTCGGATTCTTGTGGTACCGGCTCCCCGGGCGTCTGGACAGTGAGTACCCAAGGTTCCTCACCGCTTGCACGGGTCCATTCGCCCGCTTGCTGGATCTGAACCTCATGGTTGAGGCCGACCTCCACACCTGCCTCATCCAAGGCATTGATAAGGCCCGGGATGATGTACAACTGCCCGCCCACGCCGCCCCCGTCGATTTCCACAGCTCCCAGCTCCGATAGCCGGTCCCCGGCTTGAGCCCACATCTCAGCGAGGACTTCTTGTTCGCGGGGAAGGCTTCCGCTCATGTCCTCGTGATAATGCGCAACCGTGGCAATCGCCATGATCCCCACCAGGGCACACAATCCTGTGGTGACCAACCGCATCCCGCGCTCCCGCCAGAGTTCCCCCAGCATTTCGACGGGCCGTGCCAACAATCCCGCCATGGTGAGTGCCGACAATGGCCACAACCAACGGGCTGTGGAGAGGCGAATGAACCCAAAGAACGGTGGCAGCCGCGACGTGATGAGTAGTCCTGCCACGAGCAGCAGCGCCAATAGAACCAGAAGGTTGGCGACCTGGCGGTCACCGCGCCTTCGGGCAGTTCCGAAGGCCAAGGCCACCGCAGCCACGAACGCCACAGTGATGATTGGCAGTGCCCAGCCCACGAGGGTTCCACTCGTGTAGATGGGCGATTTCCAGGATCCCCGCAAGAAGGTCGGGGGAACAATCAGCTTGTCCATGAACAGGGCAAGGGCGGAGCGAATCCCAACCCCAGGTTCTTGTGCGCCGGCTCCCCGGAGAATACGGACCATGTTTCCTTCGCTACCGCCGGCAATTTGCTCCACCAGCGGCGGCATGGCCGAAAGGACTGACAGGGCAATGCCAACGAGGAGCCAGGTCGACCAGCGGCGAGCGAGGTCGCCATCACCCGCGCGCCGAGCTCGCAGAATGTGAAACACCGGTACCGCCAGTACGGTTGCTGCCAAGGGTATGCACAGCGCCGCATAGCTGAGATGGGTCTGAGCGACGACCGACAACGCAACCAGGCCAACCGGAATCGCCACACGATCCTTCTCGATCACCGCCCATGTGGCCACTACAGCCAAGACGAAGGGGAGAATGTTGGCGTGTGGATTCCACACATCCGTCAGCAGGCCCGAGCCCATTGACCAGCACAGAGCCGCGATTGCCGTGAGCAAGGTGGCGGCCAGCGGCGGACGGGCGTTTCGCCACAGAAGCCATGAAGTCAACAACACAGAGGCGCCACTGACCAGCGACATTGCGACCGGCATCCCACCCGATCCGAGTATCGACACGACGGGAGCCGTCATCCAGAGCATCAGCGCGCCGGGATGGTTGAAAGGCTCGGCCGTGGCCGATCCGGCCGAGGACGCAGTCGACAGTAGCGGCGTGTGACCACCAAACACCCCACGCGAACGCATCGTGAGGAATGCATCATCGGCCATCGCCAACCAGCCCTCGGAGGAAGCTCGTATCCCCAAACCCACGATCACCAGGACCAGCAGAGCTGTCGCACCCCAGAACGCCCAAACGAACGGGCGCTGCCACTGGTCAGTGTTGGTGTCGATCATCCGGCTGGCGCGTTGCGCCCGACCGCGGGTTCGCTGAACCGAATCCATCAACGAACTTCCCTCCAGGCCCAAGCTGCAACAACAGGGTCAGCAGGCGCCAGAATCTTCTGGTGCGCTCGTGTGAGTACCCCGCCCAAGCCGCCACCCTCGGTTCTGCGCGACATGATTCCTCAATCTATTCGGGGACTGTCGTATGAACGAATTGTTGGACGTGCCCGACATGGCCTCTGGGCAATGTCGGGCATGTGCCCCCGACATGTGCCCGGTTCCGGCGTCGAGTGCGATATCCGTTGCTGTGCAAGGCTGATCTCATGCAGGTTCACCTCGTCGATGGCACCTATGAGCTGTTTCGGCACTTCTATTCACCAGCGGGTGGGCACACGAATGCCGCCGGTGAGGAAGTTGGCGCAACCCGGGGAGTGCTGCGCACCATCATCGGAATGCTCGGTGACGGCGTCACTCACGTAGGTGTTGCCACGGACCACGTGATCGAGTCGTTCCGCAATGACCTGTGGCCCGGATACAAGGACGGTTCCGGGATAGATCCCGACCTGTTCAGGCAGTTCCCATGGCTGGAGGAATCACTCGACGCTCTGGGGGTGACCGTGTGGCCGATGGTGGAAGTTGAGGCCGACGATGCTCTTGCCGCCGCGGCGAGGGTGGCTGACGCTGAATCTGCTGTGACCAAGGTGGTGATTGCCACTCCCGACAAGGATCTCGCCCAATGTGTCCGCGGCGACCGGGTTGTCCAGTACGACCGTCGCTCCGGTCAGTTCCGCGACGCCGATGCAGTGACGGAGAAGTACGGAGTTCCTCCAGCTTCCATACCTGACTGGTTGGCGCTGGTCGGCGACTCAGCCGATGGGTTCCCGGGTCTTCCCGGTTGGGGAGCCAAGTCCGCGGCGAGGGTATTGAGCCGGTATGGAACGGTGGAGGAGATCCCGCATGCCCCGGGGCAATGGGATGTCCCGGATGTGCGGAGCGCAGCCAAGCTCGCCGCCACGTTGTCGAGTCAGTTCGCTGACGCCCTCCTGTTCAAACGCCTGGCAATACTCGACACCGACGTTGATGTCGGGACCGTGGCCGACTGGCGCTGGAACGGTCCGACGGAATCGTTGGCGCAATGGTGTGACCGACTTGATGCCGGCGACGTTCTTCGCAAGGCGAACGCCCTCGCCGCCAATCTTGGCTGAACGGCTGGACTGGTCCGAAGAGAGGTAGCTGGGCAGTTTGAGACTGTCAGGCAGCTTGTTCCTGACCGGCCGATGATCGCTCAGTCCTGGCGAGATACCCACACTCCGTCGCTCAGGCGGGTGTCATCCGAACAGGTCGGCGAGTTCTACGGGTGTGGTCTGGCTCAGTTGGCCGGTGAGGCACTCCTGCGGCTCCTTGTCCTCGCGCCAGCGCAGAAAACGTGCCGGATGACGGAACCGCATTCCGCTGAAGTTCTCACATGTCACCTCAACCACCCGCTCACACCGCAGGGGGATCCAAGATGCGGAGGTCTTTCCGCCCGACCAGCGGCTGGGCATGCCCGGAACCCTCACTTCGGCAATCCGGCTTGATTCGCTGCCGGCCCCAACGAATCGCCAAGGGTGCCCCACGTCGGCATTGTCTTCGAGCGGCCTCAACTCTGCGGCCAGAGTCCGTCGTTGCGAGGCCGAGAACGCACTGCACACACCCACATGGTGAAGGACATCGTTGCCATCAGGATCGGTTCCGAACAGCCCGAGCTTGAGGGAGCCCACACCCCCGTTTTTGTGCTCCGAGTATCCGGCAACCACACAGTCGACCGTGCGGCGGTGTTTCACTTTCACCTGAGTCCGCTTGTCGTGTTCGTAGGTGCCGTCAAGTGGTTTCGCCATGACTCCGTCGAAACCGCCGCCATCAAATCGTTCGAACCAATCCACTGCCAGCTCGCTGTCGGAGGTGGCGGGGGTGAGCAGAATCGGTGCCGGTGAACCATGAAGCAGCTTCACAAGTGTGTCGCGGCGGGCCTCCATGGGAAGATCTCTGAGGTCGAGGTCGTCCAGGGCAAGAATGTCGAAGGCAACAAAGTTGGCTGGAGTACTCCGGGACAACATCTCGACCCGGGTCTTGGCCGGATGGATCCGTTGCTGAAGCAGATCGAAATCCAATCCGCTACCCGCCGGTATCACCAGTTCGCCATCGATCACACAACGTGGCGGCAAGTGCTCGAGAACAGGTTCCAGCAACTCCGGGAAGTAGCGACCGAGAGGTTTCTGATTGCGTGAGGTGAACTCCACCTCAGCCCCGTCCCGGAACACAAGACATCTGAATCCGTCCCATTTCGGCTCATACAGATAATTGCCTTCGGGGAATTCCTTGGAGGCTTTTGCCAGCATGGGCTTCACGGGTGGCATCACAGGCAGATCCATCAGGTGTCCCCAGTGCTGCTGAGATCGGTGCCGTTGAGATCAGCGGCGTTGGGATCAATTCCGGCGAGCACCGCGTCGAGCACTGCGTTCACGTCGTCTCCAATCACCAGGTGGTCCTTCACCTCCGGTGACAGAAGGCCCCGTTCGATTGCGTTGTTGAAGAAGGCCAAAAGTGAGTCGTAGTAGCCGGACACGTTCAGCAATCCCATGGGTTTGGGGTGCAGCCCGAGATATCCCCAGGTGAGCACTTCGAAGAACTCTTCCATGGTTCCGATTCCGCCGGGAAGGGTGAGGAATGCGTCGGCTTCCTCGTACATCATCTTCTTGCGGGCGGGCATGTCCGGCACTGTGCGTAGGTCGGTGATTCCCTCATGTCCGATCTCTTTGGACTTGAGTCGTTCGGTCATGACCCCGATCACCCGGCGACCGCCCTCCGAGGCTGCATCGGCGACGATTCCCATCAGACCGATGCTGCCTCCGCCGAACACGAGGTCCACCTTGCGGACTGAAAGTTCAAGGCCAACCTGCACTGCGGCCGCCGCGAAGGCCGGGTCGTCTCCAACCCGGGAGGCGCAATAGACACACAGGGTGGGTGCTCGATCGGTCACCGCGAAAGCGTATCCGCGAGGTCCGGCCTGCCGACACTGCCTTTGGGGATCAGAGGTGATCGCCACTACCTTCTGGGCCATGGAGCACCCGATTCGCGAACGCGTGGAGGACCTTCTTGAGCGCCGCGAACAGGCACTCACCCCCGGTTCCCAGCGTTCAATTGACCGTCAGCATGAACGAGGCAAGCTGCTTGCCCGCGAGCGCCTCACCTACCTCCTCGACGATGGTTCATTCCATGAGCTCGACATGCTGGCTCGTCACCGTGCCGGCGACGCACTCCCGGATGATCCCTACGGCGACGGTGTGATCACCGGCTGGGGCAAGGTGGATGGTCGGAAGGTGTTCGTGTTCTCCCAGGACTTCACCGTCTACGGGGGAGCACTCGGAGAGGTGTTCGCCGAGAAGATTCACAAGCTGATGGATCTCGCGCTCAAGGTCGGGGCGCCCGTGATCGGGCTCAACGATGGAGCTGGTGCCCGTATTCAGGAAGGCGTCGTCTCCCTTGCGGCCTACGGCGGAATTTTCTACCGCAACGTCAAGGCTTCCGGTGTGACCCCACAGATCTCCGTGATCATGGGACCGTGTGCCGGCGGTGCCGTGTACAGCCCCGTGATGACCGATTTCACGTTCATGGTGGATGAAACGTCGTACATGTTCATCACCGG
>JAHRAZ010000026.1 GCA_020027475.1 Microthrixaceae bacterium
GCTTGAACTGAACGCCGGCAGCAGCTCTGCGTTCTACCAAGCCGGACGCCTCACGGATCGTGAGTACCGGGGCAGCGGATCAGTACTGAAGGCGGACGTCATCCGGTGGGCACAGGATGCAGGAATGAATGAGTTCGATCTGCTCCGCGGCGACGAGGGATACAAGGACGACTGGTCCACGGGGGAACGAAACATCATCCGGGCTCGCGGTGCTGCAACCGGTACGAAGAGTTGGATCGCCTCAGCAGCGGCAAAGGGCCTGAAGGACAGAATCGAGGGGATTGTCTCCTTGCTCAACAAGAGTCTCGGGGAGGAGCGAACCAACGAGCTTGTTCGGCGGGCGAAGAAGAGTCTGGCGTAGCCCGCAGGGAGCGCGAAACGGACTCAATCGGATCCTTGACCAGAGCTCTGAATCTGCAGGGCCACAGTCTGACCGACCTACCAGGGCCTTCGGGCAATCATGATCATCTTGTTGTTCATGCCCGTGATCTTCATCACCTTTTCCAAAGGGCCGTACAGCACTGACATGGATCTTCCGGAGGCATTCCTCTCCATGTTCTCGAAGAGATTGCGCATCTTTGCTCCGGGTGAGAGAAGGGACATCGATGTCATGACCTCGAGACCCGCAGACTCCAGCATTATTCCCAGACCCTGGTTGGAGAAGTAGGTCCGATGGTCAGCGAAGTAGAGCACGTCGCTGTAGCGGATCGGCTCCGCGATCCTTCTCAGTCCGATCGAGATCGGGCGCAGGGGGAATGACACGTCGGGGGTCTCGAATACCGCCAGACCACCCGGGCGCAACATGGTGACCGCCCGCTCAACGGCCTCGAGCGGATCCACGAGGTGTTCGATCACATCCCACATGGTCAAGACGTCAATGGATTCGGGTCGGACCTCGTCAACCATGGTCTCGATTTGGTACACCTTGAAGCCCCGGCGCTGAGCCTCCTCGATGGCAAGCTGATCGATATCCGCACCCACCGCGTTGTGATCATGGTGATTGGCCCAATCGAGAAAGTTGCCTATTCCACATCCGATGTCCAGGACTTCGGTTGTCGTCGACGTGTACTTGCGGGCTTCAGCAAAGATCCCCTCGTAACGCTCGTTGTAGTCAGCTTGCGCGTCAGCGTTCCCATACGCCTCAAGCTTGTATGCATCCCAGTAGCCCTTCGTGAGAGGGTGACCGCCCAGTCGCAGCACCAGGAACTCCGTACGGCATGCCCGACATCGGTAGAGGTCATAGTCGTCGACGCGATAGTTGCGATCGCGGCCCACACCACCACACGCAGGGCAAATATTCTCGGTTCGTTCAGTCATGTTTCATCTCCTGAAGACCGCCGCGGCGCCGACCACGGGGCCGGAACAGCATCAACGCCCGCGCAGCTTGGCCACTAGATCAACTATCTCGGTCCTTGCCGACCTGGAGATCCCAAGGCCGATCATCGCCCCGACGGCCACGGCGAAGGTGATGGCCACCAACGACCCTAGGCCACCCGGAGTGATTACACGCACGGGAACCGCCACCAGGGCAACGGTGAGGCCAACGATGAGTCCGGGCAGTATCGACACGCCCACGGCCAGCATCGATGATTCGATGAGTTGATTCACGATTACTTGCCTGATGGCAGTGAACACTGCGGCGGTCACGAAGTGGACGACGGCTATCCAGACAATTCCATAGGGTCCCACGATCCACATGGCTGCCAGCATGAGAGGGACCATGATGGCGTTGAGCTTCATCATGATGCCCGGTCGCCCCATGGCGAAGAGAAGATCACCGGTGGCGAATCCCAATCCCACCACACAACCGGTGAGTGAGATGATCTGCATGGTCATGATGCCGGTCGGATCCTGATGGCCGAACATCACTGCGAACGCGTCCCTCGACAACACCGCCAAGGCAACGCCCACCGGAATCGAGAACAGACCCACTACCCGCAGGGCCTTGTACATTGCGGAACGAAGGGCAGCAGTTCCCTCGGTACGCACGCGGGAGTACATCGGGAACAGGACTGCCGACATCGCATTGAGCTGGCCCGCCATGATGAATTCAGGCAACCGGAATGCCTGGTAGTAAAGCCCGACATCGTTCGAAGCCCTGTTTCCGACAACGAAGTAGTCGCCATTGAGGGCCAACAAACCGAGGAAGCGCGTTCCCGCCATCTTCCATGAAAATGAGAACAACTCACGCACAATCCTCGAATTCCAGGCCCACTGTGGTTTGAAACGAAGGAACCACCAGGTTCCGATCAGCCAGACAGTCTTGGCGGCCGCAAACCCGAGGACGACGCCCCAAAGTCCGAATCCACCTACAACCAATCCAATGGTGACCACAAACCTGGTCAGGTCCCTCGCCACCTCGACGTAGGCCCGATCCCGGAATTCCATGTCCCGAAGGAACAGGGACCACGGGACAGTGGCGAAGCCCGAGATGAATATCACGAGTCCGATGGCCCGGAACTCCGCCGTGTACTCCTCGAGACTGAAGAACGATGTGACCAGAGGCGCTGCCACGACGGCAACCGCGGACAGGACCATGCCGAGAACCACGTTCGCCGAGAACGCCACCTTCACGCGCTCGGTGATCCCGGACTCCTGCTCGTAGACGAGCGCTGCCCCCATTCCGAGATCCAACGCGGTGTCGAAGTAGAGCAGCACCACAGTCATGATTGCCATGGCGCTGTATTCGGACGTGCTCAGCGAGCGGGCAAGGAGCGCCGCCAGAACAAGAGCCGTCCCGTAGCGGGTGAACACTCCAAAGTTCGCCCAAAGGAACCCGCGTGTCGCCTTGGTCCCGAGAGATTGATCAGACCCGCCGTCCTCCTCTGAAGGTTCCTCAGACCGTTCAACCGAAGTATCCGAGGGAACCGCAGCGGATCCGGGGAACTCGTCCGGGGACTCCGCTTCCAATTCGGTCACCTGCGGAGCACGACGACGCCGGCGGGACCCGAGGCAAAGGACCTCAGGGCATCACCTGCGAGGCGAGCATCAGTCAGACGAGTCTCCCCTTCAACCACAACCATGAGAGTGGCGTCAGCCAAGGAGAGCATCTGGGAGGTTGGCACCGGTCCGGGAATCTGAGGTCCGTTGATGATGACAACGTAACGACCGGCCATGCTCTCCAGCACCCGGTGAAAAGCCGAGCGCATGCGGAGAATGTTCCGGGAGCGGTCGATACCGGCACCAAGGAACCGCACCATGCCCTCGGGGGCTGCGATTCCATCCAACTCGGCAGGAATCTGCGAGTCGGCCAGGTTGAGCAAGGCGCTGTCGGCCGTGAGCTGTCCGGACAGGCACTCGGACAGGCCCGCATTGTCGCTGCCACCAAGCAAACTCGTCAGCGATCCGTGTTCGAGGTCCGCGTCCACCAGAGCAACAGGTTGGCCGAAACTTCTGGCTATCACGTTGGCGATCGCCAGAGAAAGAGTTGCTCGCTCAGAACTGGTGCCGGGACCAACGAGTACCAACCGATGAATCGGGTCATTCACGCTGAGCCGTTCAACCGCCGAAATCACACCTGCGACGGCATCCTGGGGATTGCCGGAGCGACCCGTGAGGACCGGGACCTTCACCAGGACAGGCAAGTCGAGAGCCTCGGTGACGTCCTGGGCAGATGCCAGAACAGGCTTGCGCATGTTCCGGTACAGGAAGAACAGATACGGAACCAGGCCGCCGAGCAGGGCACCGAACACGGCGGCGAACCAGACCGGAAAATTGGACGTGCTCTGGAGAGGGAAGGTGAACACTTCCTGGAAAATGGGGCCGGATATCCGCTGGTCAACAGGGATCTGGCGTTGATTCGATTCGAACACCGATCGCAGGGACGGGATCACCTGGGTGCTTACGTCCTCCGACTTCTGCTTGTCCGGACTCGAAACCACTATGTCGATGTAAGGCGAATCCGGGGATCGACTGGTGCCGATCATGGCAGCGACGGCATCGATGCTCTCCGGGAAGTCACCACGGCGTTTCACTTCAGCAGCCATGCCCTTCGAAGTCACGATGGATTCAATGGCCGTGGACAGAATGTCATTGTCATTGGGGTTGTTGCCCGAGTAGACGATGATCGATCGGCTCGTGTTGAACACGGCCGGGCTGAGCATCGAGAAGGCAACGGCGATGACCGCAGTCACGAGCATCGACGCAATCACAATCAGAAGCTGGTTGCGGCTGAGGCGGAAAGAGCGTCGTTCCTCCCCCGTTGCGGACGCGGCCTGTTCAGAGTCTGCTGCCACCACGTCGTTGTTTGCTCGCATTGGGGTCATCGAGTGTTCGACTCCTTGACATGCGTGGAACCCACTCCCCGCAAGTGAGCGAGTGTAACGATCGTCACCGCCGTCTTGAAATCCCCGGGAAGGACTGCCCATGGCCGACCGATCCCCCGTTTTGGTGATCCGGGCTTCCAGTACTTAGGGTGCGGACCGACATGGGATCGCTGATCAAGAAGCGCCGTAAGCGCATGCGTAAGAAAAAGCACAAGAAGTTGTTGCGAAAGACGCGCCATCAGCGCCGTGCCCAAGGTAAGTGATCCCGCTGGATCGGGATCCGTAATCTGAGCGCAGCTTCTTCCGAAAGCAGTTCAGAATGCCTCAGGCAGTCCTTGCGGCGGCTTGCGGCGGAACCGCCTCGGCGACTACCCGACCTCCGCCGGGAAACGAGCCTTTCACCCACCATGTGGAACCGCTCCCGGCCAGACGCGGCGTCTGCCCTGACACCCCACCGAGCTGATCTCGCCACTCGAGAAGTTCCGGAAATCGGCTGATGGCAGCCGGCTCCAGGTCATTGCCGTTGTCACCAGTCGGGCCTCCCAGGCGGTCCCATTCGGCATAAACCGCCGGAGTGGAGCAATGTACGGGTGGAGTCAGGAGTGTGACCGTCAGCGGTTCGTGCTCCAAAGTCTCCACGATCTCCCCGATGCCACGCACATGGGCTCGCCCCCCAACGAGACAGAAGGCCACGTCCGCGCCGAGCTTCGCTGCCGCGGAGAGATCCGAGTGACCCGCCCAGCGCAGGATGGCCGCGGCATCCGCTGATCCCCCACCGAGTCCAGCTCCGGGTGGAACGACTTTGGCCAACTCGACCCGGGCAGCTCTGCCAGTCAACGACAGGGCCCTGAGAATGAGGTCATCTGGATCGCCCGCTTCGAAGCTGTCACCCCTCTTCACCACCAATTCACTTCGGCAGCCGGGCGGAAGCTCCTCCAAAAGCAACTCATCGCCAAGACTCAGCGCGACCATTTCGGCATCGATCAGATGGAGCCCGTCTTGGCGTAAACCGCAAATACGCAGTTCGAGAGTCAGTTTGGCCGGGGCCGCAAGGTACTGCACAGCCAGATTCTACGGCCGGCTTCAGCGGACCGCGGTCGCCAATCGGACCCAGTCGGAGAGACTCAGGGTTTCTGGACGGCTCGCGGAGTCAATTCCCGCTCGATCGAACTGCTGAGCCGACACGAGGCCGCTCAGAGACCGGCGCAACATTTTCCGACGCTGACCGTACGCCCGTTCCAGCATCTGGAATACCTGCTCGGGACTCGAAGCAGGTTTGCCATGACGATCGAACCGCACCACGGCAGACTCCACGCGGGGCTGGGGAATGAACACCGTGGGCGGAACCTTCATCACGATCTTCGCCGTCGCGTACCAAGCTGCCTTCAGGGTCGGAACCCCGATTGTCCTCCCGCCGGGGCTCGCAACCAGCCTCTCGGCGACTTCGCGCTGGACCATCACGACCAGCGGATTCACATTGGGTGCTTTCTCCAAGACGGTCAGAATGATCGGCACCGCAACGTTGTACGGCAGATTCGCCACCAGCCGAGCGGACCCGCTGCCGATCACCTCGGGCCAGTCGAGAGTCAGGGCATCGCCCAGAACGACTTCTGAGGTTGCACCCGGGACGCCCGAAAGGACTTCCTCCAGCACCGGAAGCATTCTTGGGTCCTTTTCGATCGCCGTGAGAGTGGCGCCGGCCTCCAGAATCGCAGTGCTCAGCGAACCGACACCCGGACCGACCTCGATCACGTGATCACCCGGACCAACGCCCGCGTGTTCCACGATCCGTGCTACCACGTTCGGATCGGTTACAAAGTTCTGCCCCAACGACCTGCGGGCCTCCAGCCCATGTCGCTTCAGGAGACTTGTGATCTCACTCGCACCGAGCATCTCAGGCACCTCGCGCCAAGGGGGTGATGTGTGTCGTTCCTGTGTGTCAAGGGTTCAAACCGTAGAATCTCCGGGCGTTCGCGGTTGTCCTCAACGCCACCTGCTCGATGAGCAATCCCTTCAGCGTCGCGACCTCCTGGCCGACTCGGACCACCAACGCCGGCCGATTCTTCTGGCCGCGAAATGGTGCCGGCGCCAGATAAGGCGAATCAGTCTCTACCATGAGCCGTTCGATCGGGGTGGAGGTGACCGCGGCCCTCAAATCCGCGGCTGACCCGAACGTCACGATCCCGCTGATAGACAACAACGCTCCCCTCACCAGACACCGCTCAGCCTCGCGCGGGCCGCCGGTGAAGCAGTGGAAGACCGTCCGCTCCGGTATCCCTTCAGAATCGAGGACATCAAAGGTGTCCTCCCACGCATCGCGGGTATGAATCACCAGAGGCAGGCTACTTGAATGAGCCATCTGTATCTGTGCGGCGAAGGCGGCTCGCTGATCGGACTTGGGCGAATGTTCGTAGAAATAGTCCAATCCGCATTCCCCAACTGCAACGAGCACACCTCGCTCAGTGCCCTCCCGGAGCAGGTCCTCAAGGCCCGCAACTCCATCGGAGGCGTCGTGGGGATGCACTCCGGCCGTGGCATGGACGCCATCATGATCGGCCGCTATCTCGAAGCAGTGCCTGGAGCGTTCAACGGTCACACCCACACAGATCAGGGATTCAACACCACTGGCCGCAGCGTCGGCGAGGATCGCCGCGACGTCGTCCTCGCCATCCAGATGACAATGATTGTCCACCCAGAGGGGTTTGGAACTGCCGTTGACTGCAGACATGCGGCCACCGTAACCGCCAATGGCCATAGCATCGATGCTCCGCACCAAGATGGGCCCGAACAACAGCAGAAGTCGCTACACCTAGACGTCGGCGAGAATCACTCCTGCAGGCGCTTCAGAGAATGTGCGCACGCTGAGAGCCGCGTCCTCGGCCTCGAAGGTCACGGTTCCGCCCTCCTCCAGGCAGTACAGAACCACGTCTGCCCACCGCAGCGATGGCGCCGCAGGAACCGTTCCTAGCAATGGAGGCGACACCAGAACAACGATCACGTCATCGGTGAGCGATTCCAATACCGCAGGATCCACCGTGGGGTCTTTCTGCCTCAAGGTCCGCCCAGCGGGGATGAACCGGAGGTTGTCGCCTCCTCCACGCAGCGTCTTGCGCACCGAAGCAGGAAGTCGCCACTTGGAAACTCGCCTCAACGAACCGTGAAGGTCGGCATCACCCGTGCTCAATTCGGCCAGGCCAGATGCCCTGAGTCCACCCAGGCGAGCAGACAGCCAAGGCCGCTCAACCTGGCCGTCGACCAGTACCACCTTGTTCCCGGACGCTGCCAGGCTCGCCGCCACTCCCATGGCCACACCACGAGTGGTGCGACCCGAATGGGGACTCGTCAGAAGCATTCGTGAAGGTCGACGATCCCCTGGACCGGCGTTTTCGAATGCTGTGACCGCGACATGTGCATACTGCTCGGGCGAAGCCGAGTAACTGCGACCCATTCGGCCGACGTGAGTCCAGAGACGCATTCCCACTGCAGTGCTGAAGTTGTCATCGTTGTTCACACGTGGTCGCCGCTGCTGCAGGAGCACGAACATCAAAGCCACCAGCGCCCCACTGAACATCCCCATCAAGGTCACCCATACAGTTCGGGGCGGTGACTCGACGAACGCCGGCTCGCTCGAAACGGGAAGGAATAATGGACCGTCATAGAACCGCTGCTCGCCCGGATGCATTGGTCTCAGTTCTTCGGACAAGACCTCTTGGTTCACGGACTTGCCTCTCTCGACAACGGCGTCGAGGGCGTCTGTCAGATGGGGTGCCGCAAGGTCCACCCGGTCGGAATCGGCGTCAACGTACCCGATTCGCAGGACCGCGCCGGCTTCGGATCTTACAGCCGTCAGTCGATCGCGAATCTCCGGTATGCCCAACTGCAACCCGGACAACTCTTTCAGTTCAGCGGCGTAGGCATCCGAAATGACCAGCGTGTTCAGCATCTGTACCCGCTGCAACGGAATGATGACGCGGGTTTGCCCGGCAGGTGAGTCAAGGGCAGGTACGACAACGTCGGAGTACGCCTTGTGCTTCGTTGGCGTACTCGATATGACGGCGCCGAACAGGATTCCTCCGATGAGGGCGCCGAACAGCACGTAGATTCGGAATCGCCTCGATACTCGCAGATCCCACCGAGCAAGGTGGGTTTCCCGCCATTCGTCTTCCAGCTGTGTCTGCTCCCCGGGTGGCTCGAAATAGCCAGAGTACCGGGCTCCCCAGGAAGGTGTTTGGAGCGCGGCTGAGATACCGATGAGGCTCCAGAAGAGTTTGTTGTTGAGCAATGGCAAGAAGTTGGAGCTAGTCAGGACAGGCAACATCATCACGAACAG
>JAHRAZ010000091.1 GCA_020027475.1 Microthrixaceae bacterium
GCTAGCCAAGGAGGGTCACAGTGGCATCGTCGATGCGCGGGACGATTTCCTCCGGATCAACCACACCGCTGATCCACCCCACGAGCACGGCCAGCCACACGTCGCTGAGCAGATCGATTTCGAGCGATCGTCTCGATGACCCGTCCGGCTCTTCACCCAGGGCATCGGCAATGATGCGGCGCATGGCGTCGCGAACCTCGGTCACCACAGGTGCCACGTCGGAATTGCCCGAAACAAGCGCTCGTATCGTTGCACTCGTCACCTCGGGTTCCCTCAGGAGGTTCGAATTGGCGCGTCCCAGAACCTCGGTCACCCGTGCTACAGGATCCTCTGCTACTGGTGGACTGATCGCCAGTCGATCGGCGAGAACGTTCACTTGCCGCAGCATCACCGAAACGAGCAAATGTTCCTTGGAAGGGAAATACCGGTACAGCGTTCCCATCGCCACATCGGCCCGATTGGCTACCTCGCGCATCTGCACCGACTCCCATCCACCCTCACGGCCGAGGTCGAAAGCAGAGGTGAGCATGCGTTCGCGACGCGCCTCCTGAGAACTTGTGAGAGTGGCGACCGGCACAGCGTGACTCTACTGGAACTTGTTCTAGTTATGTCGGTTCCGACTCGGGTGGATGCACATACCTCACGGAGAAAATACTGGTGAAACCGGGCCACAGGCGTCCACCAAGGAGTCGGGCAGCTCCAGATTCACGCCAACGGGAGCAACACCCGCGGCTCCGCTCAGCTGGTGAAGGCACAGATCGACATGCTCGGCACATGAGATGGCCCCGGATGGATCATTGCTCCACAGTTGCAGGGCTATCGGAACACCGAGACTGGTTGCGAGCGACACGAGGTCTTCGGTGATGTCGGATGCCGGCGAATCCCGATCAGCCACAGCGAGAACAGCGCGGCCTTCGACAGCGCATACCAGCGCGGCCGCAGCTGCAAAGCCGCCGTCACCCGAGGCCGGAACACAAACAGAGTTGGGAATGGAGGTGGGGAAGGTTCGAGCCAGCCAGAAACCTGAAGGCCCCGGATCCCCCACCGCCATTGCGCCAACCGGTAACGCTCCGCTGAGATGCAGTGCTGCGCGCGCCGGCGACAGTGGCATTGATTCGTCTTCGTACATCGGGCCAACCGCGGCAGATACCGCGTCATACAGGGGCGGTCGCACAGGTTCTGTCGCTGCAGTCTCCCAGCCATGACAGAGGGCACCCAACTGGGCCGGAGGAACATCCTGGATCACTGCGTGAGCCAAGCCGCCGGGCAACTCTGCGGGATCCAGTCCGCTGGTGATGAGAACGTCCACGGAATCGAAACCCGCCAGCGCCAGATCATTGATCTGTGGTCCGACCGTGCCGAAGTGCCATGGGCTGTCCCACCGCTCCACACCTTTGGCTCCCCAGGTGTTGAATATGCCCGCTCCGCTGACTCGACTGAAGGATCGCAGTCCATCCAGTGAGCCGGACCTGATCACTCCTGGACCCACCAGTGCCATGATTCGCAGCGACGACATCGAGGGGTCGAGGGTCATGACCGGCTGACGTTGCGCACCAGCGGATGCCGTCAGGCCCTCGGGAACTGGAGCGTTGAGGTCCAGATCCAGGTGGATTGCATTGGTGTCCGGGATGGCAAGCCCGGCCGGGGATGCCAGAATGTCCAGCAAATCCTCGGCTGACCCGGCGACCTGCATCGGTGATGCTCCCCCCGGCTTGCTGGACAGATGCAGGATCGGGCCGGCGATGAGTGCGGCCCCCAACCGGGATCCTCCGTTGACCTCGCCGATTCGCCCATCGGCATCAGCGAGCAGCACAGCGAGATCAGGATCACCCACGGCGACGTTCTCGAGGTCTCCGAGCGATTGCCCCCACACCCGACGAACACCCAACTCGGCCAATCGATTGACCAACATCTCCAGGACGATCACTTGCCAACCGCCACTTGGATGTCATCAACGGTGGTACCGGTTCCCAGCTCGACGATCTGGACCATTCCATCGGCGACGACCGACTGCAACGCCTTTGCCGACGGCCCTTGGGCGGGCATGGCAGTGCTGAGCAGGAGGATCCGTGCATCAGGGGAAGCGACAGAAGCCACCGCTGCCCGCCCTATGGAACGCCACAGCACCTCGCTGCGGTTGAGTCCGCCCCGGCTCGTCGAGAACGATCCGCACACATCGACAAGCCAGCAGACGCCTTCGAATTCTGCTGAGAACGACATCTCCGTTCCCCCGGGCAGCTTCGGAGCATCGAGGATCCGCTCCGCTCCGGCAGATTGCAAGCTCAGGCGTGCAACATCGCGAGCCGTGTAGCCCTCCTCCAGCGCCCGTTCCAGGGGTCCGACGGACTCATCCGCATCAGCTCTGGGGGATGACTCGGTGTCCCGGCCAACCGCCGCCGGTTCCCCGTCGGTCGCTGCGGGTGACACCACCTCGGGAGACTCGAGCAGCCTCAGACGGGTTCTCGCCGCATCCACGTACTCGGGGTCCGTGTCGTAGCCGACGTAGTTCCGCCCGGTACCCACCGCCGCAACAGCGGTGGTCCCCGATCCCATGAAGGGATCGAGCACCAGATCGCCGGCGAAGGTATGGAGCTCTATCAGTCGCCGGGGAAGGGCAACCGGAAAGGGAGCAGGATGCCCGACGCGCGTGGCCGATTCAGACGGGAACTCCCACAGGTCGAGGGTGGCATCCATGAACTCGTCGCGCCCTATGGTCGCCTCGGCGGGAAGTCCGCTGCGCCGGCGATCCGAGGCGGAAGGCGTGCGGTCGAAGCGCCCTTTCGAGGCCACGATGACCCTTTCTGTGGTGTCGCGCAGCACCGGATTGCCGGGTTTCTGAAACGATCCCCATGCACAGTTTCCCGCCGCCCCTTTCTGTTTCTGCCAGATGATCTCGCCGCGCAGAAGCATGTGGAGGCGATCCTGGAGGATCGTGGCGACATCTGCCGATAGCGACCGGTAGGGACGACGGCCCAAGTTGGCCACGTTGACCGCGATCCGGCCACCGGGTTCCAGACAACGAAGGCAGTCGGCGAACACATCGTGGAGCAACTCCAAGTACTCGATGTAGGACCCCGGAACCGATCCCTCACCCAGTACTTCCTCGTACTGCTTGCCGGCGAAGTACGGAGGTGAGGTGACTACCAACCCGACCGAACCATCGGGCACCTCGGACATGTCCCGCGCATCGCCCACGAAGATCTCGTTGATCGCCCGAGAGGTACCGGGCCCGGCTGGTTTGGAGGTGCTGTCCACCAGTGGCGCAGCAAATCTTGCGTAGAAACCGCTCGAATCGTGGCTCTCCCGTTTGGAGACACCAAAGGCAGATGTCGAGGTCCCGCGTTGATCGCCCTCGGAATTCTTCTGGTTGGCTGGGGAGAGCGCGGGGCCGTCCTCGGTTGGACTCACGGGAGAATCCTAGATCCACAGACCCGGCGGTCCGTGAGATCGTCCAAGCTCAGTAGCGCAGCCCGGGTGCCTTGGTGGAGAACACATCGGTTGCAAGTTGCTGACCAAGACGGGTGGCATCCCAGCGCTTTTCACCATTGTCGATGGTGGGTCCGTCTTCCCACCCCTTCATCAAGATGATGTTCTCGCCCACCGCCCGGATGATCTGGCCTGTCACGTGATCGGCCTCGTCACTGGCGAGCCACGCCACCAGCGGCGAAGAAACGGAGGGATCCATCCGGTTCCACTCATCTTCGCCGACATCGTCGGCTTCAACCACGGCCGGAGCGTTTGGCATGGTAGCCGTGATTCGGGTCGCTGCGGCAGGCCCCACCGCGTTCACGGTGACACCCATCTTGTACATCTCGAGGCTCAGGGTCAGGGTGAGGCTGGCAATGGCCGCCTTGGCAGGCGCGTAGTTCGACTGGCCGAAGTTTCCGGTGAGTCCGGCTCCGGAAATCGTGTTGATGATTCGGCCGTTGACCTTGGAACCGCTCTCCTTGTTGATTGCCCTCCAGTGAATACCGGCGGCCTTGCAGGGGAGCCAAGTGCCACGGAGATGGACCCTGATGACGGCGTCGAAATCCTCAACGGACATGTTGAAGATGGAACCGTCACGGACGATGCCGGCATTGTTCACGAGAATGTCGAGTCGACCGAAGTCTTCGACCGCCTGGGCGATCATCTCCTCTGATTGCCCGGGATCGGAGACATCTGCGTAATTGGCAGTGGCCTCGCCGCCGCGATCCTTGATGATGTTCACCGTCAGGTCGGCGTCGCGACCCACACCTTCGCCGGATACGGAGCCGCCGACGTCGTTGACGACAACCGATGCACCGTTCTTTGCGAGTTCCATCGCGTGCCCACGGCCTATGCCATGTCCAGCCCCCGTGACGATCGCTACCTTGCCGTCGAGCATGCCCATCTTGGCCTCCATCTGTGTTCTGGGTCCGAAACCCTGCCGCGTCGGAAAACCTGACAGGGCGTCAGATTCTAGGATGCAACCGTCAAATGGGCCAGTTCGGGAGGGTGATCCAGTCTCGCCGGACGATGCGGAGTCATCGAATTCGGATGGACTGTCACGGGATCAGGGTCTTCATTCCCCGTGCTGCGTACCAAGCAAGCAGGATCACCGAAACACCGATCCAGAACAAACCCGGATAGATCTCACCCCACTGGGCAGGACCGAGAAAACCGGTGCGGGCCATGGTGAGAATCGCGGTGATCGGATTGTATTGCGCCACGTGCGGTAGCCAACCGGTCTGTAGCTCGAGTGGAACCATCCCCACGGACAAGAACATGGCGATGAACAGGCCGACCTGCACCAGGCCACCGGCAGACTGCTTCTTGACCCGGTACGTGACACCCATCCCCCACAGGGCCCCCATGGCGGCAACACCGAACGCCGCAACCGACATCCACCAGATGGCCGCCACGCCACCGGGGAACGTGAGTCCCCCGAGCACACCCACGGCAAGCGTGATCGTGATCGGGATTATCGCCCGGATCATCGACCACGACACAAGACCGGCCGGAACCACCCACTTCTTCGAGGGAGAGAGCAGAAGGCGGTCATAGAACCCGTCCTCCAGATCCCTGGCAAGCGCCATCGCCGCTGCCATCGCCCCAAAACTGGCCGCCTGCACGCAGGCGTAGGGGATCATCCAGTTCCAGATGTTGTCCGTGGGATAGCCGGGGAGGAGCGTGAGTCCCGCGAACGTGTTGGAAAAGGCCACAGCGAAGAACACCGGCATGACCAGCGTCGGGATCACAGCGCTTGGTATGCGCCGCATGCTCAGCGCAGAACGGCGAACGACCGCTGCGACCATCGCAGGAGAGGAAGCGGTCCTGGCGGTCACGGCAGTCATGACGCATTCCTGATCCGGTACCTGATCTGGGCGGAGGCAAAGACGAGGCCGAGGACCGCCAGTATCGATGCCACACCAATCGCCTTGCCGGCCTCCGACCAACTGAATCCGTAGAGCACCTGGTAGCGCATGCCATCGGCCATGAACGTCAGCGGGTTGTACTCCGCAACTGTCTGGTACCAACCGGACATCAACACAATCGGGAAGAAACAGCTCGACAGGAACAACAGGATGAACACGAGTGGGAAGAACGCCTGCACCGTTTCCTCCTGAGCGGTACGCGCTGCGATGCCGGCCGCGAGCGCGCCCATTGCCAGGGACAGGATGACAGCGACGACCACCAGAACCAGACGCCCGGCGAGTCCACCGATCACATCCCCTCCGAATGGCCAGGCGACCAGCTGGAACAGCACAGCCAGGAACGCGCCGAAGGCCATTGATCCAGCCAGGCGTCCGATGAGAATGGCCGGTCTGGCCACCGGCGAAGACAACAAACGGTCGAAGAACCCGGTCTGAATGTCGCGGGCCATTTCCGATCCACCTGCGATTCCGCCGAAGAGAACTCCCTGGATGACCACCGCCGGGATCAGATACATCAGGAAACTCGTTCCCGGAGGAAGGATTCCCGGGATGTCCGCCACCCGTCCCATGGAGGCAGAGTTGACTGCCAGGAGCATCAACGGAAAGAAGATTCCCGGTACCCATGCGGCAGGTTGCCTGAAGAAGCGAACGATTGCCCGATAGGACAAGGCCGCAGACTGCAGCGTGAAGGTCCGCGGGGAGCGCGAGATGTCTTGCGAAACCTCAACCGACGTCATGGAATCAAGCCCTCGGCTCCTGCCGATCCGTCTTCGGCAATTTCGCCGGCAACATGTTCCGAGGATCCTTCTAGTCGGCGACCAGTGGCCTCTGCGAAAACGTCGTCCAGACTCGGTTCGTCAAGTTCCAGATGCTGGACCACAATCCCCCGGTCGTCGAGCAACCTGAGCAGTTCGGTCATTGCAGAGGCCCCCTGCTCCAGGCCGACGGCCACCCTTCCGCTTCGGGAAGGTCGAGGTTCACCGAATTTGCAGGCGATCTCCATGGTCGCCTCGACATGTTCCGGATCCACATCCAGACGCAGTGTCGGGCACCCGACCTGTTCCTTGAGTGTGCCCGTGTCACCTTCGCGCACGATCTTGCCGTCGTCGATGATCCCGATCCGGTGGGCCAGCTCGTCTGCCTCTTCGAGATACTGCGTTGTCAGGAACACCGTTGTACCCAGTTCCGTGTTGAGCCGTCGCAGCTCTTCCCAGAGATTCAGACGGCTCATGGGATCCAGGCCCGTGGTGGGTTCGTCGAGAAACAACACATTCGGTTCGTGCATCAGAGCAAGCGCCAGGTCGAGGCGCCTGCGCATGCCCCCGGAATACTGGCCGACCCGGCGATCCGCGGCATCCGTCAGTCCCACACGATCCAGCAAACGCTCCGAACGTTCCTCGCCCTCGGACTTTCCTATGCCGTGGAGAACAGCTTGGAGGCGCAGGAGTTCGCGCCCGGTCATGAGCGGATCAATGGCCGCGTCCTGAAGGGCAACACCAATGTTGGCCCGCACCATGTTGGCGTCGGAAACCACGTCGAATCCGGCCACGTACGCCTTCCCGGCCGTTGGTGTCAGAAGGGTCACGAGCATGCGTACACACGTCGACTTGCCGGCACCGTTGGGTCCGAGGAATCCATAGATCTCGCCCTCGTTGATAGCCAGGTCTATTCCATCAACCGCTGTGATATCTCCGAAGCGGCGCACCAGTCCTTCGGCTCTGATCGGTTCAGCCATGAATCATCCCTTCCTGGAAATATCTGATCGGGGATCAGCAAGCGCGGACCATACCCGAAACGATGTGAGCGGCATATCCATGTGGTCAATCCCGAGATGTGAAACGGCATCCACCACGGCTGATTGGACAGCCGGAGTGGACCCGATCGTCCCTGACTCGCCGATTCCCTTCGCCCCCAGGGGATTCATCGGCGTAGGTGTTTCCATCGCCACGAGGTCCCAATCGGGTAGGTCGGCTGCGGAAGGCACGGCATAGTCCGCGAGAGTGGACGTGATCGGGTTGCCCTGATCGTCGTATAGGACGGACTCGAACAGGGCCTGGGAAACCCCTTGGGCAATCCCTCCATGACGTTGGCCTTCAGCAAGCATCGGATTGAGGATACGGCCGGCATCGTCTCCGGCGAACAACTTCAGCAGAACCACCTCACCGGTATCAAGATCCACTTCCACAACCGCAACATGAGCCCCGAAGGGATACGTCGCTCCATCGGTGCTGTACACGTCCTCGACAGACAATGTCGGTAGTGCAGTGTCGGACTCTGTCAGGCCGGCGTCGGAAGCAAGTTCAAGAATTCGAGCCCATGGCACAATCCTCTCGGGCGTGTCTGCCCGGAACAGTCCGGGCGGATCCTCGCAGACCTCGATGTCGTCGATCGGAGCCTCCAGTTCTTCAGCAGCAGCCTGCTTGGCCATCGCAAGAACATCCCTTGCGGCTCCCCTGATCGCAGATCCACCCATCTGAAGGCTTCGACTACCCATCGTGCCGCCTCCGGAGGGAACTGTCGACGTGTCACCGTGGGATACCCGAATCTGCCCGATGGGTATGCCCAGCGTCTCCGAGGCGATCATCGCGAGCGCCGTGTGGAGACCCTGGCCATGGGGAGAGGCGCCTGTGAACAACTCAGCAGTGACCGAGCCATCATCACCGGCGGTGACGACCACCCTGGCGAACTCCGTGGCCGGCCCCGACCCGGTTATCTCCACATATGTGCACACACCGACACCGAGAACCCGCCGCCACTGATTCTCCCGCCGGAATCTCTGCTTCTCGCGCCAGTCCTCATAGTCGGAGGCGGCGAGGACCGCACGCAGAGCGGAATCGAAGTCACCACAATCGTAAACAGCTCCGCTGTCGGTCTTGAACGGTTCGTCGAAAGCCGGGATCAGGTTGCGTCGACGAACCTCGGCCGGATCCATGTCGATCTCGAGTGCGAACAGGTCCATTGCCCGTTCGATGGCGGCTGTGGCCTCGGGTCGGCCGGCACCTCGGTATGCCTCGATTGGCACCGTGTTGGTGACCACCGACTCCGCGCGGGTCCGGATTCGCTCGATGTCGTAGGGGCCGCCGGCCATGCGACGCGTGAAAAATGGCAACGAGGATCCCAGCAGCGGATAGGCGCCGCTGTCCTGACGGATATCGAGTTCAAAGGCCAGCACTCGTCCATCCCGGGTGCCACCAATGGCTACGTGTTGCAGTTGCGCCCGTCCCTGTGACTGCGACGTGAGGTTCTCCGAACGGGTCTCAGCCCAGCGGACGGGTCGGCCGACCTTGCCTGCTGCCCAGCCGACCAGAACGTCTTCGGGGGAAGGATTGATCTTTGGACCGAAACCACCTCCGACGTCTCCAACTATTACCCTGAGCTGCTCCTCGGACAGGCCATGGGCCCGCGCGATCTGGCTACGTGCACCGTGAGCGTGCTGGGAAGAAATCCACTGGGTGAGATGGCCGTCGAGGAAGACCGCAGCAGATGCCCTGCCCTCGATGGACACCCCGGCAAGTCGTTGATTGATGATCGTGCGCCGCACCACCAGGTCACACCCCTCGAACAGCGGGGAATCGTCGTCGGCCCGGTCGGGGCCGAACCGATCCCAACCGCCGTCCATTCTGGAGTTGCGATTGGTGCCCGCGGCAGGGAAGAGAAGTGTTTCATCGCTCAGTCCCGCGACTATTCCGACCACGGGATCGAGGGGATCCACATCCACGAAGACCATCTCGGCGGCATCGGCCGCCTGGGCTGAGGTTTCGGCCAGCACCATGGCCACAGGTTCTCCGACAAAGCGCACTCGCTCAGCCGGCAACCACGGGCGAGCCATCGACTCAGGTGCCCCCGCACCCCCGGGAGCCGCCGGCACGAGGTCAACGTCGGCCGATGTGAACACCGCTGTCACTCCGGGCATGGACAGTGCTTCGCTCGTATCGATCCCCAGGATCTGGCCGTGGGCAAGGAACGACCGCACGAAGTGCGCCCGGACCGACCCATCAAGCAATGGATCCGTCAAGGAATCGACATACTGGCCCTCTCCACGCAGCAGCCGCGGATCCTCGATCCGGCGGACGCTCGTACCGAGAACGCTCACGGAGACTCGCTGATTGCGCCCGCTATCCGGTTGAAGGGCCACACGTCGGGCAGGGCCACGCCTGCAGTCGGCGGCGGCAAAACGGTGTAGGACTCCTCACCCGGGCGAACCATCCCCAGATCGCGCCTGGCAGACAACTCCAGTTCGGCGGGTTCCGATGCCTGATCGAGCCGATCGATGAGTTCCTGATTGTCTGCATCGAGCGCCGCCAAATCGTTTTCGGCCTGTTCCAGGCGTCCGCGCTGATCCCACCAACCAGATATCGGGGAGGAGAGAATCACGTACCCGGCTGCGACACATGTGACCACGATCACCAGCCGTTTCGCCCAGAGCGGCAGACTTCGTGAGCCGGATCGAGCCACGCTGTTCAGACCTTGCCGAGCGGTGCAAGGGCGGAGGCACCGAGAAAGACAGCCGATTCACCGAGGCTTGCCTCGATGCGCAGAAGTTGATTGTACTTGGCCACGCGATCCGAGCGTGCCGGCGCGCCAGTCTTGATCTGACCACAGTTGGTGGCCACGGCAAGGTCAGCAATCGTGTCATCTTCGGTTTCGCCCGAGCGATGTGACATCACCGAGGTGTAACCGTGCCGAGTCGCGAGCTCAACGGCGTCGAGAGTCTCCGTGAGGGTTCCGATCTGATTCACCTTGATCAGTATGGAGTTGGCCACGCCGTCGTTGATTCCACGCGACAAACGATCAGTATTCGTCACGAACAGGTCATCTCCCACAAGCTGGACCTTGTCACCCATCTTGCGGGTCATGAGATCCCAACCCTCCCAATCTTGTTCGTCCATGCCGTCCTCCACGGAAACGATCGGATACCGATCGCATAGGTCGGCCAGGTAGTCCACGAATTCGGCAGAACTGAGGCTGCGGCCTTCACCGGCAAGGTGATACACACCGTCGGAGTAGAACTCGCTCGCGGCCGCATCCATGGCCAAAGCGATTTCATCGCCCGGTACACGACCGGCGCGTTCGATGGCCTCCATCAGCAACACCACCGCCTCTTCATTGGAGCCGAGATCAGGTGCAAAGCCACCCTCGTCGCCGATGGCCGTGGAAAGACCTCGGTCGTGGCAAACCTTCTTGAGAGTGTGATAGCACTCCGCACCCCACTGGAGGGCTTCACTGAATGAAGCAGCACCAACCGGCATCAACATGAACTCCTGAATGTCCACGTTGTTGTCGGCATGTTCGCCGCCATTGATCACGTTCATCATCGGGACCGGCAACACCGCGGAGTTGGTCCCACCGAGGTACCGGTACAGCGGGAGATCGAGTTCGGCGGCAACAGCCTTGGCAGCCGCCAGGGAGATCCCGAGTATGGCATTGGCTCCGAGGCGGCCCTTGTTGGGGGTGCCATCCACCCCGGCCATTACTCGGTCGATCTCGCGCTGCTCAGTGGCGTCCAATCCGGTCAGTGCTTCCGCCAGCTCCCCGTTGACGTTGCCGACCGCCGCGGTGACTCCCTTGCCGAAGTATCGATCGGGGTCGCCATCACGCAACTCCACTGCCTCGAACGCTCCGGTCGACGCCCCGGATGGCACGGCCGCCCGGCCAGTCGCGCCGGAATCCAGTTCAACCTCGACTTCAACAGTGGGGTTACCACGGGAATCGAGTACTTCCCGCCCAAGAATGCCTTCGATGTAGCTCACAGACGCTCAAGTTAGCCGGGTATCAGCAGGGATCCCGTACCACAGAGCCGTTTTTGGTCCGCGAGACGGGGTGCCGGCGTCGGAACTACCAACTTGGCGGATCGCTCAGAGTTCGGAACCGATCATTTGCGAGTAGACCCGCATCCCCTCTTTGGTCAGATGGGTCCCGTCGGAGACCATGTATTCGGGGTGCTCGGCGGCAACCGAGTACCAATCCACAACAATCACATTGTCGAACTTGGCGGCAGCGGCCTCCGTGCGTCGGTTGGCCTCACGTTCCCAAGGCCGTGCCACCTTGGCGTTGACGACGATGATCTTGCGGTCCCCCAACGACTCCAGCATCTCAACGAGTCGACCCTCACGGGTGATGCCGTTGTTTCCGAACTGCACGATCGCGGGTCCCGGCATGTTGTCTGAGGTGTCGAACCATTCAACGGCGTCGACCACGTCGATGAATTGACGCGAGATCGCTGCGTCCACCCGGATGCCGGGCATCACGTCGCCCATGGTGCCGGCCGCTCCAAGCATCACGGAGTCACCGACGGCGACCGCATTGGTTGGATAAGTCTCGGTTGAGATGGGAATTGTTTCGGCCGGAGCGGAGGCGGGCGGATCACCGGGAGCCGCGCTGGTGGGCCCTGTGTCGACCGAAGGTGCGACGGTCGTTGCCGACACGGCATCACCCAGGACGGCCTGAGCGAGTTCGTCCGCATCCGAGGATTCCTCATTGCCGGAGGCCACGATCAATCCGCCCGCTATGAGCAAGATAACGGTGCCCAGCCCGGCGACCCCGAGCAGGAAGTTGCGCTGAAGGGGAATTCGCTCCTGCGTGGGACTGCTCTGCATCCGGGCGATGTACTTGCCGATGGCACCAGCGCGGACCGGTGTCTCCACGTACCGAAACGAGATCTCGGCGACAACGAGGGTCAGAGTGATCCGCAGAACGAAGAGTGGCCACCCGGTGAGGGATATGTCCTGTCCCGGCCTGGTGACCACGAAGATCGGCCAATGCCAGAGGTAGATGGAGTAGGACCTCATTCCGATCCACACCAGTGGCGGAATGCCCATGAGCTTGGAAAGCCTGGACGCCGGGTGCACCAGGGTGGCGATCAGAACGATGCAGATCACGTCCAGGAGCAGGAAGCCGCCCCGATAGATGAACGGATCCCACTCGTTGACCCTGAGGAAGAACCAGATGACTCCGCCCAGCGCCAACGCACCGGAAATGTCGAGCATTGGGCCGGCAGATCGAGACGCCTGGCCCCGGGTTCTCCAGGGCGACCAGATGAGGGCCAGGACCGCACCGAGCAACAAGCCCGACAGTCTGGTGTCCGTGCCGTAATAGACGCGGGACGGGTCGGTGTCGGGAGAGTACAAATACGCCATCCAGACAGCGGAACCGATGGACATCCCGATGAGCACGTTGCGGGTCCGCAATCGCCCGTGACGCTTCAGCATCCACGCGAAGAAGATCGGGAACAGAATGTAGAACTGCTCCTCCACCGCCAGGGACCAGAGATGGCGCAACAGGGGCGGGCGACCGGCCTGCTCGAAGTACGACTCGTCGAGGAATATCTGCCACCAGTTGCTTACATACAGAAGGGCCGCAATCACGTCGCCGCCCAGCCGGGAAACGGCATCACGGTAGAAGACGAGGGCGAGTCCCGGCACGACGATGAGCAACAGGTACAACGCCGGCAGCAGTCGGCGGGCTCGGCGGAACCAGAAGTTCCGCAGCGATATTGCACCAGTGTGGTGACGCTCTTCCACCAGCAATGTGGTGATCAAGAACCCTGATACCACGAAGAAGACCTCGACGCCGAGGAAGCCGCCCGGCATCCAGGGGATACCGGCGTGATACAGGACTACGGCGATCACGGAAATGGCGCGCAACGCATCCAGCGACGGCCGGTAACCCAGCTTTCCGCTCGTTCTCTCCCTAGTGGCAGCGACCATCAACCCATTGTGCCCAACAACGGAGCTCCCAAGTGGTCATCAACCCGCTTCTGAGTGAGTAACTGGGGATTCACCCATCCATTCACGCAAAGTGTTCTTCAGTTTCGTCTGCTGTATGAATATGTCGTGCTCAGGACTACCACTTTCCGAGTGCGGTGACTTCCAGTAAAAGCTCAGCCATTCCTGGTTTCCTGACTGATCAGCGCGTTGTGCGAGGTCCAGCAGCAAGGCAAGGTCCAGAACGATCGGCGCAGCCAGAATCGAGTCACGGCACAGGAAGTCAACCTTGATCTGCATCGGGTAACCCATCCATCCGAAGATGTCGATCGCGTCCCAGCCCTCTTTGTTGTCACCGCGCGGCGGGTAATAGTTGATCCGGACCACATGGTCGATGTTTCCGTACAGTTCCGGATATACCTCAGGCTGCAGAATCGCGTCCAGAACTCCCAGCTTCGAGACCTCCTTGGTCTTGAAGTTCTCCGGATCATCGAGCACCTCACCGTCGCGGTTACCGAGGATGTTGGTGGAGTACCAACCGCGCATTCCGAGCATCCGCGCCTTGAAGCCGGGCGCAAGGATGGTCTTGATCAGAGTCTGACCTGTCTTGAAGTCCTTGCCGGTATAGGCCACGCGGTTACGCGCGGCGAGTTCGATCATGCATGGCAGATCGACCGACAGATTTGGCGCACCATTGGCGAATGGCACTCCACTCGTCAACGCCGCGTATGCGTACAGTTGACTGGGTGAGATGTTCTCATCGTTCTCACGCATGCCTTGTTCGAACGACTCCACGGTGTCGTGAACGGCGGAGGCCTCTTGGTATGCCTCTGTGGAACCACACCACACCATGACCACTCGTTCGAGTGAGTTCTCCGATCGGAACCGCGCGATGTCCTCGATCAACTGTTCGGCGAGGTCGAACAGGTTTTCCCCGGTCTTCACCCGAATACCATCCAGACGTTTGACCCAACGCTGGTCAAACACCGCCGGCATTGCCACAACCCCCTCGAGTTCGGATGAGATCGGCGCCAGATCCGATTCGCTGAGGACACCGGCCGTGCGGGCCGCCTCGAGAGCATTGGGCGAGATCGGATCCCAGCCACCGAACACCACATCATCCAGCGAGGCGAGCGGAACGAACTCCCTGATGAGGGGATTGCGCCCTTCCTCACGCTTGCCCAACCTGATATGTGAAAGTTGGGTCAAGGAACCGATCGGCTCGGCCAACCCCTTTCGGACCGCTATCACTCCAGCGTACGCGGTCGACGCAACCGCACCCATTCCCGGCGTGAGGATTCCGAGCCGTCCGTTGGCCGGCGCGATTTTGAGGGGTTCAGGCATGAAGATGACTCTACGGCCCACACGCCGCAAGGACGAGCCACAAACGGACCGAGCATGTTGTGCAACGCTCACCTACCCGCGATGATCTCGGCGCCGGACGACCTCAGGATTCTGATTCCGCCTGCCGAAGGCCGGCCTCGACCCGGGCCAGACGGGTTCTCAGGTCATTCTCGGGGTCCCCGCCATCACGAACGACTGCAGCCGCCTCGTTGAACAGCGAGGCGCCGGCAGAAGTGCCTTCTTCCGGGAGATCCAGGCCCAGCGCTTCGGCCTTGTGGATCAACCTCGTGGCCCTCAGCAGCGCCGGTAGTTCGACCGGAATGCCATCAAAGCTGGATTCGCGTTCCATTTCCACCCGCTTGACCCGCTCCCAGTGCTGCACTGATTCATCTACGGAACGCTCCCCGACCACAGGCCTGCGCGTCGACAGCTTCCGGTGAATCGCCAGGACCACGTCGTTGAGTTCAAACCATCCGCCCCGTTGCCCAAGGATTGAATGAAACACGACTTGGTACACAAGGTCCCCGAGTTCGGACACCAGTTCCTCGGCGCCATCGCCGGATTCGGCATCGAAGTGATCCAGCGCCTCAAGCACCTCATAACACTCTTCGATCAGGAACCGCTTCAGTGAATCGTGGTCCTGTGCCGCCTTCCAGGGATCCTCATCGACAAGTTCACTCACCAGAGATGCCAGACGGTCGAGATTGCCCCCGGCGCGCGCCGGCAGGTCCGGGACGTACAGGCTGGTCAGATGATCCGGCTCCGGCCCACGGTCGATCTCTGACCAGTCCAGCCACGTAATTTCTTCATCCGGCAATCCAAGGCGCTGCAGCAGGGCGACCTGCCCACCGGGTTCGGGGTCCACTGACAACTTCACTCCGGACAACGTGATCCGCGACTCACACTGCGAGATCAACACCGGGCCACCACCCGACGGCACTGTGTCGGAAAACGCATGGGCATCGATCAGCGACACGCCGATCTCCGCCGGGTCAATCCCGAGATGAGCCCATACCAAGTCGAGGAAGGACATCGCCGGGTGGATTGCCACATCCAGACCATCGACCTCCAGGAGCATTTGCACGGTTCGTTCGGCCACAACGGGTGACCCCGGAACGGCGTACAGGATCCGCCCGTGCTCGGTGGCGGAATCGACGAGGTCGGCCACGATCGATCGGTAGAGCGCGTCGAAACTCTCCGCGGCTTCGTAGTAGCCATCGAAGCTGGAGGCGTTTGTCATCGCCACGGCTGCTGGATGGCGCGCCGTGCGAAGATACTGCGGCCGGATCACCTCGATCAGTTCCGCAGTGGCCGCCGTGAGAAGGTCGACACCGCCAGGACCCAGACCGATGACATCGACACGGCCGATGACCAACGCCCTGGTCAGCTTTCCGGGACTGTCAGTTCGAAGTCATCAATGACCGGAGGCGCAGGGGGCGGAGCATCCGGCCTGGTCACCCGAGCCGAAACTCCACCACGCAGGTCATCGACCATCTGCACCGGACCGCCATAGCGGGGATTGACTTCAACCGAATTCACCATCACGAAGGCAATCCAGGCGTCAACCGGCTGGGTGGCGAAGCGCTCGGCGAGAAGCATTGCATCCTGTCGAACCTCTTCGAACGACAATTCCTGACGCTCCTCCACGACAAACCAGACCAGCACTTCGGGGCCCTGAGGAGAGATTGCAACAGGGCCGGTTACCTCGTCGATGGGGGCCTCGTTCACTACGTCCACCAGATCCGGAGGCAGATCACCTTCCCCGGCGCAAGCTTCCTCCGGATCGGCTGCAATCTCCACGCCGTCGTGGGCAACCGCCGTGGTCCGCAGGGTCCCGCCTGAATCGAGGGCCTCGTTGACCGTGTCTTCGGACTCAACGCTCGCCGTGATCGCCAACATGCAAGTACGTTCCCAGAGCACGGGTGCCCCGTCGTACAAGAGTCGAAGATCTTCTTCGGTGGGTTCGGCCAGTCCGGAGAACCTTGCCGAGAGAAGGTCATAGGCGGACAACTGTCGGCCGACCTGGTCGAGTGCTTCATCACTGAGGCCGGCCGGATCCACTCCGGCAGCGGTCAGCCCGCTGGCCACCTTCTGCTGATCGATTGTCACCTCGAGTCCCCAGCGCTCGGCCTCGTTCACAATGGTTTCGGTGCGGATGGCGAAGTCCAGGGAGTTCCGCGCAGTGGCGCCCCGCAGGACGCTCTCACTTCCCGCCGGTTCGAAATTGAGCAGACCGGCAAACACCGGGTCCTCAGCCATCGCATTGACGGTTTCAACCGAAATTGGTGTGCCCTGTGCGGTTGCTGCGTTGTCATCCGCGATGACTCCGCAAGAGACCAGAAGCATCATCGAAACGCCCGTCAGGGCAATCAGTGCACGCATGCCGGAGATGCTAGGCGCCCGGAACCGACACCGGCACAAGCGAGCTGAGGGCTTCAACAAGATCATCAGGCATGGTCGGCCCACCTTTCACCGACAACTGCAACTGGCCTCCCCCACCCGGGCCACCCGGAACTCCGTCGGGTTTGTAGTGCGAACCCTTGAACAGGCGTTCAAGGCGCATCTGTTTCGACTGGGGCAGGTCAATCGGCGCGATCTTGGCCACCCAGCCGCCGCCGTCGATGGTGCTGCTCCTGGAAGCCGACACGTCGGTGACGCCAGTGCGTACACACTCGGCGCGCAACCGCGCGATCGACAGAAGTTGACGGGCCGGTTCGGGAACTGGCCCGAACCGATCAACCCACTCAGCTTCGATCGAGTCGACGGCCTCCAGGTCGGCCACGGCGCCAAGTCGTCGATAGGCATCCAGCCGAAGGTCGTCGCGCGCCACATAGTCGTCCGGCAAATGGGCCGCCATCGGCAACTCGATCGTGATCTCCTCCGTTTCCGGTGGGGCTTCAACACCGTTGAGTTCCTGGATGGCCTCGTTGACCATCTGCATGTACAGGTCGTATCCGACAGATGCCACGTGGCCCGTCTGACCCGTTCCCAGAAGGTTCCCTGCTCCACGAATTTCAAGGTCCCGCATGGCTATCCGAAATCCCGAGCCGAGTTCGGTGGTTTCCCCGATCGTCTTGAGACGTTCATATGCCTCTTCCGTGAGCGACTTGTCCGGCGGATGAAACAGGTAGGCATAGGCCCGCTGACCGGCTCTGCCCACGCGGCCCCGGAGCTGATGCATCTGTCCCAGACCCAGCAGGTCGGCCCGTTCCACAACGAGGGTGTTCACGGTCGGCATGTCTATGCCGGACTCGATGATCGTGGTGCACACCAGGATGTCATAAGCACCTTCCCAGAAGTCCACCACAACCCGTTCGAGAGTTCCCTCATCCATCTGGCCGTGTGCCACCGCCACTCGGGCCTCCGGAACCAGGTCTCTGAGCCTCTGAGCATGGATCTCGATGTCACGCACCCGGTTGTGGACATAGAAGACCTGGCCTTCCCGCAGGAGTTCGCGCCGAATGGCCTCGCTCACGGCATTCTCGTCATAGGGACCCACATAGGTCAGGATCGGCTGGCGAGCAGCAGGCGGAGTCTGCAGCAACGACAGATCCCGGATCCCTGTCAGGCTCATTTCCAGCGTTCGCGGAATCGGCGTGGCAGTGAGGGTCAACACATCAACATTGGTCTTGATCTGCTTCACCATTTCCTTGTGATTCACGCCAAAGCGTTGTTCCTCGTCAACCACCAGAAGTCCGAGGTTCTTGAACTTGATGTCCCTGGACAGGAGTTTGTGGGTGCCGATCACCACATCCACCTCTCCGTCGGCCAAGCCGTTGGTGACCTTGCGGGACTGAGCCGGGGTGAGGAACCGACTCAGCACCTCAACGCGAATCGGGTACCCCGCGAAACGCTCGGCAAATGTCTGATGGTGTTGCTGGGCCAGCAGGGTCGTGGGCACCAGCACCGCCGCTTGATATCCATTCTCCACCGCCTTGAACGCAGCCCGGACCGCCACCTCGGTCTTGCCGAATCCCACGTCGCCACACACCAGGCGATCCATTGGCACAGTGGCTTCCATGTCGGCCTTCACGGCCTCGATCGCCTTCAACTGATCCGGTGTCTCCTGGAAAAGAAAAGCAGACTCCAACTCGCGTTGCCATGGTGTGTCCCCCGAACAGGCCCGACCCTGCGCGTTCAGGCGCTTCTGATACAAAACCACGAGCTCCTGCGCGATCTTCGCGACTTCGGACTGGACTTTGGCTTTCGTGCGGGAAAAGTCCGCCCCGCCCATCTTGTTCAGCCTCGGTGATTCACCGCCGGAGTAGAAGGTGATGGTGTCTATCTGATCCGACGGGACATACAGCTTGTCGCCACCACGGTATTCCAGGAGCAGATAGTCGCGCTCTGATCCGGCCATCGAGCGGCGGACCATTCCTTGGAAACGGCCTACTCCGTGATGGATGTGGACCACATGGTCGCCCACCTTGAGGTCCTCGAAGAACTGATCCGAACGAGCTACTCGCCGGCGAGCGGCCTTGTGGGTCCGCCTCCGGCCGGTGAGGTCGGCTTCAGCAAGGAAGGCAACCCCGGACTCAGGGACGATACAGCCCTTCTGCAGTCCACAGATCACGACATGCCCGCCCGGATTCCGCAGTGTCTCGTCTCCAGCCGGCACGGGCGGCAAATCGAGTCCCTCCGCCGTGAGCGCACGCCCCATGCGCTCTGCTGCCCCTTCGCTCTCGGCGCACACAACCACCCGGTAACCCTCGGCCAGAGTTGACTTCAACTGGCCGATCACGGCCTCGGCGTTGCCGACGGCGACAGGCCAGGAGATGGCTTCAATCGCAGGGGTGCTCGGTCCGTCAGCGAGGCCGGTCACCAACCAGCGGGCCGCAGATGTGTGCTCGAGGAGCCGCTCGAAGTCGAGGTGAAGGCGGGGCAACTCCACGCCGTCCGCCAAGTCCCAGGTCCTCGACAATGAGCCGGCGAGGCTGGCCTCTTCGGCAATGATGTCCGCAGCCCGATCGCGCAGGCGGCCCGGATCGCACAGGAGGATCAGCGAGTCGTCTCCCAGCAGGTCGAAGAGCACGTGCTCATCTTCGGAGAGCCATGCCAGCCAGGCCTCCATCCCATCGAATATCTCGCCATCCGCGATTCTCTGCCATTGCTCCCGACCCCACGGGTCAGATACCACGAGGGATTCGGCCCGGGCTCTCACCTCTGCGGTCGGGAGCAGCTCCCGGGCCGGTGTTATCTCCACGGAGTCCAGGTCGGTCAGCGACCGTTGGTCCCCCACAGAGAACAGCGTCAGACGATCGACCTCATCACCCCAGAGGTCGATCCGCACAGGTTCGTCTTCAGTGGAAGGGAACACATCCACGATGGATCCTCGAACTGCCACCTCTCCCCTGTGCTCCACTTGGTACTCGCGGCGGTAGCCCATCTCGACCAGGTCCCGCACGAACTCTTCGGAGTCGATGATGTCACCACGGTTGACGTAGAGAGGCTCGGTCTCTTCCACATGTGGCCCGAGCCGTTGCACCAGTGCCCGGGCGGGAGCCACCACAACCTTCAGGTCCGGATCACCCGATCGCAGTCTCCACATGCCCCGTACGCGGCTACCCATGGTTTCCACCGCGGGGCTGATGCGCTCGAATGGCAAGGTCTCCCAAGCCGGAAACGCTTCAACCGCCTCCTTCGGCAGGAAGCTCCGGAGGTCGTCGGCCAAGCGCTCGGCATCGGAGGCGAGCGGCACGGCCACGACCAACGGGCTGCGGCTGCTCAGGGTACTCAGGGCCGCAATGGACGCTGCCCGGGCTGACTCCGGAATTGCGATTGTGGCATCGCTGGACCCCAGGACCGATCCGAAGGCAGCGAGGTCCCGCAGGGGGGCGAGCAACGGGGCAAGCGGGGCGCGATCGGACACCGGTCGAACGTAGCCGCCAACGGTGCCAGTTCGGAATCGTGCAGGTGCACGGCGATCAATGCAGGTGGACCCAAGTGCGCTCAGGTGCGCTCAAGTGCCCAATGGGCGGACCTTCGGAGAAGCTGACAGACTCGGCGCCCATGGCTGTCCTGCTCGCCCTCGCGGCGTCGGCAATCTTTGGTGTCGCAGACTTTCTCGGCGGAATGTCAGCCCGACGCATCCTCCCGGTGCTCACCGCAGCCGCATCCCAGATCAGCGGGCTCCTCGTGCTGGCCATCGCTGCGGCCGTTGTGGGTGGGGAACTGATTGCGGTCGATCTGTGGACCGGTGCGGCAGCGGGCGCAATCGGGGCTGTGGCACTCACCACATTCTACTTCGCCCTCTCGCGGGGCCCGATGAGTGTTGTCGCACCGGTGTCAGCGGTGAGTGCGGCCATCGTTCCCGTCATCATCGGAGTATTCATCGGCGAATCCCCGGGTCCGATTCAGTGGGCCGGGATAGCCGTCGCATTTCCGGCGATCGTGCTGATCTCGCGCGAAGGTACATTGGAGGGGGATCCCGACAGCGGAGTTCCGCTCGAGGAAACAACGACTCCCGCTGACAACCGCGTAGGGCTGACCGCGGGGTTGTTGGCAGGGGTTGGATTCGGCCTTTTCGTGTCGATCATCACCCGCACCAGCAGTACGTCGGGAGTGTGGCCGGCAGTCACAGCGCGCTCCACAGCGTCTATTCTGCTGGTGGCCCTCGTGTTGGCGATGCGGATTCCGGTCAAGGGCGGTTCAATATCCGGGTGGCGCCTCGCAGGTTGGGCTGGCATCCTCGACGGATCCTCAAACCTGTTGATTCTTTCCGCAGGTCGTCGAGGCATGCTGGCCCTCGTAGGTGTCATCGGAGCCCTCTACCCGGCATCGACGATCGTCCTGGCCCGAGTGGTCCTCGGCGAAAAGCTCCAGCGGCATCAGCTGGCCGGCTTGGGGCTCGCCGTGGTTGCCGTGCTGATGATCGCCCTCCCGTGAGGACCGGAGGCGAATCAGCCCCCGGAGTTGTACTCGCGCATGGCGGCATCCACACCATTGCCCGCCAGCTCCGTGACGGCGTCCGCAGCCGAAGAGGTCGCCTCATCCAGAAGTATTCTCGTGGCCTTCGGGACGCCGGAGAGGACCCAGTCGGCCCCGCTGGAGCCCTGCGGGGGTTTGCCCACGCCGATCCGGATTCGTAGGTAATCAGTGGTTCCCAGGTGTTCCGTGATGCTCTTGAGGCCCTTGTGGCCCGCCAGCCCACCACCCCGCTTCACCTTGATGGTCCCGGGATCCAGATCCAGCTCGTCGTGGACCACGACAAGATCCTCCCAGGAATCCAGTGGATGCCTGCGGATCAACTGGGACAAGGCGCGCCCGGACTCGTTCATGAAGGTCTGCGGAACGGCGAGCTGACAGCGGACACCACCCAAGCGGACCGCGGACACGCCCGCGGATACCTTGCGGTCAGCCTTCAGCCGCTCATCACAACGTCGAGCGAGCTCTTGCACCACCTCGGCACCCACGTTGTGCCGGGTACCTTCGTACTTCGAGCCCGGATTGCCCAGACCGACGATCAACAGGCCTCCAGCCGAACTCACTCCTCGTCGCCGGAGTCGGTTCCTTCGGCGGAACCTTCGCCCTCTCCGCCTTCTTCGCCTTCGGTCTCTTCGCCTTCTTCGGGTTCCTCTTCCACGAGTGCTGCACGCGTGAGTTCGGCACTGACCACAACCTGGTCTTCCGGAGTCACAACGGTGACGCCAGCGGGGACATCGAGGTCGGCCACCGTAATGGTCTTGTCCATCGTCATTTCGGAGATGTCCACGGTGATCGCGTCCGGGATTTCTGTCGGTTTCACGTTTACCGTGATGCTTGTGAGACGGAGTTCGGCAATACCCTCTTCCTGGATGACCAGCGAAGCCTCACCCTCAGTGTGAATCGGAATGTCCACGTCGATGGTGGCGCTACGGTCCACCCGCAGGAAGTCGATATGGGTGACGTCACGGCGCACGGGATGGCGCTGAAGGTCCTTCACAACGGCCAGCTCAACGTTGCCGTCAACGTCGAGATCAAGCAGTGCATTGAGCCCCGAATCGGTCGTGAGCGCGATACGAAGCTCGCGACGGTCGACCGAAACCGGGACCGGATCCTCGCCGAGGCCGTACACCACACCCGGCACAAGATTCTCGGCAAGCAGACGACGTGTCGCTCGCGAACCGCTGTCGCGGCCGACTATGGCGGTTAGTTTGACCTCGGACATTGCAAACTCCTGGGAGAAATCATGGGCCACACCAATCAGACGGTGGGCGACTGACGATTCTACCGAGAACAGCGTACGTAATGCCAAGCCGCCGGTGCCGAACCAACGATGACCCGGGATCAGCCGGATTCAGGTCGCAATCTGGTCCCGACAGGAACCAACTCAGTTCTGGTTCTGGCCGTCGAAGATCCGAGACACCGAAGTGTCCTCGAACACCGCATCAATGGCATCTGCGATGATCCCGGCTGCGGAAAGCACCTCGATCTTGTCGATCTGCTTTTCGGGTGGCAGCGGCACGGTGTTGGTGATCACGATCTTGGAGAACGCAGAGTTCTTCAGCCGGTCAATTGCCGGCCCGGAGAACACTCCATGGGTGGCGGCGCAGTACACGGCGCTTGCGCCCCGTTCGGTCAACTGCTCGGCCGCCGCCACAATCGTGCCCGCAGTGTCAATCATGTCGTCGATCAGCACGCAGACTCGACCTTGGACCTCACCGACAACTTCCTTGGCCTCAACCTGATTCTTCAATCCCCCCACCCGTCTTTTGTGGACGATTGCGAGGTCTGCTCCCAGAGTGTTCGCATAGCGCTCCGCGACCTTCACGCGTCCCGCGTCCGGGGAGACGATCACCAGATCGCCACCGAGGTTCTCCTTCATCCAGTTGACAAGGACCGGCATTGCCGTGAGGTGATCAACCGGGCCCTCGAAGAACCCCTGGATCTGCCCGGAGTGCAGGTCAACAGAGATCATTCGTTTCGCTCCGGCTGTTTCGAACATGTCGGCAATCAGTTTCGCGGTGATGGGCTCGCGCCCCTCGGACTTGCGATCCTGGCGGGCATATCCGTAGAACGGCGCCACCACGCTGATTCGTTTGGCCGAAGCTCGCTTGGCCGCATCCACCATGATCAGCTGTTCCATAATGGCGTCGTTTACCGAATAGTCACCCGAGGTGCAGTGGCTCTGGATGATGAACACGTCACCACCACGGATGGAGTTTCCGTACTTGCAGTGGATCTCACCGCTCGCAAAGTCAGCGATGCTCACGGGATCCAGCTCGGTGTGGAGAGCCTCCGCAACCTCTTCGGCAAGACCAAGATTGGCTCTGCCTGCAACCAGCACGAGTTTCTTCTTGGTAATCAGTTCCACCACATGCCTCCGTCCAGGTGCGGGATTCGCCATCCCATGTTGAGCACCGACCCCACTCTGACGCCGGCCCCACGCTGAAACTAGTCCCGATCGGCACTCGGTGCGAAGAAGGGTCCGGTGGATGTGCCCGCAGAGACCTCAGCTCCGGGTCCGAGGTGCGCATACGGACCCACGTGGGAGCCTTCAGCGATGCTGGCGCCATGGGAAACGGTCTTGTCCAGAACACAATCGGCGCCAACTCTGGTGTCCACAAGGCGGCATCCGGAACCGATCTCGGTACGGTCACCAACCACTGTTTCCCCCGAAAGGATGGCTCCGGGGAACAGCGTCACGTCCTTGCCGATTTCCACTGTGGTGTCCACGTAGGTGGTGAGTGGGTCCACCATCGTGACCCCGGAGCGCATCAACCGATCATTGGTTCGGCGTCGCAACTCGGATTCGGCCTGCGCCAACTGGAGTCGGTCATTGACGCCGCTGATCTCGGCGGAATCAGAGGCAATAACTGCCTCTACGCGGTGACCGGCGGACACCAGCACATCGATCACATCAGTCAGGTAATACTCACCTTGGGAATTGTCCGGTTCGACACGGCGAAGCGCAGGACTGAGCAGCGACCGGCGAAAGCAGTAGATGGACGTATTGACCTCGGTGAGTGCCAGTTCGTCAGCGCCGGCGTCACGGTGTTCCACGATCCGGGTGACAGCACCATCGGCCGCCCGCACAATCCGGCCGTATCCGCTCGGGTCTTCCACCTCAGCGGTCAGTACCGTGGCTGCGGCGTCAGTCGAGCGGTGATGCTTCACCAACTCGGCAAGAGTCTCGGCCTGTAGCAGCGGCGTGTCACCCGGCAGCACCAACACCTCACCGTCTTCCTCGCTTTCCGACAGACCCACAAGACCGACCATCACGGCGTCCCCGGTCCCGCGCTGCACGCGCTGTTCGACGAATTGAAGGGGTAGTTGTGTAACGATCTCCTGCATCTTCTTCGTGACCCATTCGCCCTTGTGGCCCACAACAATCACGGCCCCGTTGGCATCGAGAGCCCCCAACGACTCGAGAACGTAAGCGAGCATCGGTTGCCCGCACAGTCGATGCAGGGGTTTCGGGCGCTCTGAGCGCATGCGAGTGCCCTGGCCGGCAGCCAGCAGGATGGCAGACAGGTTGTTGGACGAAGACTCGGTCATGGCTCTCGGGGCAGGGATCGAACCTGCAACCTCCTGGGCCAAAGCCAGGCGTTCTGCCAGTTGAACTACCCGAGATCGCTGCACCACCGTACCCGTGAGCGCTTCGCTGCCGTCAACAGAGGCAGATCCCGTTTCGGCAGCCGGATCAGCATGCTGAAAGATCCCCGGGGCTGAGGAAGAAGTTGTGCTTGTCGTGCACCGAATCATCGAAGGGCACGACGCTGTCACCCTCAAGCACGCCGATCTGGTAGTCGAGCCCCCTGAACATCTCGAAAGCCTCTGTTCGATTCTCGTTGTGGCCCAATTCGGAGTACACGAGCGGGCGGTTGCTCCGGATGAGCCCGAGTCCACCCTTGAACACAAAACGCTCGTGGTTCTCCACGTCGATCTTGATGCCGGTGACCTTGGTTCCATCGAGTTCTGCCAACGCGTCCAACGCACGCTGCGGTACCGAGTAACGCTCGCCCACTTCGTGCGTGTCTTCGAGGTTGATCACATGGCTCAATCCCTGCATCCGGACGTTCTCTTGTTCGGGCATGATCATCTCCAAGGTTCCTTCGCTCTCACCCAGAGCCATGTGGTGAAGCACAACGTTCCGAAGCCCGTAATGCTCGACTATGCGCCCGAGGGCCTTGAAATTCTCCGGGATGGGCTCGAAGGAATGCACCGTGCCGCCGGTGAGACGCTTGGCCATGAGCACGGTCATGATCCCGATGTTCGCGCCAATGTCGAGCGCCACCCCATCACGGGGCAAGTCGGAGATGAATCGCAGGGCATCCCCCTCGTTGCGGTCCCACCGCAGCGTCCTCACCTTGTACCGGGAAAACCAGAACAGGTAGTTCTCGAAACCCAGCAACCGCTGAAGCAGGCTCTGTATCTGTTTCTTCATTGCATCTTCCCGTCGTCTTTCTTCCCGTTGTCCATCGTCTCGTTACGGACCAAGCGGTCCCCTGAATCGTTCATCGATGGCCTCACTCCAAGGATCGAAGCAAGTTGGCGGCCAACCGCTTGCCAACTGAAATTCTCACGCACAAACTTCAGTCCCTCGGCGGAAACTCGGCTGTACAAGTCCTCGTCCTGCAGCAACCGAAGCGTCTGGGCGGCAAACTCCCCGGCGGAACCCGCCAGGAGGATCTCCCGCCCATCTTTGGCACCTATGGCGTTGTTGACCAAATCAGTTGTGACCACCGGGATCCCCATGGCCATCGCCTCGAGGACTTTGTTCTGTTGCCCGGCACCCATGAACAGCGGCGCAACCATCACATCGGTTGACGCGTAGGCCGTGCGGATGTCGTCGACCCAGCCGACCACGGACACGTGGTCACTCCCCAAGTGCAGCACCGGCCGCGCCGGCCTCGCTCCCGCGAGCAGGCAGTTCGCATCCGGCATCCCGGTACGGATCACCGGCAAGACTTCCTTCACCAGCACATCCACCGCGGAGATGTTCGGTGGATATCCGAGGTTTCCGATGAATCCGATGGCGAATCGGCCACCACGGATCAACTCTGCTGCCTCGGTCAAATTCCCGGAGGTTCCCGCAGCAGCGCTGGCAGCGCTCAGGGCCTCGGGATCAAAGAACTCTGAATCCACTCCATTTCCCAGCACATCCATGGATCTCGCTTCAGGGAACTCGAAAGTGCGACGATCCTGGGAGGAAATGATGATCCGGTTCTGGAACCACGCGAAGGATTCCTGCTCATAGTGAGCAAGGCGTTTCGCCTCCAACTTCCAGAACTGTTTCAGGGGCGCCTTCGCCAACTCCGCCCTGCGACTCGCAGCAGCACTCATGGAGTCCTGGTAGTCGATCGTGGACGGGACGCCCGAACCGGGTGCAGCCCAGGCCGTTCGGATGAGTTGGCAGTAGATCCGGTCCGGTGATTCGCTTCTCACGATTCGGGCGATCTGGTCCATCACGGATCGCGTCCTGAAATAGCCCACCTGCATGGGAAGCCCGCGCAACACTGCCGTCAGCACTGAAGGGATGCTCTGAAGACGGGATTTGTGGACAAGATGGATGCGCTCGCAGTACGGCTCCAACTCGCTTAGATCCTCCGAAGGAACATCACCCTCCACGATGGCGACCAGGACAACCTTGGCGTGTGGCGACAACGACCGGATCTGGTGATATGCGCGAAGCTTGTCACCCCGCTCTATCGGGTACGGAAATCGGGAAGTGACGAACAGGACCGTGCTCATCGAATCGGGGTTCATCGAATCTGACATCAGAAACTGGGTATCAGCCTGCAGCGGCCGCGGTACAAACCCGATTCAAACTGCTTCAGTCAGCGGCGTTTGCCGAACAAGGTCGGGAATGTTCGAAACGCAATCACGAGATCGCGCCAGATCGACCAGTTCTCGATGTACCGATTGTCCAGACGAATCCGGGTTTCCATGGAGGTGTCTCCCCAGAAGCCGTTCACCTGAGCCCAACCGGTAATGCCCACCGGAACGCGGTGCCGATGTTCGTATCCATCGATCTCACCCGAGAACTGCTCCACGAAATGAGGCCGCTCCGGCCGCGGTCCAACAAGCGACATGTCGCCTCTCAGGACGTTCAGCAGCTGAGGAAGTTCGTCAAGGTGCGATGGTCTCAGGAGTTTTCCCACCGCCGTCACACGAACATCGTCATCAACCGACCACTGCGTGCTGGAGTCATCGTTGACAGTCATGGTACGGAACTTGAGGATCTCGAACGGCATGCCACCGATGCCGATCCTCACCTGCTTGAAGAAGATCGGTCCGGATGATGTCAGCTTCACTGCCAGGGCGCACGCGAGGAAGACCGGCATCATCAGCAACATCAGGAGGCCGGACGTAACCAGGTCAAACGCACGCTTGGCGGGCCAGATGCTCGATGAGGTGCAGACGGACTGAACCTTCACCAGGGGAAGACCATCGACCTCGTGACCAACCTCCGACTTGGAGATGCCGAGTTCGAAAAGGCGAGGGACGACGAAGAAGGAAACGTCGCAGTCGTGGCACCTACGAACGATGGATACCAGCTCTCTCTCGCTCGAAGCACCGAATGCAATGACCACATTGTGGATGCCGGTTTCCTTCAGGATTTCGGGGAGATCGCCGGGTCGCCCCACCAGCGGAAGCATGGTGTCATCTTCGAAGCCGTCAATGAAGCCACATGGCACCAGCCCGAACTCCGGGTTGTCCGTCAATGCCTGGGCGATCTCCAGACCGGTTGGGCCCGAGCCCAGAATCAGCGTTTCCTCAAGGTCGTATCCCTTGGAACGAGCGCGTCGTGAAAGGCCGTAGCTGATCAGTCTTCCGATCAGCACGAGGGGAACCGTGAAGATCATGATCTGGAGAATCGCCACCACGTCGATGAAGCGGGACACGCCCAGACCATCACTCCAGCGCACGGTCATGAGCAGGGCCCAGGTCACGACGGGAGCCAATGCAAGTCGGACCACAACGGAGGAGAGCGCTTCACCCGGAGAAATGACATGGAGGCCGCGACGGTGAGTAGGCCACAGCAGGCCGGTGGTAACAACCACGAAGAGGAGCACCACGGGGATGGATATCACGCTGTCCTCGACGAAGCTCGAAAGCAGCAGCGGAATTGCCACGGCGGCAGCGTCGATAAGGTGCCCGATATCCCGGACGAGTCGCCCTGTTGCACGACGATCGCGTTCGGGGAGTGAGCGCTCCGGTGGGTTGATCAGGGCATTCGCAGACTGGACACTGGGGGAAAACTCAACAAGCTCGGCAACCCGACGTGAAGCAGGGCTTGGTTCCCCCGACGCACCATCGCTCTCGTGGATTCTCAGCACATTCGCCCCTGATTCCCCTGAACGGCCAGCCAAGACCGTTCAATCCAGCAACGCCAGTAAAGCTGTGACGGGTGCCACGCGTCAAGACGGACTCCCGAATTGGTCAGGATGACCCATTCTGTTCATACCGCCCCGCCCTCGGTCTGGCACACTTGCCCCCGATGGAACTGCAATCACGACCCTCTGTCGGAACACTGTCCCAGCAGTGGGACCGATTGGTCGATCGCCAACCCCATCCATCACCTTTCCTCAAGTCGTGGTGGATCGACAACACCGCCTCGGGTGAACTCGTCGTTCTTTGTTGCTTCAGCGGCAACCTTCTCGTTGGTGGCGCTGCGTTCGAGGTTGACACGCACGGCAGAGGCCTCCTGGGAGTACCGCGGGTTCGGTTCGCCGGCCAAGGTGTGCTGGCACCGGACCACATGGATCTGATAGCTGACGGGGACTTCAGGCCGGCCGTGACCAAGGCAGTCGCACGGTGGCTATGGGACTGCCGGGCGATGGTCGATCTCGATGGGCTGACCCCAACCTGTGCTCTCCCAGCCCTTCTCGATCTGAACATCATTGAGCGAACTCCCTGCCCCTTCATGGAGCTGGACCCGAGTACCGATCCGATTGCGGGAGTTCCGGGCAGGCTTCGCAGCACCATCAAGCGCAGCGGCAAACGGCTGGCCAAGTCCGGATTCACCACCCGGAGGGTGACCTCTGATATCGACGGCGCCCTCAAAAGGCTCCTCGACCTGCATGAGCAACGCTGGGATGATGAGACTGAATTCGCGAGTGGATGGACGCGATTCTCTGAAGCTGCAGCCGCTGGTCATGCCGCCGACGAGGTGGTGATTCACGAACTCACAAACGAGGAAGGTTTCGTGATCGCCTCCGAGCTTGAACTGAACGCCGGCAGCAGCTCTGCGTTCTACCAAGCCGGACGCCTCACGGATCGTGAGTACCGGGGCAGCGGATCAGTACTGAAGGCGGACGTCATCCGGTGGGCACAGGATGCAGGAATG
>JAHRAZ010000122.1 GCA_020027475.1 Microthrixaceae bacterium
CGGATTTGCCTAGACCTCGCCCTACACGCTTACCCGGGGACTACCATCGCCCCGGTTCATCTACCTTCCTGCGTCCCTCTACGGCTTTCCGCCTTCTGGTGGGTCGGATCGTGTAAGGCAATGAAGCCCTACACAGCCCCTTAGCAACCTGAGATTGGAATGGACGCGCACGTGGTGGTACCGGAATATCAACCGGTTGTGCATCGGCTACGCCTTTCGGCCTCGCCTTAGCTCCCGACTTACCCTGGGAGGATTAGCCTTGCCCAGGAAACCTTGGATATTCGGCGGACGGGTTTCTCACCCGTCTTTCGCTACTCATGCCAGCATTCTCACTCGACCACGCTCCACAATGGGTCGCCCCATCGCTTCGCTGCGAGATCGACGCTCCGCTACCGCTCGTACGTAAAGTACGAACCCGTGGCTTCGGCTCCAAACTTGAGCCCCGTTACATTGTCCGCGCAAGAACACTCGACCAGTGAGCTATTACGCACTCTTTCAAGGGTGGCTGCTTCTAAGCCAACCTCCTGGCTGTCTTCGCACTCTCACATCGTTTACCACTTAGTTTGGAATTAGGGGCCTTAGCCGACGGTCTGGGCTGTTTCCCTTTCGACCCCGAAGCTCATCCCCCGGGGTCTCACTGCTGCGCTTTGGATCCGTGGCATTCGGAGTTTGGTTGGGTTCGGTAAGCTTGTAGGCCCCCTAGCCCATCCAGTGCTCTACCTCCACGGATGAACACGCAACGCTGCACCTAAATGCATTTCGCGGAGAACCAGCTATCACCGGGTTTGATTGGCCTTTCACCCCTATCCACAGATCATCCGCCCAGTTTTCAACCTAGGTCGGTTCGCGCCTCCACGGGGTCTTACCCCCGCTTCACACTGTCCATGGATAGATCACCCGGCTTCGGGTCTGCAGCATGCGACTGTACGCCCTATTCAGACTCGCTTTCGCTCCGGCTTCCCCTCACGGGTTAACCTCGCCACACACCGCAACTCGCTGGCTCATTCTTCAAAAGGCACGCTATCGCAGACCGAAGTCCGCTCTAACTGCTTGTAAACCAACGGTTTCAGGTACTATTTCACTCCCCTCCCGGGGTACTTTTCACCTTTCCCTCACGGTACTAGTTCACTATCGGTCGACAAGAAATACTTAGCCTTACGAGGTGGTCCTCGCAGATTCACGCCGACTTTCACGGTTCCGGCGTTACTTGGGAACACTGATCAGAGTTTGATCGCTTTCGTGTACGGGGCCATTACCCTCTACGGCGCGCCTTTCCAGACACTTCCACTAACGATCAAATTTGTAACTCTGTGAGGATCCGACGATTCCTCAACCAGGTCCCACTACCCCAAAATGGCAACGCCGTCGGGCTATTACACCATCTTGGTTTGGGCTATTCCGCGTTCGCTCGCCGCTACTTACGGAGTCGTTGTTACTTTTCTTTCCTCAGGGTACTTAGATGTTTCAGTTCCCCTGGTTCCCTCTATCTGCCCTATGTGTTCAAGCAGAAGTGACACCCCATAACGGGTGACGGGTTTCCCCATTCGGACATCCACGGTTTAACGGTTGGTAGGCACCTACCCGTGGCTTATCGCAGCCTCCCACGTCCTTCATCGGTTCTAGTCGCCAAGGCATCCACCGTTGGCTCTTCATAGCTTGGGATTCTCAATTCATAAATAATTGCTCTTTGTATTACAAAGATGCTCGTGCTCGCTATGAAATTCTCAAGTAGCGCGTCGACCAACAGTGCAGGTCGAGGAAGGCGTCACACGGACACAGGGGACATCCCCTGGGCCGGCGCTCCTTCACAACGGAAGACAGAACGAGTGCTCAGGCCGCGTGTAGTCCTTACACGTGGTTACCTGAACACCGGCAAGTGCATCAACTAGTTGTCCTAACCAATCATGACCATATGGCCATGACAGGCGGATAGGACTCCTTAGAAAGGAGGTGATCCAGCCGCACCTTCCGGTACGGCTACCTTGTTACGACTTCACCCCAATCGCTAACCCCACCTTAGGCAGATCCGTCCCCATAAATGAGGTTCGGCCACTGACTTCGGGTGTTGCCAACTTTCGTGGTGTGACGGGCGGTGTGTACAAGGTCCGGGAACGTATTCACCCCGGCGTTGCTGATCCGGGATTACTAGCGACTCCAGCTTCATGAAGTCGAGTTGCAGACTTCAATCCGAACTGAGACCGGCTTTTTGGGATTCGCTCAACCTCGCGGTCTTGCAGCCCTTTGTACCGGCCATTGTAGCATGTTTGCAGCCCTAGACATAAGGGGCATGATGACTTGACGTCGTCCCCACCTTCCTCCGAGTTGACCCCGGCAGTCTCCCATGAGTCCCCGGCATTATCCGCTGGCAACATAGAATAAGGGTTGCGCTCGTTGCGGGACTTAACCCAACATCTCACGACACGAGCTGACGACAGCCATGCACCACCTATCGCAGGCCCCGAAGGACACCACATCTCTGTGGCTTTTCCTGCGTAGTTCAATCTAGGTAAGGTTCTTCGCGTTGCCTCGAATTAAGCAACATGCTCCGCCGCTTGTGCGGGCCCCCGTCAATTCCTTTGAGTTTTAGCCTTGCGGCCGTACTCCCCAGGCGGGGCACTTAATGCGTTAGCTACGGCACAGAGAGGGTTGATTCCTCCCCACACCTAGTGCCCAACGTTTACGGCATGGACTACCAGGGTATCTAATCCTGTTTGCTACCCATGCTTTCGCTCCTCAGCGTCAGTACCAGCCCAGAGCGCTGCCTTCGCTAGTGGTGTTCTTTCTGATATCTGCGCATTTCACCGCTACACCAGAAGTTCCACGCTCCTCTACTGGACTCAAGTCACAGCAGTATTAGGTGGCCTCTCCGAGTTGAGCCCGGAGCTTTCACACCTAACTTACTGAACCGCCTACGAGCTCTTTACGCCCAATGAATCCGGACAACGCTTGCCCCCTACGTATTACCGCGGCTGCTGGCACGTAGTTAGCCGGGGCTTCTTCTGCAGGTACCGTCATTTTCTTCCCTGCTGAAAGCGGTTTACAACCACGAAGGCTGTCATCCCGCACGCGGCGTTGCTGCGTCAGGCTTTCGCCCATTGCGCAAGATTCCCCACTGCTGCCTCCCGTAGGAGTCTGGACCGTGTCTCAGTTCCAGTGTGGCTGATCGTTCTCTCAAACCAGCTACCCGTCGTTGCCTTGGTGGGCCGTTACCCCGCCAACTAGCTGATAGGCCACGAGACCCTCCTGGAGCGAAATTCTTTCTTCGGTCGGCCATGCGACCATCCGAAGGTATGCGGTATTAGCTCGAGTTTCCTCGAGTTATTCCCCTCTCCAGGACAGGTTTCTCACGTGTTACTCACCCGTTCGCCACTAGGTCTTCAGAGAGCAAGCTCTACTGGACCTCGTTCGACTTGCATGTGTTAGGCACGCCGCCAGCGTTCGTCCTGAGCCAGGATCAAACTCTCCATCAAAATTTGGAGAGTCAACTTCGGGTTGGCACCCTCAGTTAACTGACACAGTCCGGTCACCGACTCGGGATCTCTCCCTTGTGTGTGTCCGAATGTGCAAAAAGCATTCTTGTATTCTTGTATTCTTGAATTGATAGGTTCATCACCGAGGCATCGCCGAAACGGCAAAGCCAAAGTGATCTCCCACACTCGCCTTTTGGCATTCTGTCTTCCGTTGTCAAGTAGCGCCGGTCTCCGAGGAGACACGCTGGGAACTTGGTGGAGCTGGGCTCCGAACCAGGGGTTCCGACCTCATCCGGCGGATAAACCGTCCGTACGAGGCGAAGAATTACTCTACAGTGTCGCGGATACCCGGTCAAGCTTTGGGCTGAGACAGTTGTCACAGTCCTCGGCCAGCCACCAAGCTCCGGTACCGGTGAAGGACCCAAAGCCTGAAGCATCCGCGGAAACCAGTGTGGCCTACCCGGTGGCGCAAAGGCAAACCCGCAAAGGCAATCCTTGGCCCCGTTGAGCAAACCGGTCGTGCAATCGCGGATTCTCCCCACAGGGAGTCGGCGGCGCTTCAGCCCTCCAGCACCACGAGATGGTGCCCGTTCTTGCCCTTGCGAAGCAGGAGATACCGATCGTGGAGAAGTTCATCGGCTGAGAGCGGTTCGCCACCGCGCTCGGCAAGGCTGACCTGATTCACATAGTGCCCACTGGCGTTCTTGCGTACCTGCCCCTTGGATCTTGCCAAAGCGAGCTCCACGAACAGCCCGGCTGGATCTTGGCCCAGGACCGCGGACCCAGCGAGGGTCGTGGTGGGAATCTCCGCCGAGAGCACCGCAAGTGTCATGTCATCGACCTCAGCCAGCGGTGCACCGAAGAGGACCCGGGCAGCGTGCTTCACCTGTTCGGTTACTTCCGGGCCATGCACCAAGTCGGTGACCTCGGCGGCCAGACGCCTTTGTCCCTCACGTGCCGACGGTGCGACACCGTGATCGGCCGCAACCGCACGGCACTCCGCGACGCTCATCAGCGTGAGGCGCAGCAGCATTGATTCCACATCGTCGTCGGCCACGTTCAGAAAGTACTGATACATGCGATACGGGCTGGTCCGATCGGCAGACAACCAGATGTTTCCGCCTTCCGACTTGCCGAACTTGGTTCCGTCGGAACGCACGATCAAGGGAGCAGTCAGTCCGTGCACCGTGTCGGATGTTCGCCGCCTGACGAGATCAACGCCGGCAGTGATGTTCCCCCACTGATCGGATCCAGCCACCTGCAAATCCACACCGTGGGTGCGGTGGAGTTCCAGAAAGTCGTTGGCCTGCAGCAGCATGTAGCTGAACTCGGTGAAGGAGATCCCCTCCTCGCGCTCCAATCGGCTCTTCACCGAATCCTTCGCAAGCATTGTGTTCACAGTGCTGTACTTGCCCACGTCGCGGAGAAACTCCAGAACCCCCACGGACTCGGTCCACGAGCGATTGTCGACCAGTTTCGCACCCGAAGACGAGTCGTCGAAACGCAAAAAGGAACTCAACTGAGCGCCGATTGCCTCCCGATTGGCGTCGAGAAGGGCCGGTTCGAGGAATTGGCGTTCCTCGCTCTTGCCGGAAGGGTCGCCGATCATCCCTGTGGCTCCCCCCACAAGGGCGAAGGGGCGGTGACCGGCTTCCTGAAATCGGGCAAGCAGCAATATCGACTGGAGATTGCCGATGTGCAGTGAGTCGGCCGTGGGGTCGAAACCGCAGTAGAGCGGCGTGATCCGACCCAGACGCTCCACGAGGGATTCCCTGTCTGTGTGATCGTGGATCAGATTGCGCGCGGCAAGCTCCTCGAGCAGTGCGTCGCCTGCCATTGTCGGCCTTTGTTGCGGCATCGTTCCTCCTGGGACATTGATCCTCCCGGAATGCTTGCGACCACTTTTGCACAATGGGCGGTCTGCTCCCGAAGCGGTTGCGTCCGCTGTATTGGGTATTTGTTCCCCAACAGGGCGGCGCGCCCAGACCACGGGACACTCAGAAGGCAGAATGGAACGATGCGACTTGGGTGGATTCTCGCGCTCGCGGTCCTGTCGACCGCCGTGGTGTCCTCTGCCTGCGCGAACACCCACCAACTGCCTCCGGTGGAGTTTCCACCCAACGCCGCGCCGTCGAGAATTCTCGACGCCCAAGGCAGGCTGATTACCACAATCGGTGAGGAAGATCGCCAGAGCGTGGCGCTCACCTCCGTGGCAGAGGTTGCCCAGGAGGCCGTCATAGCGATCGAGGATTCTCGATTCCTCAGCCACAACGGAATCGATCCTCAAGCCATTGGTCGCGCTGCTGTGGCCAATGCGGCTTCCACGGACATCGCGGAGGGCGGCTCGACAATCACCCAGCAGTACGTGAAGAACGCACTGCTGGACAACGACCGAACCATCAGCCGCAAGATCGAAGAGGCCACACTTGCGCTGGCCATCGAGCGCAACTACTCCAAGGACGTCATCTTGGAGCAGTACCTCAATACGATCTACTTCGGAGGCGGCGCCTACGGAATCGAAAGGGCCGCCCGCACGTTCTTCGGCGTTGCCAGTTCGGAACTCCAACTTCATCAGGCTGCGCTGATTGCCGGAATGATCCAGTCGCCGGCCCGCTTCAATCCCCATCAGAATCCGGAGAATGCCCAGACTCGGCGGAACCTGGTACTTGAGCGGATGAACGAACAAGGGCTGATCACTGAAGACACACGGCTCGCAGCCGCCAATGAGCCCCTCGGCGTGCTCGCCCCCGCCCCGGCTGAGGCCGGCAATCGATCGGCAGCACCCCATTTTGTGGAAGAGGTCAAGCAATGGCTACTCAAGGAGTCTGATGCCATTGGTGACAATCAGGCGGAACGTTACGCCAACCTGCTTCGAGGGGGCCTCACGATCACGACCACCATAGACCTCGACCTTCAGGCCAAGGCCGAGGCGGCAGTGAGAGATGTCCTTCCCGGCCAGGGCCAGGATGCCCGAACACCCGATGCGGCCGTGGTGTCCATCGAACCGAAGACCGGATTCGTGAGGGTAATGGTGGGCGGTTACGACTTCTACGGTCAGCACGGCTACGCCAAGGCGAACCTCGCAACCGGGGCCGGCCGTCAAACGGGGTCCGCTTTCAAGCCGATCGTGGCCGCAACGGCATTCTCCGAGGGAGTTTCCCCCACCAAAACCTATCCGGCACCCAAGTCCGCGTCATTCACCCTCGACAGTGGTGAAGTGTGGCGTGTCAAGGGAGGCGGCATCGGCTCGGGCACGATCGAGCAATGCACAATCGTGTCGTCCAACACCTGCTACGCCAACGTGATCCTGGATCCGGCCGTGGGCTCGGAACGTTCGGTGGAGATGGCCCGCAAACTCGGATTGGTCAACACCGATCTTTCCGCAGTTCCCTCAGCCGTCCTGGGCAGCAACAACTCCACCGTGGAGGACATGGCATCGGTGTACGCAACCTTTGCCAACGGAGGCATCAACGTGGAGCCTTCCTATGTGACACGGGTCGAGCGCACCGACGGCACGGTGCTGTACGAGCATCGCCACACCCAGACCAAGGCAATTGAGCCAGAGGTCGCGAACCTGGTGAACTCCATCCTGCCCAAGGTGCTCGAGGGTTCCGGAACGGGCACCAAGGCCAACATCGGCCGACTCGCCGGCGGCAAGACCGGCTCTTCCCAGAACAACACCGACGGCTGGTTCTGCGGATACACACCACAGCTGGCCACGGCCGTCTGGGTCGGGTTTGCCGAGCTGCGGCCCAACTCCGGTGGCCGGCCGCAATTGGTCAGCATGACACCACCCAACACGCCCATAACGGTTTACGGCGGCACCTATCCGGCTCAGATCTGGAAGGAGTTCATGGTATCCGCTCTCGAAGGACAGCCGACGTTGCCCTTGATCGCGCCCACCCCGGTTGCTCCCAACACCACCGAACCCACGGGTTCACCCGCCATCCTCGATCAGGTTCCACCTCCATCCGATGGCCGGGTGTCCGTTCCGGAACTTGTGAACAAGTCCACTGCCGAGGCCAAGTCCGCCATCCGCTCCGCCGGGCTCTCGGCGAAGGTCTCCGAGATCGACCGACCCGGGGACTTCCGGTTCGACTCGGTATTCGCCCAGTCCCCTCCCGGGGGCACCACAGTTCGTCGCGGGGCGTCCGTGTGGATCGAAGTCACCGAAGTGGATCCGGCGAAGAACACTCCGGTACCTGAACTCAGGGGAACCACTCCAACAGCCGCCGCCGAGCAACTTCGCAACATCGGGTTCACTGTGACGGTTCGCCCCATGCAGGCTCCCGGCGGCGCAGTTGATGCAGACGGTCGCCCCATTGCGGCAGGACGGGTGTGGCGTACCACCCCTGGAGCTGGAAATCTCTCCCGTGACGGAACCGTGATTGTCGAGTGGACACCGACCGCGGCACCAACGACGACCACCACCTCAACCTCCACCACAACCACCACCATCGTTGCGCCGCCGGAGCGCCCGAGCACCCCAACGAACTGATTCAGCCGCCGATTACGCACCGCGGCCGGCTAATGACAAGGTTGTGAACCGTGAATTCCAATCCTGATCCCAACCGGGCGACGTCCGTCGGCAGCCGCCCGGGTCCCCGACCGGCACAGGACAACTCCAATTCAGCACTTCGCAAGCTGGCTTGGGTGGCTGCCCTCAGCTTCACAATCGTGATGATCGCGGCTTGGATATTCGGCCTGTTCATCTACGACCCGGGCCTTCTCGTCGACGAACTTGAGGACCCCGCTTTCGGTGAAGCGGCCGAGGTGATCTGCTCCGAGCACATTGAGGCCGTTTCCACACTCCCCCGCGCCGAAAATGCCGACGACCCCGGCGAGCGCGCCGACGTGATCACCGAAGCCAACGTCTACCTCACGGCCATGGTGGGCCGGCTGCGGCTGGAGGTTCCGAGCGATCCACCAGTGGCCGAAGAGGCAGTCGAGGAATGGCTCGGCGACTGGGAAACCCACATCGAGGATCGCCAGGAGTACGCAGATGCGCTGCGGGATGATCCCCAGGCCAGATTCGCGGAATCAGCCAAGGGAACCCGTCAGATGTCGAGGGCGATCGATGGCTTCGCCCAGGTGAATCGCATGACCTCGTGTGAGACCACCGGCGACGTGGGCTGAGCCTCCGACCGGATTCCGCTTCACCAACGAAGCCGAATGGCTGCCAATCGCTCGGCCAGGATCCCCCGCTGTTGTGAGACGGCGGCGGGTCCGGCAGCACCAGGGGAGGTTCTCTGGCGAACCGCTTCCCCGCTCGCCAGCAATGCAGCAGCGTCGGTCCCCAGTCGAGGATCTGCTGCAACCAGAACGCTCAGTGGCTCGCCGCCGGCGATGGAAGACCTGACCAACTCCCCGATGATCGCGTGAGCAGTTCGGAACGGGGTTCCCTTCCGGACCAGAAACTCGGCAAGATCGGTCGCTCCGCCGTACTCCGAATCAGCACTCTGGGCCATCCGCTGCGTGTTGAAGGTCATGGTGGCGTACATCCCCGACATGGCTCCGAGACCCAGACGGATCGTGTCAAGTGCGTCAAAGACCGGTTCCTTGTCTTGTTGTAGGTCGCGGTTGTAGGCGAGGGGCAGCGACTTCATGGTCGCCAGCAAACCGGTGAGATTGCCGATGAGGCGCCCCGACTTCCCGCGGGCCAGCTCGGCAATGTCCGGATTCTTCTTCTGCGGAAGCATCGAGGAACCCGTGGAATAGCGATCATCAAGATCCGCAAATCCGAATTCCTCGGTACTCCAGAGAACTACTTCTTCCCCCATTCGCGAAAGATGGATCCCGACCATCGCGAGAACGAAGAGGGTTTCGGCCACGAAGTCCCGATCAGAGGTGGCATCCAGGCTGTTGTGGAATTGGTCGGCGAATCCAGCCTGCCGCGCAGTGAACGCGGGGTCCAGCGGCAACGAGGAGCCGGCCAGTGCTCCGGCACCCATGGGAGACACATCCACACGGGCGCGGCAGTCGGCCAGGCGATCCAGATCCCGCATCAGTGCCCAGCAGTGCGCCAACAGGTGATGCGACAGCAATACCGGTTGAGCCTGTTGGAGATGGGTGTAGCCGGGCAGGTAAGCAGCATCGGTGTCCATGCCCGCCTCGTCGGCACGATCCACGAGCACATCGATCAGTTCCAGAATCCTTGCTGCGATCTGGTCGATCTGGGCCAGCAGATAGTGACGCAATGCCGCGGCGACCTGATCGTTGCGTGAGCGACCGGTATGAATCTTTGCTCCGGGATCCCCCACCAGTTCAGTGACGCGCCGCTCGATCGCGGTGTGAATGTCCTCGTCGCTCTCCACGAAGTCCAGCTCACCGGCGCGATACTCCATCTCCACGGTGTCGAGGCCGCCGAGCATCAACGCCAACTCCGATTCCGTGATCAACCCGGCGTCGGCCAGACCCCGCACGTGAGCCTTGGAACAGGCAACATCGGAGTAAATGAGACGCTGGTCGTAGCTGAGGCTCTCGGTGTAGGCCATCAACTCCTCAGCGGGGCCGGAATCGAATCGACCATGCCAGAGCTGACCTCGCTCCGCAGATTCTCCGGACATCAGGCTTCCCCCGGTTCGTTCTCCCAGTCCCGCGATCCCGGACCTTGGGTGTCGGACCATGTCTGCACGCTCAGACCCCAAAGACGCACGAAACCTTCCGAATCCGCGTGGCGGAAACGATCGGCTGCATCGTAGGTGGCCAGCCCGTAATCGTAGAGTGACTTCTCGGCCCGACGGCCGGTCACGATGCACCGTCTCGGCACGAGCTTCAGACGGACCTCACCGGTGACATGTTCCTGGGACGAGTCCACGAACGCATCGAGTGCTTCCTTGAGCGGAGAGAACCAAAGCCCGTCATAAACAAGTTCGGAATAGCGCGGTTCCAGCCGGGTCTTCTCACGCTGCAAGTCTCGCTCAAGCGTTATCGACTCGAGATCCTCGTGCGCCATCATGAGCGCGAGGGCCCCCGGCGCCTCATAGGTTTCACGGCTCTTGATGCCGACACGACGGTTCTCCACCATGTCGATGCGTCCCCAGCCATAGGCGCCGACGATCCGATTCATCTCGATGATGACTTCGTACAGGGACATGGTCTTGCCGTCGATGGACACCGGTACTCCTTTGGAAAACCCGACCACGACCTCGCGCTCACCCTCCGCTGTGAGTTTGGTCATTTGCCACACACCATCCGGCGGCTCGGCCCAAGGGTCCTCCATCTCGCCGCATTCGATGGCGCGGCCCCAGAGGTTGTCGTCGATCGAGTAGAGCTTCTCCTTGGTGGCGTCCACTGGAATTCCGTGTTCCTGGGCATATCGAATCGAGTCCTCGCGGGTGAATCCCCAGTTCCGTACCGGTGCCAGCAGTTCCAGGTCTGGAGCCAGGGCCATGGCCGACACCTCGAATCGCACTTGGTCGTTGCCCTTTCCGGTACAACCGTGAGCAAGGGCATCCGCGTTGTACCTGCGGGCCATCTCCACCTGCTTCTTCACGATCAGCGGACGCGAGAGCGCACTGACAAGCGGATACTGCTTCTCGTACAACGCATTCATCTTGATCATTGGAGCCACATAGTCACGGGCAAACTCCTCACGAAGATCCAACTGTTCATAGGCAATCGCACCTGCGCCGAGAGCTTTCTCGCGATTCGCCTCCATCGATCCTTCCTGACCCAGGTCACCGGACAGACAAACGACCTCCACACCCATGTTCTCGATCATCCAGCGCACAGCCACAGAGGTGTCGAGACCTCCGCTGTATGCCAGTACCACTCGCTCAGCCATTTTGATTTCCTCTGTTCTGTTCGCTCTGCTCAGTCATCATCTCGTTCTGCTCCGTCATCATCTGTTCGTCACTCGAGGCCTGAAAGTTCTGTGATTCGATGTGCCACGTCTGCTCCGGCACCCGAGGTGGCAATCACCAACAGGGTGTCATCGCCTGCCACGGTTCCCAGAACCTCTTCCACGCCATTTCGGTCGATCGCCGAAGCCACAACGTGTGCGGATCCCGGGGGCGTGGTGACCACCACGAGGTCACCTGATCTCTCCACCTCGGCCACCCAGTCCGACAGCACACGTCGAAGATGATTCACAGGTGTCACCTGTGACCTGGGGAGTTCCGGTATCGCGTAGGCGGTTTCGCCGCCGGGAATCCGAACCTTGATGGCGCCGAGTTCCTCCAGATCACGCGACACGGTGGACGCATTGACCGTTACTCCCGATGCAGACAGGAGTTCCACGAGTTGGCTCTGGTTGTGCACCTGGGCACTCTCGAGCAACTGGGCGACCCGGTGCTGCCGCTGGGCCTTGGATGCCATCAGGGGACCTCCAAGGCTGCTGCCATGACATCACATGCCCGGTCGATCTCCGGGACCGAGATCAACAAGGAGGGAGCAAGTCGAACCGCAGTCGGCGTCACCGCGTTGACCACCATCCGCTCGCCGTGATCACCGGCCAACAGTGAAGCCGCGACTGCCCCGCTCGTTCTACCGATGCGGTCTGTGTCGAGCTCCACTGCCAGGAGCAAACCGAGCCCGCGGACCTCGATCACGGCGTCGAGAACCTCCAGTCGGGAGCGAAACCGCTCTCCGGCCAAACGTGCGCGACTTGGCACGTCCTCCGCCATCATCGTGTGCAACACGGCCTTCGCAGCTGCGGTCGCCAGAGGTTGACCTCCGAAGGTTGTGGCATGGTCACCGGGTTCGAACACAGCGGCGACCCCGCGACCGGCCCAGCAGGCTCCGATGGGAACTCCGTTGCCCAAAGCCTTGGCCATGGTCACGACATCCGGGTGAACCCCAGCCTGTTGATGCGCAAACCAGGATCCACAACGGCCGAGGCCGGTCTGGACCTCATCGAACATCAGCAACGCGCCGCGTTCGGTGCAGAGGCTCCGAATCTCGCGCAGGAAACCCGGATCGGCCGGATTCACTCCGCCTTCACCTTGTACGGGTTCCAGCAGCACCGCGGCCACCGTGTCATCGAGTTGCCTGGCGAAGTCGTCGATGTCCATCCATGTGGCATGCCGGAAGCCCTCGGGCATCGGCTGGAACGCTTCGTGTTTGGCTGGTTGGCCAGTGGCGTGCAGAGTTGCCAGGGTCCGGCCATGAAAACTGCCATAGGCGCACAGGACATTGTGGCGGCCCCGTCCACCGAACTTCCGGGCAAGCTTGATGGCCGCCTCGTTGGCTTCGGCGCCGGAATTGCAGAAAAAGACCTGACCTCCACCTCCCAGGAGCTCATCGAGCAGACCTGCAACCTCGCCATTGTGCTCTGTGCCAAAGAGGTTCGACACGTGCAGCAGCTTCCGGGACTGCTCTGTGAGGGCCGCGGCCACAGCCGGATGACAGTGACCCAGGGATGTCACTGCCAACCCGGAAAGCAGATCGAGGTACTTGTTGCCGGCCGGATCCCAGAGCCAGGAACCCGCTCCGCGGACGAACTGGACTGGTGGTGGACCGTAGGTGGGCATGAGGGGGCAGAGGTCTTCACCCTCAGCATCGCCCAACACGTCAGGGTGGGAGTTCATGACTTCCCCTGATTTGCGCCCGCACGGCCTTGACTCGTCACCATCGTTCCGACGCCGGCGTCTGTGAACAGTTCGAGCAGGAGCACATGTGGGAGTCGACCATCGATGAGGTGCACGGATCCCACACCAGACTCGACTGCCTCCACGCAGCCGGCCATCTTCGGAATCATGCCGCCGGAAATCGTCCCGTCGGAGATGTATCCGCGGACCTCCTCGGTGCCCACCTCCGCAACAAGCGTGGAAGGATCCTCGACATCGGCCAGTAGCCCCGGCACATCGCTGAGGAACAGGAGTTTCTCGGCACCGAGATGTCGGGCAACGGCGGTCGCTGCATCATCTGCATTGATGTTGTAGGTCTGTCCGGCGGCGTCCACACCGATGGTGGCCAGCACCGGAATCATGTCCATGGCGATCGTGCGCTCGATGAGTTCGGGATGCACTTTGGTGACAGCACCGACGTACCCGAGTTCCGGACCGCGCGATTCTGCCTCGAGCATCGAGGCGTCGGTTCCGGACAGTCCCACCGCCACTGGGCCGTTCCTGTTGAGCGCCGTAACGATCTCGGCGTTGACCTTGCCCATCAGCACCATCTGGACGATTTCGAGTGTCTCGCCGTCCGTGACCCGCCGACCGCCAACGAACTCCGACTCCTTGCCGAGCCGCGCCAGCCAGTCGCCGATCTGGGGACCACCACCATGAACCACGATCGGCCTCATGCCCACACGGTGCATCCAGACAATGTCCTCGGCGAAGCTGTCGAAGAGTTCGGGACTCGTCATTGCGTTGCCGCCGAATTTCACCACGGCCACCGACCCGCGGAACCGTTCAATGTGCGGGAGGGCCTGGAGCAGTACATCAACGGCCACCGAGGGATCCTTGCGGGGATCAACGTGCGATTTGCTCATGGGTAGAGCCCTGAGATCGGCAGGCCGGTGGGCTCGGGAAGACCGAGGAGAAGATTCATGTTCTGCACTGCTGCTCCGGATGCACCCTTGCACAGGTTGTCCAGTGCGCCGATCGCCAACACGGTCCGGGTGCGGTCGTCGTAGCGCGCAGTGAGATGAACGCAATTCGAGCCCAGCGTGGCTTTCGTGGATGGCGGCGCCTCGCTGACCACAACAAACGGTTCGTCGGCGTAGAACCCCTCCATTTCACCCAACAAGGACTCAGTGGACAACCCTTCATCGAGTGCCTCGGTCGTGGGCGTTGCACAACAGGTCGCGAGTATGCCGCGGTTCATGGGCACCAGGTGAGGAGTGAACAGCACCTCCGCATCCAGATTCAGTTCCAGTTCCGAGGTGTGACGGTGATCCAGGAGCCCGTATGCAGTCACGTTCTCATCGACAGCGCAGAACGTGGTGTTGTCCTTTGGGGCCCTGCCGGCGCCGGATACGCCCGACATCGCATTGACAACAATCCGGGTGGATTCAATCAGGCCGGCCCGAGCGAAGGGGGCAAGGGCCAGACTTCCCGCGGTGGGATAACAACCCGGATTGGCCACGGCCGACTTCCCGACGATCACATCCCTGTTCAGTTCGGGTAGTCCGTAGGCAAACTTGTCCAGAAGGTCCGGGCGAGTGTGTGGCTCCTTGTACCAGGTCTCATAGACAGCGGGATCAGGAAGTCGAAAGTCCGCGCCGAGATCGACCACACAAACACCAGCGTCCAACAGGTCGCCCATGATCGCCTGGGACTTCCCATGTGGCAGACCGAGAAACACTCCCTCGACACCGGCGAGCAGGCTTGGATCCCACACCTCGAACATCGTGTCGGGGTAGGCGGCGGAGAGGCTCGGGTACAGATCGGATACCGGAGAGCCCGCCTTGGAATCACCGGTGGCAAAGGTAACCTCAAGCTCAGGGTGCGACGCGCAGAGTCGGAGCAGTTCCGCTCCGGTAAATCCCGAGGCTCCTATGATCCCGACGTTCTTCACGGGTGAAACATAGCGCAATCTCATGCATATAGCTGCATTATTCTGCATTGGATCGGCCGATTGGTGGTTTGGCCGCCCAACTGGGCCATGGCTAGGGTTCGGCGATGGCGACTCAAAGTGAGCCTCGGCGGGGGAAAGTTCGGGTTCGCACTTCGGTGATGCTGGGTTTCACCCTTCTCCTGATCGTTCTCGGCGGACTCCGATTCGCCCGAGCCGATGTTGCCGGAACGGATTTTTTCGCTATCGACGAGCACTACACCTGGACCACAGACGATGGTCGATACATAGAGAACCTCAATATCGACATCTCCCAATACCTGGCGATGGTGGAGGACTATCGCGGAGTCGAGGGTGCTTTCGAGAAACAGGAGCCGTATCCGGCCTTCGAGGCCGGTGGCGATGCCGTCAGCGGTCCGGTCGATCCGTTCACCCACCGTGTGGCACTTCCTTGGCTCGCCTCCTTGCTTCCATTTGACTCCTCCTACTCATTTGCCTTGGTGAACCTTGCCTTTCTCACCCTGGGCTTGTGGTTGCTGGTCGACGCCTTGGCGACATCCGGCAGGTCGCCCACGGCCCAGGTGATCGGGGCAGCGTTGTACACGGTCGCCCTCCCGGTGATTGTCTTCGCGTCGTCGCTGTTCATCGACGGAGGCGTGGTTGGCGTACTCATGATCGGGTACTGGCTGATGGTCAGGCGATGGTGGTGGGCATTGCTCCTCTTCTTCCCCCTGTCCTACCTCGTCAAGGAAGCGCTCCTCGTGCTCGTCCCACCCGCAGTGTGGGCATGGCGGACATCAGGTCACCGGTTCCGTGATCCCAGATTCGTGGTTGGCGCAATCGCCAGTGCCGCAGGGGTCCTCGCCGCGGCGTGGTGGGTGTCGGACATGGCCCCCGAACCCGTCATGTCCTTCACCGTTCTGCCCACGTGGCAGTACACACGCTGGAACCTCACAAACATCACCTCCGCGGTCTTCGTGCTCGTCGGCGTGTCGACCGTGGCCGTTCCTGCGTTCCTGGGCATCAAATACATTCTCAGTCGCGCATCCCTGCCGAAGGCCTTACGCGGTTCCTCCGGCGCAGACCTGGTCGGTATCGCCGCGGTACTACTGCTGAACCTCTACTCCATCGTCTCGACCGACTTCACTCTGCGTACCGCATGGCTTCTGTGGCCATTCGCCATCGCTCTCGGTGCGGTGTGGGTGGATCAGAGTGTCGACCTGCGCAAGCGACTGGATCCCCTGGTGGCGGCCAAAACACCGCAACCGGTTCCGGCCTGACCCGAACCTCCGGGACCGATCCGATCCCTACCGGGCTGAGATGTGTGCGGGCAGGGACAACGCAACGCCTGCCATCAGGCCCGCAGGATGGCCCCGTGCACTGACTCAACCTCGGTAATGATGCTTTGCCTGAGTCCTGCAACCTCTTCGTCTTTCAGAGTGCGGTCGGGCGCCTGGAAACGAATCCGGTATGCCAGCGACCGCTTTCCTTCTCCGATGTCACCGGAGTGAAACACGTCGAACAGCTCCACCGATTCGGCCAATCCCTCGCTGGCACCGCGAATGGTCGCCAGCAACGAAGCCGCGGGGATCCGGTCGTCGATGACAAAGGCAAGATCCACGTCCGATGACGGATACCGGCTAACGGGTCGCGCACGCACTACTGAAGTGGGGATTGACAGCAGGATCGAGAGGTCGATCTCCAGCCATGAAACCCGCTCATTGATCTCGAATGAGTCAAGAACTCCCGGATCTACCTCGCCGACCGAACCCACATCGATTCCGGCCACCTCAATCCGGGCGGATCTTCCGGGATGCAGTCCCGGCAGCTCTTCGGGTACCAGAATCAGCGGACCAAAGCGCAGAACATCGAGAAGTCCATCCAGGAGTTCGACCGCCTCCGGCGCTTCGGAACCACAAAGAACCGCGGCGGCCATCTCGCGCTCCCCCGCCAGAACAATTCCTTGTTCCGCTGAGTGGTTGACATCCACAATGACCTCAGCGGCACCGAATACCCGGCCAACTTCAAACAGGCGCACGCCATTGATTCGCCGGGCGGCATTGTACGCAACCGAAGCCAACAGGCCGGGGCGCAGGGACGTCCGCAACACCGATTCCTCGGCAGCCAGTGGATTCGCCAGCACGTATCCCCCGGAGGACAGGCCACACCTCTCGAGGTCACCCGGAGCCAGAAAGGGCAAGGGCATTGCCTCGCAAAGACCTGCACCCACGAACGACCGGCGCAAGGCCCGCATGGCAAGCTGTCGGGCGCTGAGGGAACCACCGCGTGGTGAGGTGGGCACCGTCTTGGGAATTCGGGCCAAGCCGTACATCCGGCCGATCTCCTCAATCACGTCTACTTCGGCCGTGGAGTCATGACGCCACGACGGGATCCCAACTGTGAGGGCATCTGCGCTGTGATTGCCGCCTTGGGTGCTGGAGAAGCCGATCGGCTCGATCAGGTCGGCCATGTCGCCGGCGCTCAGGTCGGTGCCCAACACCAGGTTCACACGCTCCGGGCGGACCTGCACCGGTTCGCGGCTCGGAAGGTTGCCGAACTCATCAATGACGCCGGGATGCAGGCTCGCTCCCCCGGTTTCGGCCAACAGCTCGCCAAAGCGGCGGGCGGCGAAGGGAGCAATCTCCGGATCACAACCGCGCTTGAATCGCAGGGAAGCCTCCGAATGCAGATTCAGGGTCGACGATGACACCGCGATGACCATCGGATCCCACCAGGCCAATTCAACAAGGACCTCTTCGGTGGAGTCCGATATCTCCGTGCTCGCTCCGCCCATGACTCCGGCGATGCCGATGGCCCGGTCATTGCCGTCTGCGATGACACCATCGGATGAGTGCAATATGCGGGTGACACCGTCGAGCGTTTCGATCGCCTCGCCTTCCACGGCCCGGCGCACCCGCAGTGCCTGCCCTGCCACCTTGGCCAGGTCATAGGTGTGATTGGGCTGACCGAGTTCCAACATCACGTAGTTCGAGGTGTCGACCACATTGTTGATCGGCCGCATGCCGGCGGCAATCAGGCGTTGGGCCATCCATCGCGGTGAGTCGCCGATGGTGACGCCGGACAAGACCCGCGCCACGAAACGACCACACAGATCGGGATCCAGAATCTCCACCGATGCCAGCGACGTGGCCTCAGTGCCGGTCTCGGAGACCTCCGGGGACCCCACTGTCATTGGCAGGCCAAGGCGAGCGGAAAGGTCGCGGGCGACACCCACAATGCTGAGCGCATCAGGGCGGTTGGGAAGGATGTCAAGATCCCAGATGACATCGGGTGTGATCTCGAGGGCCTCAGTGAGCGATACACCCAACTCGGCACCCGCGGGCAGGATGAGAATGCCGTCGGTGTCGTCGCCGAGGCCGATTTCCGTGGGAGAACAGAGCATTCCGTAGCTCATCTCGCCGCGCATCTTCCGGGCTGCGATCTCCATTCCATTGGGCATCGTGGTGCCGATCATGGCCAATGGAACCAAGTCGCCGGCGCTCATGTTGGACGCTCCGCAGGCGATCTGGAGTGCTTCTGAGTCCCCCAGGTCCACGTCCACAAGGCAGATCCGGTCTGCGTCCGGGTGTTCGCGGACTCCCAGCACCTTCGCGACAACGATCCCTTCGAGCCCCTCGCCGACGTGGCGGACGCCGTCGACTTCGAGGCCGAGGTCTGCAAACACATCTGCCAGTTCTTCGACGTCAAGATCGATCGGGACGAAATCCCGCAGCCATGACTCTGGCACCTTCATCAGAATTGCTCCAGGAATCGCATGTCGTTGGTCACCAGGTCGCGCAAGTCGGCCACACCGTGGCGGATATAGGCGAGACGATCGATCCCGAACCCGAACGCGAATCCGGTCCAGCGTTCAGGGTCGAGGCCGGCATGTCGAAGCACGTTGGGATGCACCATCCCACAGCCACCGACCTCCAGCCATGATCCATCGGACTGGGAAATGTCCACCTCGGCAGACGGTTCGGTGAATGGGAAGTAGGACGGGCGGAGACGACTAGTGAGACTCTCACCGAAATAGGCCTTTGTGAACTCTTCTATGGTTCCCGACAGGTCCCCCATCGTTATTCCCTCGTCCACCACGAGACCTTCGATCTGGTGAAACACCGGGAGATGCGTGGCGTCCGCTGTGTCGCGGCGATAGACCCGGCCGGGGCAGACAACATAGATGGGCGGTCCGGAGCTTTCGCGAACTGCGCGCATCATGGTGCGCACCTGCACAGGTGAGGTGTGTGTGCGCAGCACCAACTGCTCCTGAGCCACGCCCGGGATCTCCGAGGAGTCCAGGTAGAGCGTGTCCCAGAGCGATCGGGCCGGGTGTGACGGTGGGAGGTTGAGCGCCTCGAAGTTGAACCAGTCGGTTTCCACCTCGGGCCCGTCTTCCACCGAGAAGCCCATCCCGACAAACACATCTTCGAGGCGTTCCCAGGTCTGGGTGATCGGATGAACGTGGCCAACCCGAACCCGTCCAAGCGACTCGGTGAGATCCAGTTGCTCGGCATCGAGGGCCGCACGACGAACTCGCTCGGTGATGACCGCCTTGCGGCCTTTGAGGGATTTCTCCAGTTCGGTGCGAGACACATTGAGAGCGCGACCGAGAGTCTTGCGGTCTTCGGGACTTGCATCCTTGAGTGTGGCTCTCATGGCATTCAGTCGCGACTTCTTGCCAAGGAGTTCTGTCTGCAACTCCGCCAGATCGTCCAGGGATTCGGCTGCCGACACTCGTTGAATGCCGGATCGCACCAAATCTTCGGCTTCGGCAACTACTGGGCTCGTCATCGGTCAATTCTGGCCCATGGGCGACAGCTCCGGGTACTTCACAGTTCGGACTCAGCCCGCCGGCGTCTCTGCCGCGCCGCCTCGAATGCGAGCAGGGCTGCTGATATGCCGGCGTTGAGCGATTCGATCTCACCTGCCATCGGAATCGTGACTCCGATCGACGCTGCCGACTCCACCACGTTCGGGATTCCGTGGGACTCGGATCCGATCACGAACGCGCACGTTCCCCTCAGATCGGCGGCTTCCGGAGGAATCCCCCCACGCGCAACGGTGGCCACAAGTGCGATTTCAGATTCGGCGCAGTGATCCACAACGGCCTGATCGGATACCTCGCGTGCGGTCGGCACCCGAAACACCGCTCCAGCACTACCACGCACAACTTTGGGGTTGAAAAGGTCCACGGAGCCACGGGTGAACGCCACTCCTGCACAGTCAGCGGCTTCTGCTACGCGGATGAGGGTGCCGGCGTTGCCGGGATCGGCCACTCCCGCGGCCACCAGCAACGGCCGCTTCGCCAGGGAAGCCTTCTCACAGATTTCACCGAAATCATGCGTGTGTTGCCTGGCGATCGCAGCGATGCCCTGGGGGGCGGCCACATCGAGGACCCGCCCCAGGGACTCCGGGGCCACCTCCTGAACATGAACTCCGGCTAGTTCAAGCTCCGAAATCAGGACACCTTCGTCGGCTCTGTCGAAGAAGGAGCCCTCGAAGAACACGGTTTCGAGGGGAACCTCGGACTCGAGTGCTTCGCGCACCAGTAACGGTCCGTCGATCACGTAGGAACCCTCGTCGGAACGCGAAATGCGGCGCCTCGAAAGGCGCCGCAGTCTCTGCATCGAATCCGATGAAGGGCGAAGCGGTTTCAGCTTGCTGCCTTCTCTGACGCAACGGCGTCACGCGCCTTCGCCACGAGGGCTCCGAAGGCTGCATCGTCGGTCACGGCCAAATCGGCGAGGATCTTGCGGTCTACTTCGATGTTGGCGGCCTTCAGACCGGCGATGAACCGGCTGTAGCTCATGTCGTGGTTGCGAGACGCCGCGTTGATCCGCTGGATCCACAGCTTTCGCATCTCACCTTTGCGGGCGCGACGGTCACGGTAGGCGTATTTGCCTGCGTGCATGACGGCTTCGTTGGCGGACCGGAATGTCCGGCTCCGATCTCCGTAGTAGCCGGACGCCTTTTCGAGAACTGCGCGACGTTTCTTCTTTGCGTGAACTCCACGCTTCACTCGTGCCATTTCTCGCTCCTTTCAGATCTGGGGGAATTGTGTTCGAGGTATCTGAATTTACATTCCGAGCTGGCGACGGGCCCGCTCACGCTGGCCACCGGTGATCTCGGTGGTGCCGGCCAGGCGACGCTTGCGCTTGGCCGACTTCTTCTCGAGGATGTGGCTGCGATTCGCTTTGCGGCGCAGGATCTTTCCAGACCCGGTTACCTTGTAGCGCTTCTTGGCGCCGGAATGTGTCTTCATTTTTGGCATGTCAGTACCTTCTGCGATACGTCCACCGGAGGACGTTTGTGGGGATTGCTCGGTCGGCTGAGGGTTAGTCGCGTGCTTCAGCGGCGGCTTCTTCGGCCTGCTGCTTGGCATACGCTGCCTGCGCCTGTTTGTCAGGTCCGAGGACCATTGTCATGTTTCGACCGTCCTGCCTCGGATGATTTTCCACACGACCGAGATGAACGACGTCTTCGGCAACACGGTCGAGGATCTTGCGACCCAACTCCGGATGCTGCATCTCGCGACCCCGGAACATGATCGTGACCTTCACCTTGTGGCCTTCACCCAGGAACTGGGCGACCTTGCGGGTCTTGGTGTCGAAGTCACCTCCCGAAATCTTCGGACGATACTTCATCTCCTTGACGGTGATGTTGGTCGCCTTCTTGCGGGATTCCTTGGCTCGCTGCTGTTCCTCATACTTGAACTTGGCGAAATCCATGATCTTGCAGACCGGTGGATGTGCTCCACCGGCGACTTCGACAAGATCGAAATCAAGCGCCCGTGCCATGGAAAGTGCTTCCGGCAACGCCTTGATGCCTAGTTGCTCCCCATCCACACCGATGAGGCGCACCTCGCGTGCTCGAATGCGGTCGTTGACCCGCGTCTCCTGTACTCGTGCGGCAGCTATGGCCGATCACTCCAAACCACTTACATGTCCTCCTTGGGAACTCCGATTGTGCAGGCCGGTCCCGAACGTCGGGAATCGACCGAATTGGTCTGAGCAGTCACCCCGAAAACGAAACGAGGTGGGTGTGAACACACCCACCACAGACTCCCTGGAGGGAGTCATGCTGATCCCGGCTCACTGTGAACCACCGACCTGCCATTGCGATGGCTGATCCGGCGATGCTGCGTGGACGGGAGGGGCGGGTGCCCTCTTGCTCGATTGCTCGACTACCGTACACCTCTGACACCCCTGCACACCACAGCAATCCACACAAACGGGGATCGAAGGGACATCTACTCATGGGAACTCTCTGGACACCGGGCGGCGAACGCGAGGTTCCACCAGCCGGGCCCGATCCCCAATCAGAAGCGGAAACCGGCACTCCAAGCGCCGGCCCGGCCGAAGATGCAGGACAACCTGATCACCTCAGGGCCGCAGCTGAGGCCATTGGCGTGGATCTGGATTCCCTCAATGAAGAAGAACGCGCGCAGTTGGCGGCGGAACTCGACGAGATGATGGCCGTGCGACGCCAGGTGGGAGCAACACCTGCAGCTGAGATGCTTGCCAACCACATGATGCGGTTGTTTGATCTCGCAACCATCTATCTGGAAACCGACCCGCCCTCCTTCAACGATGCCTTCACAGTCATCGAAGCCTTCCGTTCAATGGTTGACGGACTGGAAGGCAAGCTTGGCGAGCATGAGGGAATGCTCACCGACGCTCTCAAGCAGCTTCAGAGCTTGTTCGTGCAGGCGAAGGGCGCCACAGAAGCCGCTCCCCCCGGCTGACCGAGCCGGCTTCTCGTCGCCACCCCAGATTCTGCTGGTGCAGTTCAGCGCGGAGTCACCTCGATGGCTTCCAGGCGGCCGATCCTCGACGGAATCAGGCGGAACGTGACCCTTCGGCCCGCGTCGATATCGCGGGAACCGTCGGCAATCGCCGTGCAGTGAAAGGGGTATTTGGAGCCGTCGGAGGCTCGGACCTCGCCGAGACCCACGGGTTCGTCATAGTCCGTGACCGTGCCGTGGATCGTGCGGTTTCGTTGTATTGGCACGGTTGCCGTCACCCGGTCCTCAGTGGACGATCTTGCTCAGCGGGAGCTCGAGCACGTCCGTTGCGCCGGCATCGGACAGCGCCGGGATCAAGATGTTGATCTCGATCTTGGGAACGACTGTCTCGACCGCGTAACCATCGCCGCCGTAGAGCTCATTCACCGTGGGGGCCTTCATCGAGGGAAGCACAGAGATCACCGCGTCGAGTCTGTCGCTGGGAACGTTGAGCTTCACCAGGACCTTCCCCCGCGCTTCGAGCACACCGCCGAGCAGGGTGAGCACCTGCTCCATCGCATGCCGCTTGGCCGGATCTTCATAGGCCTCCCGGTTGGCGATCAGTTCGGTGTAGCTCACCAGGATTTCGTCGATTATCCGCAGGCCGGCGGCCTTCAAAGCCCGTCCGGTCTCGGTGATGTCAACCACACAATCCACGATGTCGGGTACTTTGGCCTCGGTGGCACCGTAGGAAAGGCGTAGATCGGCGTCGACCCCATGGGACTCGAAGTACCGACGGGTCAGCGCCATGTACTCGGTGGACACCCGCACCCCGGCAGGAAGATCCTCAGCAGTGTGGAATGCTGATTCCTCCGGCACGGCCAGAACCACCCGGATCGGCCTTGAAGTTGCCTTCGAGTACTTGAGTTTGCCCAGGGAAACCACATCCGATCCAGTCTCCTCAACCCAGTCGCGGCCGGTGATTCCCACGTCGAAGAGGCCATCAGCGACATAGATCGGGATCTCCTGGGGACGCAGGATCCGCACGCTGTCGATTCGGGGATCCTCGACCGTGGCCTTGTAGCTCACCGCTGACGCACGATTGACAGGCAAGTCGGCAGCCTCGAACAGTTGCATCGTGGCCTTCTCGAGGGAGCCCTTGGGCAGTACAAGCTTCAGCACGAGACGCGAGGCTAATGGAGCTCCGCCCCGCCGCAGAATTGAGATTCCCCACCCATGCCCGATGGGCACTCCCGGTGGAGCAATAACGGTTGCGCCATCCACGCCGACCAAGCAGGCAGAATGTATGTGTGTCACATCCTTGCCCCAGCGTGACTTCGCTGGATGACGAAGCGGTTGATGATTACCGGGACCTGCGGAGCCTGGGATCCCGACAGGCCGATCAACGGGCCGATCACTTCATCGCCGAAGGTCCCATTGCGATCCACCGCCTGATCGAGCACGGCCGACGACCCCGATCCATACTGGCCCTGACGAACAAGGTTGCCAAGGTGCGCGAGATCACCACCGTGGCAGGCCACACGGACACGACCGTGCCGGTGCACTCTGTCACCGCGGGCCTCCTCGAGGAATTGACCGGATTCGATCTGCACCGTGGACTGCTTGCCAGCTTTCACCGACCGACCCCGACCTCGGCTTCGAACATCCTCGAGGGGATACGTGGAGCAGTCCTGGCCGAGCAGGTCACCGATCCTGAGAACGTCGGTGCAATCTTTCGCACGGCCGCCGCGTTCGGGTTGGAGACCGTGCTGCTGGACCAACGCTGCCCCGATCCTCTGTATCGGCGCTGTGTGCGAGTCTCCCAGGGATGGTCCGCACTGATGGCGAATGCCCGAGTGACTTCCGCGGCTGAGGGCGTGCGCCAAGCGTCGGCCGGCGGATTCCGCACTGTGGCTCTGGCTCCACATCGTCACGCGATGGTTGTCGACGAAGCCGCCGGTTCAGGGGTCTTCGAGGATCCGTTTCTACTCATCGTGGGTGCAGAAGCTACCGGGATCTCCAAGCAGGTACTTGAACAAGCCGACGTCCGGATACAGATTCCGATGTCTCCAGGAGTCGATTCGCTCAACGTGGCGAGCGCCCTGGCGGTGGTAGCGTCATTCGCAGCCGCATCACGGGGATGGACCGACTGACTCAGCCCTGTGACCAGCGAGCCTTCAACACGGCCATCTCCACAGCTGTTCGCAGGCATTCCTCACCAACGTTGAAGCCACCCTCGCCTTCCGATCGAGCGAGTGCCTGAGCCATGTTCTCTGTGGTCAACACGCCAAAGATCACGGGAACCCCGACCTCAAGCTGAACATCCTGAATGCCACGGGCGGATTCGCCGGCCACGACTTCATAGTGCGTGGTTTCGCCACGAATCACCGCGCCCAGACACACCACAGCATCGACCTTCGTGGACTCGGCGATCGTCTTGGCTGCAAAGGGGATCTCGAAGGCGCCGGGAACCCACTCTCGGGTGAGGTCTTCCGCAGCGATCGAGAGATCTTGCGCGGCCCGCAGCACACCATCGAGCAGCCGCAATGTGATGCTGTCGTTGAACCGGCCGCAGACCACGGCCATTTTCAGGCCCGTCCCATCGAGTTCCGGGGCCGTCGCGTCCGATGCGCGTTGGTTGACTCCCATCAGTCAAGACCCTCGATCATGTGACCCATCCGCTCCCGCTTGGTGCGGAGGTACTCGATGTTCTCCGGGTTGGGGCGAGGCTCAAGTTCGACGCGACCGGTGATCTCGAGCCCAAACCCTTCGAGACCGCCGTACTTCGAGGGGTTGTTGGTCATGAGTTGCATCGTGGTGATGCCCAGGTCATTGAGGATCTGCGCGCCGATGCCATACTCGCGCGAGTCGATGGGAAGACCGAGTTCCAGATTCGCATCCACTGTGTCATGGCCTTTCTCCTGGAGGCTGTAGGCGCGAATTTTGTGGCCGATGCCGATGCCGCGCCCTTCATGGCCCCGCAGGTACACCAAGGCACCTAGTTCAGCATCAGCGATCTTCTCCATCGCGGCGTGGAGCTGGATTCCGCAGTCACATCGCAACGAGTGGAAGATGTCGCCCGTGAGACACTCCGAATGCACCCGGACGAGCACATCGGATTCACCCTGCACGGCTCCCCGCACGAACGCCACATGCTGTTCGCCATCCACGAGCGACTCGTACACGTAACACGTGAAATCACCCCAGGGGGTCGGCATCCGGGCCTCCGCTACTCGCTTCACGAGCTTCTCGTTCTGGCGACGGAACTTGATCAGCTGGGCGATGCTGATCAGCAACAGATCGTGTTCCCTGCAGAACTCCACCAGGTCGGGAACCCGAGCCATGGTGCCGTCATCGTTGACGATCTCGCAGAGCACACCTGCGGGATACAGACCGGCCAGGCGGGCGAGGTCGACGGCCGCCTCGGTGTGTCCGGCACGCTTGAGCACGCCTCCTTCGGAGTAGCGCAGCGGGAAGATGTGACCGGGTCGGGCAAGGTCAGCCGGATTCGTTCCGGGATCCGTCAGGGCCCGCAGTGTGGCCGAGCGGTCAGCGGCAGAAATGCCGGTGCTGGTGCCATGTATGTAGTCCACCGTGTAGGTGAAGGCGGTGCGGTGGGATTCGGTGTTGTCACGGACCATCAACGGAATCTCCAGCTCATCGAGTCGGTCACCGGTGAGCGGAGCACAGATAACACCACTCGTGTGCCGCACGAAGAACGCGATGTTCTCTGGTGTCGCCGCCTCCGCCGCCATGATGAGGTCACCTTCGTTCTCGCGGTCCTCGTCATCGACGACAACGACGATCTCACCTCGGCTGACGGCTTCCACGGCATCCTCGATCGGAGCGAACATGGAACCCTCGACACCCTGTTCCTTCAGTGGTTCACGACTCATCATTGATCTCCTTGGCCGGTATCGGCCTCTTTGTCCACATATCCACCGAGAAGCGATTCCGCGTACTTGGCCATGACATCCATTTCCAGATTCACGCCGTCGCCCACGCCCCGGACCCCGAGGGTTGTCACCTCAGAAGTGTGTGGAATCAGTGCAACGGTGAATCCGTCTTCTCCCACGTCGACAACGGTCAAGCTGACTCCGTCAACCGTGATCGAGCCCTTCTCCACCACATACTTCATTTCATTGCCGGGCATGCGGACTTCCATCTCAGGCGCTGCAACCACTACTTCGCCAACCGTATCCACGTGACCCTGAACGAGGTGTCCGCCGAGGCGATCCTCCAGCCTCACGGGTCGTTCCAGGTTCACTGGGTCACCCGGTTCCAGGGATCCGAGCGTGGTACAGCGGAATGTCTCCTCCGAAACGTCTGCTTCCCACCACTCGCCCGGTTGCCAGGCCACGACCGTCAGACAACATCCGTTGACGGCAATGGAGGAACCCAGCGCCACGTCTTCGAGCACCACCGAGGCGGCGAGACGGATTTTCGTGCCTTCCAGGGCCACCACAGAACCCAGTTCCTCCACGATTCCGGTGAACATCAGAGTGCTCCCGGCGTTTCGCCAGAAACCAAATTCGCATCCGCGCCCGAACCTTCGCCCGTGGCGGATTCAGAGCAAGGCACAATCTCGAGTCTCAGGTCATCACCCACACGGTCGATCGAGCGAAACTGCCCGCGCCATATCTCGTCGATGTCCCAGGCTCCGGCTCCTCTGAAGAGACCTTGAGCGTCGTCGCCGCCGAACATTGCCGGGGCCACATAGATCACATACCGGTCCACAAGCCCCGCACGGTGGAAATCTCCCGCAACCCTCGCTCCACCTTCGACAAGCAACTGCATCACACCTCGTTTACCGAGATCGTCCAGGAGTGCACCCAGGTCGCCACTCATCTCCACGCAGGGATGAACCTTGGCACCCTCGGGTGCCGAGCCGAGTACCACACGAATTGGATCCAGCGATCCGGCCCTGGGCCTGACCGGAGGCAGATAGTCACGAACAGTCAGGGAAGGATCGTCCTGGCGAACCGTGGCGGCGCCAACGAGAATCGCATCTGATTCAGCGCGAAGCCGGTGTCCGTCGGCGCGAGCAGAAGGCGATGTGATCCATCGGCTGGTTCCGTTTGGTGCCGCTGTCGATCCGTCAATGCTCTCGGCAAGCTTGAGAACCACGAATGGCCGACCGGTCCGGCGGTGATGCAGATACGACTCCAGTTGGCTTCTCGCATGGTCCGCACCCACGCCGACGGCCACTTCGATTCCCGCCGATCGGAGCTGCTCGAATCCCCCTCCCGAGACGCCAGGATCAGGATCCGGTATCGCCGCAACCACTCGAGCAACCCCGGAGTCGATGATGGCTTCGGTGCACGCAGGGGTCCGCCCCTGATGCGAACAAGGTTCAAGGGTCACGAACAAGGTGGAGCCGACCGCTCGTTCGCCGGCTACCGCGAGCGCCGCCGCCTCGGCGTGGGGACCGCCGGGCTCACTGGTGACTCCCTCGAACAGGTCGCCATCCGTGGTACGAAGTACGGCCCCGACCCACGGGTTGGGGCTGGTGATGCAGCGAACCCTCGATGCCGCCTGAATTGCGCGCGCCATGAACTCTCGGTCGCTCGGCCCACCGTGGGGCCCGTCCTGAGGGGATGCGGCGGCGTTCATTGTCCCCCCAATGGTAACCGGGATCTCCCCGATGGTCATATCTTGTTCGGTCGTTTCAGTTCCGACCGGATAACCTCGCGGGGGCTACCGAATGATCTGCTGATTCAGGTACTACTGATTTGGGTGCCTACTGATTTGGGTGATGGACCGATTTGCCGGCCATCAACTCCACGGCATGCGGCAAAGCATCCAGCACGGCGTCAAGCATCTCGACTGCGCCGGAAGGTGATCCGGGTGTGTTCAAGATGAGGGCCCCTCCGCGAATTCCGGCCACGTTGCGCGACAACCTGCCCAAGGGATTGGCCGATCGCATCGCTTCGGCCATTCCCGGTGCCGAACGGTCGAGGACCCGCTTTGTTCCCTCCGGAGTCTGATCCCGGGGACTGAATCCCGTGCCCCCGGTGGTGACGATCACACCGTTGAATCCGTAGGCCATGTAAGTCAGCGCGTTTATGACTTCATCGACTCCGTCTGCGATGACGCGGTGCTCGACCACCTCGAACCCGGCATCGCCCAACCGCGAAATGATGGCCGCTCCCCCAGTGTCCTCACGGGTGCCGTCGGACACCCGGTCCGACACGGTCAAAACCTTGGCTTGAAGATCCACCATATGAAGTCCTTGATCACGGGGGCCATGTCCGCCCAGCCTATCCAAGCAGAACCCCGCCACTCGACGGCACCGGTGACGAGTTGCCGTGGTGTTTTCCAGGGGTCTGGTGCGGCAGTTGATACCTGAACATTGTCATGCCGTCATGTTCATCATCGGGGAACAGGATCGAGCCTCGACCCCAGGGCTGCCAAGGGTCGCCTGGCGGATCGATCACGTCGAGGTCAGGGAACTCCTCGGCGATCAGATCGTCCACACCGATGCTCTCCGCCACGGTGAGGGTACAAACGCTGTAGATCAGGCGGCCACCCGGCTTCAGCAGCGGAACTGAACTCCTCACGATCCGGTGCTGGAGCCTTGCGAGACGATCCACTTGAGCAGGTCGGACCCGCCAGCGAGCGTCAGCGCGCCGACGAAGGACACCCAGACCTGAACACGGAGCATCCACCAGCACCACGTCGACCGAACCGGGTCGGATGGGCGGCGTCAAGGCATCCATGACCAGGGCCGACACGTTGGACTGGCCGAGCCGCAAGTAGTTCTGACGAATCAGACCAGCTCGTTTCTCAGCGATATCGCCGGCCACAACAAACGAACCTTGATGCGCCACACCGGTTGCCTTGCCGCCTGGTGCTGCGCAGACATCCAGGACGATCTCTGCGGGTCTGGACTCCACTGCATCCACCACCAGCTGCGAGGAAACGTCCTGCACGTAGCCGTCAGCCCGTTTGTTGACTCTTGCCGGATTGTTCATGGACCGCAACGCATCCAGAGCCACCTCCGAACCAAGGTCGGTGTTCAGGCGGTCGATCACCCAATCCGGATACGAGAGTTCGGTGCCTATGTTCGGGAACGACGTAGTACTCCCCGATACCTTGCGCAGAACCGCGTTGAGGAGCCCGCGAAACCTCTTGGGAGCAGCCTCAACGGACGCGGACACCGTGGCGTAATCCGGAATGTCATCGCGGTGTCGCAATTGGTAGATCCCCAACCGCAGTGCTCTTCGGGCCGCCGGTGGTGGAGCCGACTTCAGGAAGCGATCGGCCTCCCAGTCCAGGGCGCGCTGCATTCGTACGGTTCCATAGACAAGATCGGTGACGAATTTACGGTCGGTTTGGGTCATTCCTGAATTGTCGAGTTCGCCCGAGAGGACCAGATTGGCGTAGGCGCCCTCGTCTTCGATGCGGCGAAGCACTTCCAGGGCGAGTTGTCGGCTGGCAACACCTTCGATCGAGTTCGACTTGCCCATCAGCCTGACGACCTCATGAACCGAACAGTTCGGTTGGGTCGGGCTGAGCGCCATTGACCCAGTCAACGAAAAGCATCGGCCGCTTCCCCTCCGGCTGCACCTCGATGACTTGCATGACCCCGTCACCGCAGGCCACACCAGAGCGTTCGACCGACCCGGGCTGCATGTCCGGGGTCTGGGTATCCTCCTCTTCGGCTGGTGATGCCGGACCATCGGTTGGCGCCACAGCCAGCACCTTGATCCGTTTACCGCGAAATGTGCTCCACGCCCCGCCAACTCGGATTTTGCGAGTTTCCTCCCCGACGCTTGCGGACCAGTCAATCTCCATCTCGGCCGGCGACAGCTTCTTCGCGTAGGTGACGCCGTCCGGGGACTGTGGTTCCGGAACCGGAAGTTCGCCGTGCAGAGTCTCGACCAGCAGGTCGGTTCCGAGGCGAACGAGATCTTCGCGCAACGTTGCTGCCGTGGAGTCGTGTTCGATCGGCAGCGGATCCGTGGCGTAGATACCGCCCGTGTCCAGGCCTTCGGCCACTTCCATGAGGCAAACACCGGTTTCGGTGTCACCAGCGAGGATTGCTCTCTCAACAGGTGCGGCTCCGCGCCAGCGAGGCAGCAGCGAGAAGTGAATGTTGAGCATCTTGAGGTGATCCAGGAGGTTCGGCCGGATGATCTGGCCAAAGGCCACAACCACACCCAGGTCGGCGTCGACGCCCAGGACATCATCCGGATCAGCTGTGACCCGCAGACCGGCTTCGAGTGCGGCGGCCTTGACCGGCGTGGGTGACGCTTCACCCCGGCGTGATCGCCGCCTGTCCGGATTCGAGACCACGAGGGCGATCTCATGGCCGGCAGCGATCAATGCCTGAAGCGGTGGCACGGCCATCTCGGGACTACCGAAGTAGATCAGCTTCAAGGGAGCGACGGTTTCACTTGAAACGAAAGAACGACTTGCGGGCCGGCTCTGGCTCGGGTTCAGGAGTCGAGATGCCCATCTGGAGTTCCCGGATCTGACGTTTGGCATCCTTGGCCTGATCCTCTTCGAGGTGATCCAGGAGCAGGACTCCGTTGAGATGATCCAGCTCGTGCTGAATCAGTCGGGACAACAGCTCATCGGCTTCGAACTCAACTTCGTTGCCATCAAGGTCGCGGCCCTTCACGTGAATGACCTTCGGGCGGACGATGTCGAAGTGCAGTCCCGGAACTGACAGGCAGCCTTCACTGAACTCCCACTCTCCATCACTTTCGGCGACAACCGGATTGATCAGAACCCGCTGTTCCGGCTCTCCATCGGGGTCTCCCATGTCGTACACGAAAAAGCGTTTGCCGACGCCGACCTGGGGGGCAGCCAGACCAAGGCCGGGGGCCTCGTACATCGTCCGGAACATCTGTTCGGTGAGCGCCACGAATTCCCCGTCGACCTCCGTGACTTCCTCAGAGGCCTTGCGGAGTACGGGATCACCGATAATCCGAATTGTCCGAGGGTTATCCATCCGGCCAGATTACTCGGCAGCGGGTGGAGTTCACTCAGCACCGGGCAATGAACGCCTGGCGCGGCCGTTACGGTCTGCACCATGGGTGAGCACTACTTCGATGCGGAACCTCGCAGCTCGTCCGGGTCGCGGCCGATCAAGGTTTCCCTGCCCGGCAGGCAAATCGAGATGGTCACCGAAGGCGGGGTGTTCTCACCAAAGCGCCTCGACCCGGGTACAAAGGTGCTTCTCGAAGGTATGGGCGACCTCTGCGGGCTCCCCGACGCTCCGATTGTCGATGTCGGCTGCGGATACGGGCCGATCGTCGCTCATCTGGCGCTCACCTGCCCGGAGCGCCGGTTCTGGGCAGTGGATGTGAACGCCCGGGCACGCCAGCTGTGCCACACGAACATGGAAATGCTCGGTCTCGCGGACAGGGTTCAGGTTCTCAGCCCGCAAGAGATACCTGCACAGCCAATTGCCGCAATGGTGTCGAATCCGCCCATTCGGGTCGGGAAACCCGCGCTGCACGAACTCCTCGAATTCTGGCTGAGCAAGGTGATCGCCGGTGGAGAATCCTGGCTTGTCGTCCAGAAACACCTGGGAGCCGACTCCCTGAAACACTGGCTGACCGAACAGGGTTGGCCGACAGAGAAGATCTCGTCGAAGAAGGGTTACCGACTCCTCAGGGTTGGTGCGGCACCCGGAGGATCCCAGAGACAGCCCGCCAGGTCCTCCTCACGGTAGGCGACAACCGAATCGCCGGATTCCTGGTCCTGCCAACCACACCGATCCGGCCGGTTCCGGATCCGGCTGCCCTCAATCAGGTGGAGGCTCCGTGGACTCGCCGGACATTGCCTTCCAGTCCTCCTCGGAGGGGAACTCGGGCAAATCCGTGCCGAACACCGGGTCCACCCATGGATCGACCAGATCTGCCGGAGGTGCCTGGATGTCCTGCGGCTCACCGAGTTCATCGGCGATCATGCGGAACTTCGGCTGGCCCAGACCACTCAAACCGCAGTCGGGGTACTCGGAGCTGTCGACCCAGACACTGACGTCGACCTGAACAAGTTCACCGGCGACGGTCGAATCAATGGTGACCTCGACCATCGTGTGCTCAGCGAGATATGCATCGCCGGGAGCCGTACCTGCCGCGCATGCGAAGAACGGGCTGCCTTCCGCATTGACTTCATCCATTTCGATGCCAAGGGCTCGGCTGAGCAGTTCAACGGCCTCTTCGCCTTCGACCGTGGCGGTGTGGCGAACATGTTTGACTCCGCCCAGATCTGAAACCTGTCCCTCTCCCTCGAAAGCAGCGGTAGTGAGCACATCAACAAGCACCTGAAGCTTGTCTCCAAAGCTGAACCCGTCCGATCCGAATGAGGGAGGTTCTCCCATGAGATCCCATCGATCGGTCGATTCCAGATAGTCCTCCCCCCAGGCGTCATCAGCCCGCGAACCTCCCAACTCGGGCGCATCAGACAGGACGTTGTCGACCATCCACCGCATCAGGGCACGCTGCTTCAGGTAGTACTCGCCGCCGACAATGCGTAACTCCGTCTCCAGATCTCCCTCAGCCGTGGGAAGAGTCCCGGTCCCTGCCACGTCGTCGCCATCGAATGACATCGTCGATGTTGACGTCTGAACTCCGGACTCCCCGGGGACGGGGTGTTCCATCCGGATCCGGCCCGACGATGACGGGATCTCGGCGGCGACAGCGGCAATCGTCTCGAGATCGATGCCAACCACCCGCTCAGGCTCGTTCGGTGCACACGATGATCCCAGCAATGTGATTGCCAGACCCATGGGCGCCAACAACCACGGCGACAAACGCAAATGCGACTTGTCTTCCCCTTGTTCTTCCCGACCGCGCCATAATAGCCCCGACGGCGGGTGCCTCGCCCCGACTGCACCGGAATGGCAATCTGGAGCATGAGTCTCCGGCCCCGCACAGCGTTGGCGCGCACAGTGCTTTCGGGAACAGTGCTTTCAGGCGCAGTGCTGGCGGGACTCGTCCTCACGGGTTGTGCGGGCACCACTGTGCGGCAGGTCTCGGACTCCGATGCCGACACCGCCGGTGTAGTCACGGCATCGGGCGGATCCGATCACGGAACCTCCACGACAGCTCAGGCCACGACAGCGCCAACCACCACGACGACGGCGCCGCGGCCGCCGGCCGACACCCTCACCATGGAGAAATTCACCCAGATCACCGGCGACATCAGGCCGAAGTCGGTGGTCGCCTCCGGCAAAGGCACCGTGACTGCCCAGAACATGATGTACCGCCACACGATGACTGCCTATGACTCCGACGGGAAACTCCTGGCAACCGTGCCCGACGCGGTCACGCTGTCCGAATTCGGAGTCGACAAGGACGGCGAGTACCAGGGTGCTCCCGTCGAGGCAGCCTTCGTTCCCGACGGAAGTGCGGTGTACATCTCCAACTACTCGATGTACGGACCGGGATTCGGCGAGGGTAGCGACAAGTGCACTCCTGCGGACGGCACTCCACCGAGCTTCCTGTACCGCATCGACACCGAGGACTGGGAAATTCGCCAGGTCATCCCCACCGGCGCCGTACCCAAATACGTGGCGGTGACTCCTGACGGCGAGAAGGTGCTCGCCACCAACTGGTGCACCTACGACATGACGATCGCTGACACCGAGACCGGTGAGGTGCTCCAGACGCTGCCGATCGGCAGATACCCGCGAGGCATCGCCGTGACCCAGGATTCCGAGACCGCATATGTGGCAATCATGGGTGGCTCGGACATCGCAGTGGTCAACCTCGAAGACGGATCGATCGCCAGGACGATGAGCGTGGGGCAAGGGCCCCGACATCTGGTCCTGGGTCCCGAGGGGAAGTTCCTGTACGCCACGCTCAACGCAGAGGGGAAAGTGGGCAAGATCGACACCACAACCGGTGAGGTGGTGGCCAAGGTGGCCACCGGGAGCCAGCCGCGGTCGATGGACATCTCAGCTGACGGTACGTCGCTGTACGTCGTGAACTACAAGAGCGACACCGTGACCAAGCTGGCGACCGCCGACATGTCGACCCTGCAGACCGTGGCCTCAGGGCATCACCCGATCGGAATCAGCTACGACTCGTCGACCGGGCGGGTCTGGGTGGCGAACTACTCGGGCACGATCGACGTGTGGGACGAAACCGCGCCCTGATCGTATCCCCGCAGTTTCGCCTAATGCCGCAGCCGGACCGGATCCACTCGCAGGCGGAGTGTGCCGGCCGGACGCTCCACTGACGCTCCGGCGTCACAGAGTTCTTCGGTTGAATCTGAGCGGAGCAACCACCACCCATCGGTTGGTCCCTGCACCTCCACTGCGGACGGGCTACCGAGGCGCTCGATCCATTCCGGCGCGGCACTTCCACCGACCGACGCCACGCCGGCCGCCGGTGGCATCCGCAGGATCTCCCGGCGAGGAGCTTCCGCCGCCTGCACCGAGCCTGGATCACCGGAAACCGCTGAACGACACACCTCATGGTCCGGCATGCGGGTCTGAAGCAACACAGCCCCGCCTGAGGAATCCGCGCGCCCGCCGGTGAGCCGCGATGCCCGCACGACAAGTGCCAGTGCTTCTTCGGCAGCCCGGTACCGTGGGGCCAACAACTCCTGATCAAAATCGAGGAACGCCACGAGGCCGGCGTCGGACACACGGTGCAGTACGGCTTCGGTACCAAGTAGCACACCAGCCGCATCAAAAAGCCTGTGTGAGGTCGGATCCCCGGTGGCCGCCGCGGTGTTGGCAGTTACCGCCAACACCGGTTCACCAAGGAGAACTTCGAGATCCCCGGCTGCTTTGGTGACACCGAGGCGGAGCAGTTTCATGTGGGTCGCACCACACGACTCACAGATTACGGGCCGCGTTGTGTCGCAGCGCAGGCAGAGAAGCTCTGAGCCGTCGGGAAGGATCGCCGCGGCACCACAGCGCTCGCACGCCGCAGTTGCCCCACACTGCGCACAGGCGACCAACCGTGCCCGTCCGGTGCGGTTCAGAACACAGATCACCCGGCGACCCGATTCCCGCTGACGCCTGATTGCCGATACCAGCGCCTCCGAGAACAGCCCTGAACGGCCAACGTCCTCCGTGCGTCGATCGAGGACCTGCACTGCTGCCCATCCGGAGCGGCGAAGGTTTGCCGCCAAGGACTCGGGAGGCGACGTTGCTGCCGCCAGTGCTTCAAGGCTCGGACACGGTGAGATCAGGATGCAGGGGATTCCCAGGCGGCGAGCTCTCTCGATCGCAACTTCACGCGGGTGCCAGGTGGGAGATGATTCGTTCTGAAGACGCTCGTCGTGTTCGTCCCACACCACGATGCAGCACAGGTGCGGCATCGTTGCGAACACTGCAGAACGTCCGCCCACGATGCTGTGACCTCCTGCACCCGCGGCGAAGCCGTGTGGCCACCTCGCCACCGAGCAGTCGAGGCGGGCCAACAAGCGCTGAACCGAGTCGGCAGTGTGGACCCCGGGAGCGATGAAGAGGGCTTGCCCAAGGCTGCAGACTGCCGCAGCCACTCGCGACGGGTCGGTGTCGGGTGAAACGGTGAACACATGGGTTCCGGCGCCACGTTCAACAAGGCTCAACACATCTTGAGATACCGCAGTTGCCGCGATTGCGGACAGGTCAACGTGTCTGACCTTGGTTCTCAACGGTGCGCGAACGGCGCGGTCAGCAGTGGCCACCCGCAGCATCGAAGGCAGGCGTCCGATCCAGCGCCAGGCCGCCCACGCACACAAGTCCTGAACCTCCCTGCTCGGTCCGATGCCTGTGACCTTGGTGATCGGAACCGGTACCACCCCGGCGGGAGTGTCCGGATCTTTCGCGATCACCCATGCCCGCACGTTCCGGCCGTTCAGTCGTATCCGGACAATCGCGCCATCTGACGGTTCGCCCAACCTCTCCGGCCACAAATAGTCGAACGTCCGTGGGACACCCAGCACATCAGGCACAACGCGAACGACGACGCCATTGGGGAGTAGCGGGGCGTCGCCGTTGCTTGCGGCCTCCCCGGCCGCTTTCGGTTTCTTGGGCTCCAGGCCGAATTCGGGATCAAACAGGGTCACCGCTCAAGAGGTTCCCATACCCCAACGACCGAAGCCGGCAGGATCCGCAATTGGGGCCGGACTCTACAGACCGAGGTTGGACTTCAGGGCGTCAACGCGGTCGGTGCGCTCCCAGGTGAATCCGCCCTGGGACGAGTCACGACCGAAGTGACCATAGGCCGAAGTCTGCTTGTACATCGGCTGGAGCAGCTCCAGATCGCGAACGATGGCGCCGGGACGCAGGTCGAAGACCTCGCGAACGGCAGCATCGAGCTTGGCAGGATCGACATTCTCGGTGCCGAACGTCTCCACGAAGATCGACACGGGATGTGCCATCCCGATGGCGTAGGCAACCTGCACCTCACAACGCTCGGCAGCACCGGCCGCGACCACGTTCTTTGCCACCCAGCGGGTGGCATATGCGGCGGAACGGTCAACTTTCGACGGGTCCTTTCCGGAAAAGGCACCGCCACCGTGGCGAGCGGCACCGCCGTAGGTGTCAACGATGATCTTGCGGCCCGTCAGGCCGGCGTCACCAACCGGTCCACCGATCACGAAGCGTCCGGTTGGATTGATGTAGACCTCGTAGTCGTCATCTGCGAACTCGGCCGGAACGACCGGACGAATCACGTTTTCGATGAGGTCGGGGCGGATCTCGGTGTCACGGTCGATGCCGTCATTGTGCTGGGTCGAGATCAGCACGGCCTTCAGGGCCACAGGCTTGCCGTCTTCGTACTCGAAGGTGACCTGGGTCTTTCCGTCGGGTCGCAGGTAGGGCACTGTTCCGGCCTTGCGTACCTCCGCCAGGCGCTCGGCAACACGGTGGGCCAGGTTGATCGGCGCAGGCATCAGAGTGTCGGTCTCGGTGCATGCGTAGCCAAACATCATTCCCTGGTCGCCCGCACCCTGCTTGTCGAGCTGATCCTCTTCGCCGGCGGATCCCGAGCGGACCTCTTCGGAGTCGTCCACGCCTTGGGCAATATCCGGTGACTGCTCGTCGATGGCCACCATCACGCCACAGGTGTTGCCGTCGTAGCCGAAGGACTCACGGTCATAACCGATGTCACAGATCGCCTCGCGGGCGATCTTGGGAATATCCACATAACCGCTCGTGGTTATCTCGCCCGCCACGATCGCCATGCCGGTGGTCACCAGCGTTTCGCAAGCGACGCGTGAATACGGGTCCTCGGCCAGAATGCCATCAAGGATCGAGTCCGATATCCGGTCGGCCATCTTGTCGGGATGGCCCTCGGTTACCGACTCAGAAGTAAAGGTCCACTTGCTCATGTATTTCTCCGTTCCGCCCCCAGCACATTGGCTGGTTTGTCCGTTCCCCCGTCTTGGCAGCCCTTTGCCGCGTCAAGAACTGCCCGGGCCACCGACCGTTTGTCAGTCAGCGGGACGTGGATTTCTCTCCCGTCGGTAGACAAGATCACCACTTCGTTGGTGTCATGTTCAAACCCGACACCATCTTCCGCCACATTGTTGGCCACCAGAAGGTCAGCGTTCTTCGCCTTCAGCTTCTCCGCAGCGTTGGCCAGCAGGTCGGTTGTCTCCGCAGCGAAGCCCACCAAGACCTGCTGCGGAGCTTTGTTGTCGCCCAGCGCAGCAAGGATGTCGACAGTCGGGACCAAGTCTATGGATGGGACGCCGTCGCTCTTCTTGATCTTGTCCTCGGACACCGAGGCCGGGGTGAAATCGGCCACGGCAGCAGCCATGATCACCACGTCGGCATCTGCTGAACGTGCCATGACGGCCGCGCGCATCTCTGCGGCCGTTTCGACCCTCGTTACCTCAACATCCGCCGGTGCCGTGAGGTCTGAGGATGTGACCAAGCGCACTTTTGCACCCCGCGCAGCGGCCTCTTCGGCGATTGCATGACCCTGCTTGCCCGATGACCGGTTTCCCAGGAAACGAACGGGATCGATCGGTTCGCGGGTCCCGCCGGCGGTGACCAGGATCGTCTTGCCTTCGAAATCGGAAACCGGATCCCGATCCAGCGAACGCACGAGCGCTTCAGCGGCGGCAACGATTGTTTCCGGGTCAGCCAGACGGCCTGCGCCCACATCTCCGCCGGCAAGATGCCCGACCTCGGGATCCACAAAGAAGACTCCCCGACTCCTCAACAAGGCCACGTTGTCGACAACGGCGGGGTGTTCCCACATCTCCGTGTGCATCGCAGGACACAGCAGCACCGGAGCCCGGGTGGCGATCAGGACATTGGTGAGCAGATCGTGCGAATAACCCGAGGCATACGCCGAGAGGACCTTGGCAGTACAGGGTGCAACCAGCACGAGGTCAGCGGTCTGGGCAAGCTGGGTGTGGGGAATCGGAGTGGCGGAGTCTGCGAACAGCGATGTCCTGGCCGGCTCGGAGGCCAGCGCCGAGAACGTTGTTGCGCCCACGAAGTTGGTCGCTGATTCCGTCATCACAGGTGCAACGTGGGCTCCCGCATCCACCAGCCGCCGGCATACCTCAACGGCCTTGTAGGCGGCGATGCCGCCACTGACGCCGAGAACCACCCGGCGTCCCGCCAGTTCCGACATTTGTCCGCCTCAGTCCTCTGAGGACTCTGCTGGTTCCGGATCTCCCTTGTATGTCGGGAGCCCACCTTCCATGTCTTCGACTGCCTGCTGAGCGGCCTGGAGCGCCTCCGGAACCTCTTTGCCAGTGGCGCCACCGACTCCTTCGACCTTGTCGGCCGCAATCTCCTGGAATGCGATAGACAGCGGTTTGCGGGCTGTGGTGGTGACCTGCGGGGGCACCACAGTGCCCAGCGCGTCTCCCAACTGCACGTAGTACGTATTGATCTGGCGGGCACGACGAGAAGCGATGGTGACGAGGGAGAACTTCGAGCCGCAGCGCTCCAGCAACTCCTCGATTCCCGGGTTCATCATTGTGTCGGTCTGATCAATCATTCGGGGACTCCATGAGGCGTTGTTTGGACTGGCCCGGCAATCCGGACAAGTACCCGAGACTCGGCTCAGAGACTCGGCTCACCGGGGCGAGCGGACCGCCCACTATAGCGCCCAAGGCCCAAGTCGGCCGTATTCAGCCGGCCTTGAGGCTCTCCGATGTCTGCATGGGCACGGGACATCGGGGCGGGGGAATCCGCATTCAGAATCCGCATTCATTCGCCGCCATCACCCCTGGCAGCAACGATCAGGTTGCGGACTTCCTGCACTGCGACGTCCAGATCGTCGTTCACCACGATCTCGAAGGGCATTTCCGAGGCCTTCGCCATCTCCTCAGATGCCTTCTTCAACCGCTGTTGAACGCGTTCCTCCGCATCGCCCCTGGATCGCAGTCGAGATTCCTGTTCCTCGCGATCCGGGGCATCGATGAAAATCAGCAGGGAATCCGGAAACATCTCCTTGATGCGGGCTGCCCCCACCACATCGATCTCGAAGAGGACATCGCAGCCCGCGGGTGGTTCAGGAAGCGGGCTTCCCTGCCGGTAATCGAGAAACTCCACCCATTCGATGAAACCGCCCCGTTGGACGTGATCGCTGAACTGGTCCTCCGTGACGAAGTTGTAGGCGTTTGCGGCTTCGCCCTCCCGGCGGTCACGGGTGGTCCAGGAGCGACTCAGCCAGAGCTTGTCGTCGGAGGCGACGAGATCGCTCACAACCGTGCCTTTCCCCACCCCACCGGGACCCGAGATCACGATCACCAACATCGCCGGACCCTGCCTCACTGGTCACGATCCCCTGATTGATCACGCCATGACAGCGTGCGCTCCGAATCTGGCCTGGCACCGAACTCGTCCACCACGAGTTGCAGATCATCGACCGCAACCCCCGAGATCACCCCTGAACCGGCAAGATCGAGATTCGTCAGTTTGCGGCGAACATCAATTTTTCGGGCTCCGGGCAGCGACTCGAGCACACTCAGCAGGCGAATCTCGCCAATGGCCGGATCCAGCCGTCGTTCGAGGACCTCGGCCAACGAGGTTGAACCATCCGAGAGTGACTCCAGGACTGTGTCCCTCACCAGGCGAAGATGTTGTGCCCAACGGACACCGACGGAAGCCTCCACTGTGGCCATCGGTCAGATCGAGGCCACAACGGCGGCAGCCGCGGCCTCAGGATCGTCCGCTCCGGTCACCGTTCTGCCGATCACCAGGAGGTCGGCGCCTCCGGCCGCGGCTTCGGCCGGAGTGGCAGCCCTGCTCTGGTCATGCGCATCGGATCCCCGAAGCCGGATGCCGGGAACCACCTTCTTCATCCGCGGTGCCAGTTGATTCGCCATATGGAGATCCTCGGCAGCCATCACCAGTCCCCCGCAGCCACCTTCCACGGCGGTGCGAATGCGGTTCGGCACTATGTGTGGCGGTGCATCACCGTCGCTGGTGAGCACGGTGACGGCCAAGGCCGTCGGTGTTTCCGCGCCGACACCGGCGGCTCCTTCTCCAAGACCTTCAACACCCGCACGGAGCATGTCCTGGCCGCCGCGGGAATGAAAGGTGAGAAACTCCACTCCGTGCGCTCCGAGAACCCTGGCCGAGCGATACACCGTGTTCGGAATGTCGAAAAGTTTCAGATCGAGGAACACCCGGTACCCGAGGCCGGCCATGGCAGCAATCGCATCGGGACCCGCTGTGCAGAACAGTTCGAGTCCAACCTTGGCCACCCCAAAGAACGGCTGCAGTTGGGCCGCCACCAGGCGAGCTTCCTCCAGGTCATCGAAGTCCAGCGCCAAGGCGAGTCTCTGCCTGGTCGACTCCGGAACGTCCGCCATTCCAGACCCGGCACCGTCAGACTTTCCAACGTCAGACATGGGCAATCCCCTTCAATTCGGCAACCGCGTGCACGTCGTGGCTTCGGCACCATTGTTCGAGACCCAGGCGAATCTTCTCCGGGGCGGCCGGATCACGGAAGGTGGCCGTTCCGACCTGCACGGCACTTGCCCCGGCCATCAACATCTCCACGGCTGTTTCCGCGCTGTCAATGCCGCCCACACCCACTATCGGCAGGTCCGGCAGCGCAGCGTGGACCTCATATACCGCCCGCACAGCCACGGGGTGGATCGCGGGGCCCGACAAGCCTCCGCCGCCGGCACCCAGCGCCGGTTGCGCACGCTCCGTGTCGATCACCATTGCGAGCAGGGTGTTGATCAGGGTCACAGCCTCGGCACCGGCGGTGGCCACGGCAGCGGAGACATCCACCAAGCGGTCGGTGTTGGCTGAAAGTTTCGCCCACCTTGGCAAACCTGCCACATCTGTCGCGCGGATGACTTCGGCAGCGAGTTCGGGATCATGGGCAAAGAGGTGACGTCCGCCCTCAAGGTTCGGACACGAGAGGTTCACTTCAATCGCAACCACGCCGTGGCCATGCTCGGCGATCAGTTCTGCGGCCTCACGGTACTCCTCAACTGTGCGGCCCCAGATGCTCACGACCGTGGTGACCCCGGCCGCCATGAGACCGGGAAGCTGGTCCCGCGACCAGGCCATCACACCGGGACCCTGAAGGCCGATGCTGTTCAGCATTCCCTTCGCGGTCGGACGCAGTCGTGGTGTGGGATTGCCCTCCCAGGGCTGCGCAGCAAGTGACTTCACCACCATGGCCCCGAGAGCGGACAGATCCATGAAGTCGCCGAATTCGGTGCCGTGCCCGGCTGTACCGGAGGCCGTCATCACCGCTGACCGCAGGCTGAGGGATCCGACCGCAACGGTGCAGTCGAGATCTGCCGCCCGGGCGTCGGGATCAGGGGAACTCACGGCCCTGTGGATCCGGGATCCGGTGACCCGTGATGCGACTGCAGTGACCGCACCACGAGATCGGTGGTCGTCCAGTCCGCAATACCTTTCGCTGCGGCCACAGCCGCAGCCGCGGTGGTCAGAAGCGGCACGTTGTTGTTTGCAGCGGCCGTTCGGAGGTGGGCGCCGTCGGCTCTGGGTCCACGGCCTCGAGGACTATTGACAACAAGCTGTATCCCGCCGCCGGTGATCAGGTCCACGCCGTCCACCGCGCCAGCCGCTTCGTGAACCGGGTCGGTCCGTGAGCCCTCTGCGGACCGCACCTTTGCAACCACCTGCTTCACCGGGAGTCCGGCATCGAGGAGGTATTCCGCAGTTCCCTCTGTGGCAACCAGGTCGAAGCCGAGATCGACAAAACGAATTGCGGCTTCAAGACCCACCGCCTTGTCCCTGTCGGCGAGGGAGAAGAACACCGTCCCGCCAGTAGGAAGGATCTCACCGGCCGCCAGTTGGGACTTGGCGAATGCCAAGCCCAAGGTGCTGTCGATCCCCATCACCTCTCCGGTGGATCGCATCTCGGGTCCGAGCAGAGCGTCGACCTCGGGGAATCTGTCCCAAGGCAACACAGCTTCCTTCACTGCAATGTGGGAGCCCATGCTGGGCGGCATCAGGAGATTCTCACGGCGCAGTTCACCTAGCGTGGCCCCGGCCATCACCCGCGAGGCCACCTTCGCCAGGGGAACACCGGTGGCTTTGGCCACGAACGGCACGGTCCGGCTGGCTCGAGGGTTGGCCTCGATCACGAACACCTGGCCGCCACCCTCCACTCCAGACACCCGCTTCACGGCGTACTGGACGTTGATGAGTCCGATCACGCCGAGTGATTCGGCGATCCGGCGGGTGTAGTCGCCGATCACCCCGATCGTGGAGTCGGAAAGGCCCTGGGGCGGGATCACACAGGCGGAGTCACCGGAATGCACACCCGCCTCCTCAACGTGCTCCATGATTCCGCCGATGAGGACTTCGCCGGTTGAATCACGAATTGCGTCAACGTCCACCTCGGTTGCATCCTCGAGGAACCGGTCGACCAGAACCGGCCGCTCGGCAGACAGACCACCTTCCCTGCCCAGCGAACCCAGGCCGGTCACAGCCTCCCAGGCGACGGCCAGACCTTCGGCGTCGTAGACGATCTCCATGGCTCTCCCGCCGAGCACATATGACGGCCGGATCAGCGCCGGGAAACCGATTCGGTCCACGATTTCGATGGCTTCAGGCAGTGTGGTGGCAGTGCCACCCGCTGGTTGCGGGATCTCCAGCTGGGCACACAGGGCACCCCAACGGTCCCTGTCCTCAGCGGCATCGATGCTGTCCGGGGCGGTACCGAGGATGAGTTCCTCAGGCAAGGTGTCGGCAAGCTTCAGGGGAGTCTGACCGCCAAGCGACACGATGATGCCGTGCAGTCGGCCGCCCCCTTCGGTAGCCGAGCGCTGCTCAGCGGCAATCACGTCGAGCACGCTCTCGTGAGTCAGTGGCTCGAAGTAGAGGCGATCAGAAGTGTCGTAGTCAGTGGACACCGTCTCCGGATTGCAGTTCACCATCACGGTCTCGAACCCCGCTTCCTCCAGGGCGAAACAGGCGTGGACGCAGCAATAGTCGAACTCGATTCCCTGTCCGATCCTGTTGGGCCCGGAACCGAGAATGATGACTTTGTCACGACCTGACGGAGCGACTTCGGTGCTGTCCTCGAACGTCCCGTAGTGGTAGGGAGTTTCGGCCTCGAACTCTGCCGCACAGGTGTCAACGGTCTTGTAGGTGACTTCGACATCCTTGGAGAGCCGCGCGGCGCGCACATCACCTTCACTCACATCCCACAGATACGCGAGTTGGGCGTCGGCGAACCCAAGGCGTTTTGCCCGCTTCCAGTCGGCACGGCCAACGGAGTCCAGCACCTGGATTCCGGTGCCCAGCGACTCGAGGTAATTGCGTTCCTCCACAATCATCAGCATCTGATCCAGGAACCAGGGATCGATTCGCGTGATGGAAGCGACTTCGTCAACCGACACACCAAGGCGCAACAGCGCCTCCACGTCGAAGATGCGCTCGGGTGTGGCAATGGGTGCCCGTCGCTTGAGTTCATCCACGCCCAGATCATCTCCAGCGCGTTCGCCGACGTCGCAGTTCAGTCCGAATCGACCGTTCTCGAGTGATCGAAGCGCCTTCTGAAGCGATTCCGGAAAGGTTCGTCCGATTGCCATGGCCTCTCCAACCGACTGCATCTGCGTGCCCAACCGCGCAGCGGTGCCGGGAAGTTTCTCGAATGCCCAACGCGGGATCTTGGTGACCACGTAGTCGATGACGGGTTCAAAGCTTGCAGGTGTCTTCTTGGTGATGTCGTTCGGAATCTCGGGAAGTGTGTAACCGACGGCCAGCTTCGCGGCGATCTTCGCGATCGGAAACCCGGTGGCCTTGGATGCCAGTGCCGAGCTCCTGCTGACCCGCGGGTTCATTTCTATGACAACTTGCTCACCTGTTTGCGGGTTCACGGCGAACTGCACATTGGAACCGCCGGTTTCCACTCCCACACGCCTCAACACTGCGAAAGCAGAGTTGCGCATCTGCTGATATTCCACGTCGCTGAGAGTCTGGGCCGGAGCAACCGTGATCGAGTCACCGGTGTGGACCCCCATGGGATCGACGTTCTCGATGGAGCAGACGATCACGCAGTTGTCGGCGGAATCGCGCATCACTTCCAGCTCGAATTCCTTCCAGCCGGCGATCGACGTTTCGATCAACACCTCGTTTATCGGTGATGCATCGAGGCCGTGCGCCACAACCGAAAGGTACTCCTGTGGGGTGGAGGCGATTCCGGTGCCCTTGCCACCAAGGATGAAGGCCGGTCGGATCACGAGGGGCAGGCCGAGGTCGCCACATATGACCTCGGCTTCCTCCATGGTGTGCGCGACCGCTGATGTGGGCGTGGCCAGACCGATCTCCTGCATTGCCTTCTTGAACAGCTCGCGGTCTTCAGCAGTCGAAATTGCTTCGGCACTGGCACCGATGAGTTCGATCCCCCGAGATTTCAGTGCACCCGAGTTGTGTAGATCCATCGCGAGGTTCAGCGCCGTCTGACCACCCAATGTGGGCAGAACCGCATCCGGTTTCTCGATGTCGAGAATGGCCTCGATGACCTCCGGAACCAGCGGTTCGACGTAGGTGGCATCGGCGAAGTCCGGGTCGGTCATGATCGTCGCCGGATTCGAATTGGCCAGAATCACCCGGTAACCCTCCTCCCGCAGAACGCGGCATGCCTGTGTTCCGGAGTAATCGAATTCACAGGCCTGACCGATCACGATGGGTCCGGAGCCGAGTATCAGGATGGATTTGATGTCGTCGCGCTTGGGCATCAGGCATTCTCCAAAGAGGGATCGGTGAGACGGCGTCCAGGCCCCGGATTCTGGTGTTTCACGTCTCCAGGCCCAAGATGTGAAACGCTGGGGGCGTGAAGTTTGGATTCGAGCAGCGGTGGCACTGCAAACCCGAGGAGGCCGTGGAGCTCTACATCTCGGAGGATTTCTGGGCTTCCCTGGATGACCTGACCAAGACGAGCAAGCCGGAGATTCTCGAGGTCTCCCGCATCGGAGACACCGCCATCACCCGACTCCGATACACACTCAACGTGGACCTTCCCAGACAAGCCGCCCGCTACATCGATCCCGAGGATGTCACCTGGGTGGAGCGGGTCGAGTGGACACTGCCCACTCTGTCGGCCACGGTGAACTTCCTGCCAGACCAGGGTTCGGCACTCATGACTGCTTCGGGAACGGCCGAGGTGATCGCCGACGGAACCGAAACCGCCCGCGAGGTCCGCGGTGAGGTCAAGGTCCGAATCCCCTTCCTTGGCAAGAAAGTTGAGCGGGCCGTCATCGACGGAGTCGGTGAGCATCTCGAGGAAGAGGCCGGCGCGGCTGCGGAACATCTCGAGAACTGAGCGTTCAGCGCAGTTCACCAGGACCCACCGCCGCGGGTTCGATTGCTGTCGATCAGGTCGGCAAAACGCTCGAATAAGTACCGGCTGTCGTGCGGACCCGGACCGGCCTCCGGATGGTACTGGACCGCAAAAGCCGGACGATCCGTGCAACGGAAACCCTCCAGCGTTCCGTCATTGAGATTGCGATGGGTGACTTCGGCGGAGACCAACGTGTCGGGGTCGACGCAGTAGTTGTGATTCTGGCTGGTTATCTCACATCGACCGGTTTCCAGGTCAACAACCGGATGATTACCTCCATGGTGACCGAATGGCAGCTTGAAGGTCTCGCCGCCAATGGCAGTGGCCAACATCTGGTGGCCCATGCAGATTCCGAAGATCGGCACCTCGCCGAGCAGTTTCGACACAGTGGCGGCGACGCCTGCGACTGCGGCGGGATCACCCGGACCATTAGAAAGGAACAGACCGTCAGGTGATGCGGCAAGGATCTCGCGCGCAGTCGCGGAACACGGCATCACCTGAACTGATCCCAGTCGCATCAACTGCTCGAGGATCGTGGACTTGAGACCCAGGTCCAACGCCACGATCTTGCGGCCAGCTCCGGTGCTGGAAGCCAACAACTGCGGGTCGGGATCACTCACCCTGGCAACCAGGTCGAGGCCGTCGGTGCCGACCGCTGAAGCAGCCAAATCCTTGAGTTCCTCAATCGGGGCGGTGCCGAACACTCCAGCCATGGCGCCATGGTCGCGGAGGTGACGGGTCAGACGGCGGGTGTCGACTCCGGCGATGCCCGGCACTGCATTGCGCTGGAGCCAACTCTGGAGGCTGCCCTCCGCCCGGTGATTCGAATACCGCCTCGGCAAGTCCCGAATCACGATTCCCGAGCAATGAGGGATCGGGGACTCGTTGTCTTGTGCGTTCACCCCGTAGTTGCCTATGTGCGGATACGTGAACGTGATCACCTGACCCGCGTAGGAAGGATCGGAAATGACTTCCTGATATCCGGTGAGCACGGTGTTGAAGACGAACTCGCCGCTGGTGACACCGCTTGGCACTTCCGCACCAACGGCGGACCCCTCGAACACTGATCCGTCCTTCAGGACGATGTGTGATTCGGTGATACCGGATGGTTCATTCACTGTTGTGCCTCCCCGTCGATCACCACAGCTTCCCCGGCACACACCGTGTGGCGCACTTTTCCGCGGACAGTTCGTCCCACGTATGGCACGTTGCGAGACCGCGACGCACCTCCTGAGTCATCGATGATCCAGGTCGCAGAGGGATCAACGATGCACAGGTTCGCCGCCTCACCCACGGCAATCGGTCGACCGTGCTCGCCCATTGCGGCAATGGCCGCGGGCTGCCACGACAGCCGGGCGATCACGTCGGCGTCGGTCATGGTTCCCCCATCGACCAACTCGGTGAAAGCCAGCGCCAATGCATACTCCAGACCGAGCATCCCCGGGGGCGCCTCGTCGAAGGGCAACTCCTTCGACTCGGGTGTATGGGGCGCGTGATCGGTGGCGATGGCGTCCAGTGTTCCACTCGCCAACCCAGCCTTCACGGCATCCACGTCCGAGCTCGTGCGCAACGGAGGATGCACCTTGAAGGTGGCGTCATAGCTTTCACAGCACGCATCAGTGAGGGTGAAGTGATGGGGCGCGGCCTCGGCGGTGATCGGCAGACCCGAGGCCTTTGCGGCCGCGATCAAGTCCACCGATCCAGCGGTGGACATGTGCAGGAAGTGCACACGTGCTCCAGTCAGCCGGGCAAGGGCAATGTCTCGCATCACCATCAACTCCTCAGCTTCGGCGGGCTGGCCACCCAAACCCAGCTTCGCGGACCACTCCCCTTCGTTCATGGCTGTGCCGGCGCTGAGGGCTGCGACCTCACAATGCTGAGCGAGGGTCACGCCCAGACCGGTTGCGTACTCCATCGCACGGCGCATGAGTGCGTCGCTCTGAACTCCGGAACCGTCATCGGTGAACATGTGAACGCCGAGGTCGGCCATCTCTGCCATCGGTGCAAGTTGTTCACCGCTGCGACCCACAGTGATTGCCCCGGAGGTGTGCACATCGATCATGGCCGCACGGCCCAGTTCCAGGACATCCTTCACCACAGAGGCTGAGTCGATCGCAGGCGTCGTGTTGGGCATCGCCAGAACGGCGGTGTAGCCGCCCAGGGCGGCAGCCCGGGCCCCTGTCTCGATCGTTTCAGCCTCTTCGGTGCCCGGCTCGCGCAGATGGGTGTGCAGATCCACGAGGCCGGGACACACCAGAGCGCCGCCCGCGTCGAGCACCCGGTGCGCGTCGAGGTCTTCACCGACGGCCACAATCCGCCCACCGGAGATCAGGACATCACCGGCGCGTTCGCCGCGGACATCAATCAGCTTCCCTCCCTTGATCACAATGTCCTCTGAAGTTCGGCCTTGTGGAACTTGGCTCTGTGTCACTTGGATCCTCCGCCTTCTCCGGCACTTACCGGTGCTGCCGAAACCGAATCGCCGTGTTCACCATCGCTGCCGATCAAAGATTCCCGCGGAGAACCAAGGAGCAGAAACAGCACCGCCATTCGAATTGATACTCCATTCGCCACCTGATCGGTGACAAGCGAATTCGGGCGTTCAGCCACTTCCCCCGCGATTTCCACACCACGGTTCATGGGACCCGGGTGCATGATGATCGCGTCCGGGCCCAACTGGTCGGCTCGCCGCGACGTGAGGCCGAACAGCGCTGTGTACTCGCGCAACGACGGGAACAGCGCTTCGGAAATCCGTTCGTTCTGGACCCTCAGCAGGTAACAGACGTCCAGAGCCTTCAGTACGTCGTCAAGAGAGTGTGAAACCTCCACGGGCCAATCCATCCGGGCCGGCAACAACGTTGGCGGCGCCACCAATGTCACCCTGGCTCCGAGTTTGGTGAATGCCTCGATGTTCGAGCGCGCCACTCGTGAATGGACTATGTCACCCACGATGCCGATGTTCAGGCCGTCCAGGGAACCAAAACGATTGCGAATGGTGAAGCTGTCGAGCAACGCCTGCGTGGGATGGGCATGCCATCCGTCCCCCGCGTTGATCACCGCCGCATCGGACCATCTCGAGATCTGAAGGGGAACCCCGGAGCACCGGTGTCGAACCACGACGGCGTGGATCCCCATCGCTTCGATGGTTTCGATCGTGTCCCTGACCGATTCCCCCTTCTTCACCGCAGAACTGGACACGGAGAATCCCATCACATCTGCGCCCAGGCGTCTGGCTGCGGTGTCGAAACTCAATTTGGTGCGCGTGGAGTCCTCGAAGAACAGCGTCGCAACAGTCTGGCCGCGAAGGGTCGGAACCTTCGGAATGCGCCGCCGATTGATTTCGGCCATGGAGTCCGCAACATCGAAGATTTCCCCGATGTCTCCACTTTGCAGGTCGGAGATCGCCAGGAGGTTGGCCATCAAGGCTTCTCCAACGCGCCGATACGGACCGCGTCGTCCGAGACATCCACGAGTTCGTCACGACGGGTAGGCAGGTTTTTGCCGACGTAATCGGGCCGGATTGGCAATTCACGGTGACCTCGGTCGACCATCACCGCCAACTGGACTGTGCGAGGTCGACCGAAGTCCACCAAGGCATCCAGCGCAGCCCTGATCGTGCGACCGGTGAAGAGAACGTCATCGACGAGAACAACGTCGGTGCCATCCAGGTCCACAGGGATCTCGGTGACTTCTTCCGGCAGGATCGGCCTGATCCCGATGTCGTCGCGGTACATCGCCACGTCCAGCGTTCCCAGCGGTACAGCGGGCTCATCGCCGGTGAGCCCTTCGATCTCGCCGAGTTCCGCCGCGAGCCCCTTGGCCAGCGTGACACCACCTGTCTGCAATCCCACGAGAACAACGGAATCGAGGCCGTGATTCTTCTCGAGGACCTCATGTGCCATGCGTTTGAGTGCCCGACGGATATCGTCGGCATCCATCACTTGACTGCTGGCAACAAAAACGCCCCCGTAGGGGCGCGTCATGCGTCGTTCGCGTTCTGCCACAGATACTCCTCCCGTAGGGATCTCTCTGAATCCCCGTGACGGTCAGAACTGAATCCTACTCGCGCACGCGCTCCGCCGCCGCAGCCAGTAGTCCATTGACGAAGCGGTGTGAGTCATCGGTGCCGTATTGCTCGGCCAGCGCCACCGCCTCGGAAAGGACCACTCCCGTTGGAACGTCGTCAGCGTGAATCAGTTCGAAACAGGCAACCCGCAGAACGGTCAGGTCGAGCGCCGCCATTCGGTCCAGCGGCCAGCCTGACGGAGCGAGTGACTCGATCAGCCCGTCGATTTCCTCGCGATTGGCCTCGACACCGGAAACAAGACGGGTGGTGTACTCCTGCGCAGCCAACTTCTGGGAGGCAAGAACATCCTCGCCGGAGGTACCCTTGATGTTCGACTCGTACAGCAGGTGCACTGCGCGTTCACGACTGGTTGCCCTGCTCGCGATTGCAGGGCGAACCGAGGGCGGCCCGGTGTTCTCGTCGGCTTCCGAGCCGGACTCAGATTCGGCATTCATGCGCGAGAGATGAATTCCCCGGTGCGGGTGTCCACCTTGACATTCTCGCCGGTTTCGATGAACAACGGAACCTGAATCACCTTGCCGGTGACCAATGTGGCCGGTTTCTTGGCGCCGGACACGCGATCACCCTGGATTCCCGGCTCGGTCTCGGCGATTGGTAATGCCACCGAAGCGGCCAGGTCCACGCCGATGATCTCGTCGCCGTACATCACCAGTGTCACCGGTGAGGACTCGATCAGGTAGTCCACCGCATCGCCAAGGGTGTCCGCATCCACATTGAGTTGTTCATAGCTGGAGTTGTCCATGAGGACGTAGTCTGCACCGTCGCGGTACAGCAGCTGCATCTCGGTCTTGTCCACGATTGCGCGGTTCATCTTCTCCCCGGCACGGAAGGTCCGGTCGACAACCGAGCCTGTTCGCACGTTCTTGAGCGTCGTGCGCACGAACGCTCCACCCTTGCCCGGTTTCACATGCTGGAAATCGCTGACTACGAACAGACCGTCATCGAGGTCAATGGTCATTCCGGTCTTGAAGTCCGAGGTTGATATCTGGGCCATGGTGATCCTGGGTTCTGAGAAGATGATTGAGGGAGGGGAATTGAAGACGTCCAGAGGCGATTCAGGAGTCCAACGCGGGATCCTTGGGAGCGTGTGTCAATCGATCACAGCCACTGGCGGCAACCAACAGGGTGTCCTCGATCCGGACTCCTCCGAGTTCCGGCAGGTAGACGCCGGGCTCCACGGTAACCACATATCCCGCCCGAAGGGTAGCTGTGGATCGAGTCGATACCCGCGGCTCCTCATGGATGTCGAGGCCCACTCCGTGGCCAGTGCCATGCAGGAAGGCGTCACCCCATCCGGCATCGGCGATCACCTCCCTGCACACACCATCTACCTCGGAGGCATCAACACCGTCGGTCACGGCCTCGACACCCTTGGCCTGGGCTTCGGCGACCACGTTGATCATCCTCTGGCGTTCGGCGCCGATGTCGCCCACCGCAACCATGCGGGTCATGTCGGAGTGGTATCCGTCCAGGAGGGCACCGAAGTCGATCACAACCATTTCACCTTCGGCCACACGGTGCCCCGACGGCCTGTGGTGTGGTCTTGCCCCGTTGGCCCCGGCTGCGACGATCGTGGGGAAACTCAGGTCGTCGGCCCCGAGGTGAAGCATCCGGGCGTCGAGTTCGAGGCCGAATTCGCGTTCGGTCGGCGCATCTCCAAGCAGGTGGCGAACGTCGGCCAGTGCTTGGTCGGCGATGGCGCAGGCGGCCCTGATGCGGGCCGCTTCACCCGGATCCTTGATCAGCCGCAAACCCTCCACAACATTGCTGCACGCAACCAACTCGCCGTCGTACAGCTCACTGGCCCAACGTCTTTGAGCAGCCCAGGTGACCGAGTCGGCTTCGAGCCCGAGGTGTGCGATGCCCTCTGCTGCGGATGCGACCGCAGCGTCAGGTGCTTCCGTGCTGATGACGATGTCGGCATCGACTCCGGCGTCATCCAGCTCCTGGCCGGCCTGGGTTGCGTAGCGGCCGTCGGACACGAACGTCGCCGAGTTGCCCTCGACCAGCAACATGGCCGAAGAGCCCGTGAACCCGGTGAGATAACGCACATTGACGAGATTGGACACCACCAACGCGTCCACCCCGGCATCATCGAAGGTGTCGCGCAGCCTCCCAAGCCGACCGGCCACGTCCATGGCAGGCAGGTCGGCTGGTGCGAATGTGGCGATGTTGCCTTCGGTGACTGCCATGCGGGCAGCCTAGGAGGCCATCAACGGCGCGATTGCGCGTACTGCCAAGGGATACCCACGGGCCTTCAGGCCACTGATGACGGCCGTTGCAACCGGGGTGATCACCGATTTGGTTCGAAACTCCTCACGGGCTCCGGGATTCGACAGATGCAATTCGATGATCGGCCCCGGGAATGCGCCAAGCGCGTCGTGGATTGCCCAGCTGTAATGACTGAAAGCACCGGCGTTGACAATGATGCCACCGCTGTTTCCCCGAGACCGTGCGATGGCATCGACAATTTCGCCCTCGCTGTTGCTCTGGAAATGCCGGAGTTCCAGCCCGAGTTCCTCAGCCTGGTTGCGGGCAGAATCAACAATGTCGTCCAAGGTCTCCGTGCCATAGATCCCGGGATCCCGACTACCCAGCAGATTCAGGTTCGCGCCGTTGATCAACATGATCCTCTTGTTGACATCAGAATCGGTGGTCATCTCAGTGCCTCCATCGCCACCGTGGCGAGTCCAGGATCCACGTTACGAACAATCTCGAGTCCGTCCGTGCCAAGCAGCACAAAAGTCAGTCCTGTGTTCAACACCTTCTTGTCCCGCCCCATCGCCTTGAGCAGATCCTGTGGCTCGAGTTCTGCGGGAAGCTGGGTCGGAAGTTCGTACGCCTCCACGATCCGTCGGTGCTCTGCCACCAACTCCGCATCGATTCGCCCCATCTGTCGAGCCAACTCGGCCGCGTATACGAGACCGATTCCCACGGCCTCTCCATGCTTCAAGTCGTGGGATCCAACGATCTCGATTGCATGAGCCAGCGTGTGTCCGTAGTTCAGCAGAGCCCGCCGACCCGCTTCCCTCTCGTCGGATGCCACTACTTCGGCCTTGATCCGCACACAGGCGGCGATTCGCCCTTCCAGTTCCAGTTCCGCCAGATCGCGGCCACCGAGCCAGTTGTATTTTGCGACCTCGCCCAAACCGCAACGCCACTCGGCGGGGCTCAGTGTGTCCAGCGTTTCGGTGTCACAGAACACGGCGTTCGGCTGCCAGTAGGCACCCACCAAGTTCTTTCCTTCTGGAATGTTGATCCCCGTCTTGCCTCCGATGGCGGCGTCAACCTGACCGAGCAAGGTGGTGGGCACGTGAATTACAGGGATCCCCCGGTGGTACACGGCGGCTGCAAATCCGGCCACATCGGTGACCATTCCTCCACCAACCGCCACCACACAATCCGCACGGTTGAGACCCCATTTCGACCATGCCGAACACAGCTCACCCACCGTGTCGAGGTTCTTGAATTGTTCGCCGTCGCCGATGTAGAAAGTCTCGAATGGCGTACCCGGATCCACCGCCACATCGATGTTCTCCTGGGTGACAACAGCCACTCGGGCGGCCGTCTGCGGGATCGAGTCGGCAAGTTCGCTACGGACTCCGCGCCCCACGAGCACGATGGTGCTGCGGCCGTCCGGGAGATCCAGGCGGATCTCGATTCGTTCAGTCATCAAGTGTCTCCAAAATGGCCTTGGTCACCGCGTTAGGACTCAAAACGGTGACATCCACCGTGGCAGCGGCCAGTTCCGAATACCAAGCCTCTCGTTCGGTGAGCATGCGGCGCAACGCGATTTCCGCTTTTTCGGAATCGACATCTTCGCCCAGCAATGGTCTTGGCTCGCCGTCATCCGCCAAACCCTCCACCAAGCGGGCGACCAGCACCGAAGGATCACCAGCAAGCCAGACCGGACTTGTCCGCGAGGCCAACAACTTCCGCGCAGCACCTGATGTGACCACTCCTGCGCCGGTGGACATCACGGTGTTGGAATCGGCCAGTGCCGACTCCAGGGCCTGCACCTCCAATTTCCTGAAGGCTCGTTCGCCGAGACGTTCAAAGATTGTCGGAATGCTCATCTGAGCCTCCGACGCCACCAGGCGATCCAGGTCAACAAAGTTTCGTCCCAGACGATCGGCGAGAAGTGGACCGACAGTTGACTTGCCGGAACCGGACAATCCGATCAGGGCAATTGGCCGGGCCGAACCCGCGCCAGCTGAATTTCCGCCGATGGTGTCGCCGACAGTACTGGAGTTCACACCACGTGGATGCCGCGGGATGCAAGCAGGTCCTGGAGAGCCCCGCGCATCGGAACGGTGGGCACGTTGCGCGCCTCCACAACCACCATGGTGTCATCAGAACAAGCGAACACCAGTGACGTGGAGTTTCGTTTGGCCTTGATGTTGAGACGGAACTTGGCCTCGTCGGGGTTCTGCACTTCGACGGAGTTCACGGACTCCCATGCGATCTTGAAGTTCAGGTCGTGTGAACCGCTCAGGTCCGCACCAGTGTGATCCATCACGAGTGTGCAGTGCTTGCGGCGTTTGTTCTCACCCGGGTACCCGCCGTGGTAAATGACGTGCTCCAGCACCAGTTGGTCCTGACCAGATTCCCCTGTGGTTGGCACCATGGGTTCTCCGTCGCCCGGCATGGGAGCGTTTTCCACCACGGAGCGATCGATCGGCGCCCCCGAAGCAGATTGTCCAGCGGCCTCGAAGGTTGGAGGAGGAGGTGGTGCGGCGGCAACGGCGACGGCCGGGATCGGAGGTGGAGCGGCCATGGAGTCCGACGGGCTTCCGCTTGAACCGTCGCTCATCGTTCCGGATGCCAGGAGTTCCTGAAGGCGATCGACCATCTTGGTCAGGAACACGTCCGGTAGCAGGGCAACCAGGAGCTCCCCATCCTCGAAGGACATCTCGATTCGTTGTCGGTCGCCTTCTGGTTCGCCCAGGGCATCCAGGTTCACCACCGCACGGAGATCGAACCACCGCGGATCGCCATCACCGCGGATGGCGGTTGCGCCCAGGGAAGATCCTGCCAATACGAACAGTGTCAACGGCTCGGTGTCACCGTCGCCAAGGACGCCGCGCCCAACCGCGTCGGGCGCGGGAGGTTGCGGGTGTCCGGGGGCATCTGTGACGAAACTATCGGCGCTGCTCAAAACTTCTTCTCCAACAACTGGTGCTTCAACGCTAACCGATTCAGCCCTGAGGACCCTTTTCCGAGCGTTCGGCCAGGGTGGTAGTCATCGCCTCGGCCATGGCGTGCAGCGGAGCGGGCCGGCCGGTGATGATTCTGAAGGCTTCTGCTGCCTGATGTACCAACATCCCAGCGCCGTTGCAGTGTCTTGCTCCCACTCGTTCGGCGGCCGCCAGCAATGGAGTTTCCCCCGGGTTGTAGATCAGGTCGGCAACGAAAAGGTCGCAATGAAGGGCTTCTTCGGGCAACGCAGGACCGTCACCGGGCGACATGCCGACAGGCGTGGCATTTATCACCAGATCGGCGGCACCGATCGCGTCGACCAGTGCGTCCTCGGTCACGAACGCGGCGTCGGAACCTGCCAGAGTGGCTGCAATCCGTCCCCGGCCAGCGTCGCGATTGTGCACTGCCACCGAAGCTGCATCGGCATCCGAGAGGGCCAGGATCACCGCGCGAGCCGCCCCACCGGCACCGAGAACCACACATCGCGCTCCCTTTGGTTCAAATCCGTGGTGACGCAAACTTTCCAGGAATCCGGCCCCATCAGTGTTGTGCCCGACCAAGCGCCCATCAGTGTTGACAATGCAGTTCACTGCGTTCAGGCGCTGCGCCACCTCCGTAAGCTCATCCATGGCCGGAACAACGGCTTCCTTGTGAGGCATCGTGACCGACATTCCCCGAATGTCGAAGGTCCGGACCATTCGGGCGGCCTGCTCACCGGAGCCTTCCGGCACCGGAAATGCGACATAGACCCAATCCATTTCGGCGGCATCGAACGCGGCATTGAATACCGTGGGCGACAACGAATGCCGCACGGGATCTCCGATTACCGCGACGACCTGCGTGTTGCCGCTCACCGGGCTTCGAGTGCCGCTAGAAGACACCGCGGGCCTGAGCATCTGCCTTCTCGCGCTTGAACTCCGAGAATGACTCGGTGAAGAAGTGTGAGGGTGGATCGTTGCTCGTAAGCACGTAGAACTTCCAGTTCCCTTCGGGAGCGTCGATCGCGGCCTCGAGAGACGCCATCGAGGGCATGCCGATCGGAGTTGGCGGCAGCCCGATGCGAATCCGGGTGTTGTAGGGGCCATCGGTTTCGAGTTCGGACTTGGTCAGTTCGCCATTGGTTCGATCCAGGCCGTAAAGAATGGCCGCGTCAATGCCCAGAGGTTCTTCGTCATCGAGCCGGTTGTAGATGACGCGGGCGATCTGGCCCCGCTCCTCGGCGGGAGCTCCCGTCTCGCGTTCGATCAGCGAGGCGGTGGTCACGAGTTCGTAAGCCGAACGGCCCTGCAGGGTCTCTGCGCGCTCGTAACCGAGATCATCCAGTCGCTCGGCCATCTCGTCGGCCATGGTTTGCAGTATCTGTTCGCCAGACGCGTCGTCGGCGAATTCGTAGGTGTCCGGGAACAACAGGCCCTCAAAGTTTGTGGTGCCTTCCGGCAGGTACTTGCTGGTTACAGCACCGGAACCCAGGGCCAACAGAAGATCCTCCGCGTTCACACTCGGGTGTTGCTCGTCAATCTGCTCGATCACCTCTCCGATTCTGGAGCCCTCGACCACGCGGACATTCACGGCTCCCGGCGGCAAAGGACCGGCTTCCAGCACGCCGATGGCTTCATCGAAGCTCATGTTCTCGCCGAAGTTGGGGTATTCGCCCGCGGCGAAGGGGCCGGCCCCCTTGATCCCGATGTAGGCAGCGAACAGTCGGCCGTTGGAAACGACGCCCACCTCTGCCAGTTGACCGGCAATCGACTCCGTGGACGATCCGCTGGCGATCTCAACGCTGCCGACCAGGTCCCCGGGATCACCTGAGGGGTCGATGAGGTGTGCTCCCCAGAAGATCAGGGCCCCCACGAACACAGCCATCACCACCAGGGCCAGCGAAGCGATCGTGAGTACCCGGCGACCACCGTTGGTGTCAGCCGGCATCGGCACCCAGTCCCCGTCGTCTCGCCCAGTTTCGGAAGAGTTGTTCACGTTTGTTCATCCTGATCGTCTTCTAGGAGAGTGGGCCCACGACTGTCGAGCCATGCCTGCAACATCACGGCGGCCGCAGTCTTGTCGATCACTTTCCGCCGTTGCCTGCCACCCATGTCCGCTTCCCGCAATGCGTGATCGGCAGTGACGGTGGTGAACCTCTCATCGTAGGTCTCAATCGGAACACTGATGGTTCGGCCGAGTTGGGCAACCTCCTTGCGAGCACGTTCAGCTGCCGGTCCTTCGCTGCCATCCAGGGAGAACGGCATGCCCACGATCACAATCTCCGCTTCCGCCTCGGCGACCAGTTCGGCCAGTTGACGGTGTTCTGAGAAACGGTCCCCGGTTCGCACGACAGTGTCGAACGGCAGAGCCATGCGACCTTCCGAATCGGAGAGGGCGACACCAATTCGTCGAGATCCAAGATCGACACCAAGTGCCCTCATCGTTGTGAACTCTGCATGGGTTCAGAGGCCGAGCCCGGCACGGACCACCTCGAGTGCCTCGATCAGCTTCTCCGGATGTCTTCCGCCCGCCACGGCCAGATCATCGGAGGGTCCACCACCACCGCCGACCATTTTTGCGGCTTCCCGTATCAGGTCCGACGCGATCAGTCCCGCCTCCGGTGTGACCGCGGCCACGAGTGCCACACCCTTGCCTCCGGGACTGCTGCCGAGAACAACCACCGACAGGTTGGGTTTGTCCCGTAGTGCCACCGCCAGATCCCGGACCTCATCGCGCGATTCCGATTCCACGAGCGCCACCAACACTCCGTCGACCGCCTCGGAGACGAGGGTGTCGGCGGCAGACCCAGCCAGTTGACCACGGAGTTCCTTCAATTCCGAGCGGAGCCCCTTGAGGTCACCGAGACGCTTGCGCAGACCGTCGAGAGTGTCCTCGACCGGCACACCCAGAGTTTCGGCTACCTCACCAAGTCGAGCCTCGGTGTCCCTCAGGAGGTTCAGTGAGCCGGCACCGGTGACAGCTTCGATTCGGCGGACGTTCGAGCCGATCGAGCCTTCGGAGATCACTTTGATCAGTCCGATGTCGCCGAGGGCGGAAACGTGGGTTCCGCCGCACAACTCGATGCTGTGCTCGCCCGCAGTCAGAACCCTCACAACATCGCCGTATTTGTCTCCGAAGAAGGCGATTGCGCCTCGTTTCCTGGCGTCATCCATGGAAGTCTCGAAATGACTCACGGTGGAATTGTCCAGGACCTCCGCGTTGGCCAGATCCTCGATTGTCCTCAAGTCGTCAGCGCTCACTGCCGAGTGATGTGAGAAATCGAAGCGAAGCCGGTCATCCGAAACGTGTGAACCCTGCTGGCGAACCTGATCCCCGAGCACCTCGCGCAGCGCCCAGTGCAGAATGTGGGTCGCGGTGTGATTCCGTTTGATGGCCGCCCGGCGCTCGGAGTCGATTGTGGCAGTTACGGCGTCACCCACATCAAAACGCCCGGTTTCGGTCTCGATCTTGTGTGCGCTCAGCCCCGGCACCAGATACGTGGTGTCGAGGACCTTGGCTGACGCCTCGGCAGCAGAGATCGTGCCGGTGTCTCCCACTTGCCCACCAGACTCTGCATAGAAAGGTGTGCGGTCGAGAATCAACAGGCCCTCGACCACCGCCAGCACGGTGGCGTCGGCGGTGTCCGTCTCGCGACCCACGAACTCAGTGGGACCATTCGAGTTCAGAATCGCCCTGGCAACATCGACACTCCCGCCGGCAGCAACGGATCCCTTCTTTCCCGCAGCACGCGAGCGCTCCCGCTGTTCGGCCATGGCAGTTGCGAAACCAGGTTCGTCGATGCTCGCGCCCCGCAGCTCTGCAACCTCGCGTGTGACCTCCAGGGGAAATCCGTAGGTGTCGTGCAATTCGAAGGCAATTCCGCCGCCCAGCGATTCTCCTTCGGGCAACTTCTCCAGCTCGGACTCGAGCAGCGAGGAACCGCGGTCCAGTGTCCTGCGGAAACGGTCTTCCTCACGGGCAATCGACTCGACAATTCCGTCTGCATCAGTGCGCAGCTCCGGATACGCCCCGCCCATCACATCCACACAACGGTTCACCATCGCGGGAAGCACCGGATCCGACACACCGAGCATGTAGCCGAAGCGGACCGCACGCCGGATGATCATCCGAAGCACATAACCGCGGCCTTCGTTGGAGGGCACAATCCCGTCGCTGATGAGGAAGGATGCCGTGCGCGTGTGGTCGGCGAGCAACCGGAGACCGATGTCGGTGACGTTATCGGAACCGATTCGTTTTCCGGTGACCGCCTAAGCTTCTTCGACGAGCAGGCTGAGAACATCGGCCGAGTAGAGAGATGGACTCCCGGCCAGAACCGCCAGGATCCGCTCCAGTCCGGCGCCGGTATCGACATTGGCTTTCGGCAGGTCCGTGAGTTCTCCGCCGATGCCACGGAAGTACTGGGTGAAGACAAGATTCCAGATCTCGACATAACGGTCTTCGGCGAGGGGGTTTGCCGGCCCACCTGCAGGTCCGAGGTCGGGACCATAGTCCCAGAAGATCTCGGAACTCGGACCGCAGGGACCCGTTTCGCCCATTTCCCAGAAGTTGTCCTTGTCGAGGCGTTGGATCCGGTCCCGCGGAACTCCGACCGAATCGGCCCAGACCTCCTCCGCCTCATCGTCGGAGAGGTGGCAGGTGATCCACAACCGATCGCCGTCGATGCCAAGAACCTCGGTGAGGAACTCCCAGGCCCACGGAATTGCATCGGACTTGAAGTAGTCGCCGAAGCTGAAGTTGCCCATCATCTCGAAGAAGGAAAGGTGACGTAGTGACCGCCCGATCGCGTCGAGATCATTGTGTTTTCCGCCCGCACGCACACAGCGCTGCACAGAAGCTGCCCGGGGAGGATCATATGGAACAGGTTCCTCACCCAGGAAGTACGAAACGAACGGCATCATCCCCGAGTTCGTGAACATCGGGGCTGACGGATGTGTTGGAATGAGGCTGCTGGATGGCACCACGGTGTGGGCCTTGCCCGCGAAGAACTCACACCAGGCAGCTCGCAGCTGCTCCGCAGTGGCAGGGCGCGTCAATACAGCAGACATCAGTGCAAGAAGGTTACCGGTAGGCGCGCTTGGGAGTGGAAGTGGGCCAGGGATCCTCGGCCGGGCGAATGCGGGACCCGGGACCAACATTCATCGAAGAGCGACGCCCATCCTGGTGGCGGCCACGACGCGTATTCATCTCGTATTCGAGTTCATCCTCGCGCTCGGCCATGGCGGCGCGGCCTTCGGATATGGCCGCCGATACGGTGCGACCGATCGCCTTCGCTCCCCTGCCCGCAACAGCAACGACGGCCTCGGGTCCGAGATTGTCCATCTGTTCCTTGATGCGGCGTTGGGTCCAGATGGTTCCAGAAGCACCGGCAGCCGCCCCAACACCGAGCCAGAATAGTCTTCGCATCCGTCAATGATGGCCCACCGGCGGCTCCAGGTGTGGAATTAGCGAGTGGATGTGCTGCGGCCGCTCAGGCGTTTCGCCGCACGCCTGGTGCCCTCGGCGATCGCAGCGCCCTTGATCGCCGGGCGGGTAATGGCCCGGTAGGTGGCGCCGGTGGTTCGGTCCACCCGGTCAGCGATCTCACCGGAAATGTCAATCAGGTTCTCCACCCGCCCCACTTCGTTTGCCGCGCGTTCGGCAGAACTTGCCAATTCCGCCACCAGTGGCTCAGCCGCCGCCGTGAACTCCCCGGTGGCGTTTTCCAGCCGGGTGGCGGCTGCGAGCAGTCGACCGGTGGCCCAAGTCATCATTGCCACGGCACCGAACAGCGCCATTGCACCCAACACGACCAGCAGATCAGTGGCGGTCATTCCGGCTCCCCTTTCAGTCGCTGCATCCACGACTCAACCATCATTCTCTCGCGACCATGCGCTGAAGGCCGGTAATACCCCGGATTCTCCATGCCATCGGGCAAATACTGCTGGGCCACCCAGCCGCCGGGCTCCGAATGTGGATACCGATATTCCTCGCCGTGCCCGAGACTCGAGGCCGATTTGTAGGAGGCATCCATGAGGTGCAGGGGTACTTCCCCGACCGAACCGGAGGACAACTCGGCCGTCGCCCGGCCCAGAGCGGCATACGCAGTGTTGGACTTGGGCGCCAGCGCGAGATGCACTGTGGCATGTGCAAGGTTGATGCGTGCCTCCGGCAAGCCGACGAGCTCCACTGCCCTCGCTGCGGCATCAGCGACGAGCAGGCCGGTCGGATCAGCCAAGCCAATGTCTTCCGAGGCGCTCACGACCAACCTTCTGGCTATGAACCGGGCATCCTCGCCGGCCGAGATCATCCGGGCGAGCCAGTGCAGGGCTGCGTCGGGATCCGAACCACGAATTGACTTGATGAACGCCGACACCACGTCATAGTGGTCGTCCACCCCATAACGCTGCGCCGTGGTTCCCAGCGCAGCCTCCACGTCGACCAACTCCACCGTGACTGTCGCGTTTCGCTGTTGGTCCGCGCTTTGCTGTTGGTCCGCGCTTTGCTGTTGGTCCGCGCTTTGCTGTTGGTCCGCGCTTTGCTGTTGGTCCGCGTCCGAATCCGAACTCCCGGCCGGAAGCTGTGAGCCCCGGGAGGCGGCAAGCGCGATCGCCACTTCGAGGCTCGTCAACAATCGCCGTCCGTCCCCTGATGAATAGTCAACCAAGTAGCTCATCGCAGCCGGATCAGCCGTGCAGCCTTCTTCCGCCAGGCCGCGGGTTGCCAGCTCCTGCAGCGCGGAGTCCGAGAGCGGCTCCAACTGGAACAGCGTGGATCGGCTCATCAAGGGAGCATTGACTTCGAAGTACGGATTCTCGGTGGTGGCACCGATGAGGGTCAACAAACCGCTCTCCACCGACGGCAGAAGCGCATCTTGTTGTGACTTGTTGAACCGATGTATCTCATCGAGGAAAAGGATGGTTCCACGCCCACTGGTTTCGAGCCGCACCTCTGCGGCGGCCGTGATCTGGCGGATGTCCTTCACGCTGGCAGACACCGCTGACAGAGCGATGAACTCCTTCGCTGAGGTTTCGGCGAGCAGTCGGGCAAGGGTCGTCTTGCCGGTGCCGGGAGGCCCCCAGAGAATCGTGGAGCTGAGCCGGTCTGCCTCCACCAGGGCTGCCAGAGGCGCACCGGGTCCGAGCAGATGCGCCTGACCGACGATGTCCGAAAGGGTATCCGGCCGAAGTCGGTCGGCCAGGGGCGCCCTTTTCGAGCGGATCTCCTCTGCGCCCGCCGTGAAGAGGTTTCCGCTGGCAGGCTCCATGGTCGAAGATTATCGGCCCGCGTTCGCAGGTGGGGGACGTTATTGGGTGGGCGGACTGGTCCCGTGTTTGTTGTGTTCGTGGTTGTTGGTGTGTTGGCCGTGGCGTTGGCTTGTGAGGTGGGTTCCGTGGGGAGTGATCCAGGAGAACGTCTGATCGCCGTTCGAAGCCATTTCCCAGCCGTTGGTGTGGGTGATGCCGTGGTGATGCGGACATAGCATTGCCATGTTGTTGACATCGGTGTTGCCGCCCCGATGCCAGGAGGTGATGTGATGGATCACACACCACGATGCGGGGGCGTCACAGTCGGGGAACACACATCCCGCGTCTCGGATGAGGATCGCTCGGCGCTGCGCCGCAGAAGCGAGTCTTTGGGAACGGCTGAGACGCAACGGGTTGTTGTGTTCATCGACCA
>JAHRAZ010000021.1 GCA_020027475.1 Microthrixaceae bacterium
ACGGCCAGCAGATCGTCGTAGGAAGCGCCCTGCTGAGGTTCGGTGAAGATGCGGAAGTCCATGCTGCTCCTGATGGTGGCTGTTTCTGACTGTTCGGAGACAGCCTCGCGGATTGCCGAGGTGGTTGCCTACGAAAATTCCGTTCCGGACTGTCGGCGACGCAGTGCAGGCTTCGTAGGAGAATCCGTGCCCCGGCCGACCATGGCACGCGACGATCGGGGACAACCACAGTCCGTGGTATTTCCCTTGGGCCCGCAGCCGTGGCCGGGCCGTGGTGATCAAGGAGGAAGCATCGAGGCAGACTCCTTGCTGGGCCGACCTCGGGTGGGCAGAATACGAGCATGACACGTCTTGGCGGATCCACTGTGCTCGTGACGGGAGCTGCCAGCGGTATCGGCCGGCTGCTCAGCCTGGAGATGGCTCGTCGGGGTGCTCGTCCAGTTCTCTGGGATCTTTCAGCAGACGGCCTGGAAGCGTTGGCGGACGAGTTGAGGGAGATCGGTGCGGATCCGCTGACCGGTGTGGTGGACGTTGGGGACTCCGCTGCAGTGGCGGTGGCCGCTGACCGAGTACTCGCAGAAGTGGGGGCGGTGGATGTACTGGTGAACAACGCCGGCGTCGTGAGCGGCATGCCGCTCACAGAGCTTTCCAGTGCGGACATAGAGCGCACATTCCGTGTCAACGTTCTGGCCAACTACTGGACGACCAAGGCTTTCTTGCCTTCCATGATCGCCCGCGACCGAGGCCACATTGTCACGGTCGCATCCGCTGCCGGGCTGATCGGAGTGGCGCGCCAAACTGATTATTCGGCGTCCAAGCACGCGGCGGTCGGGTTTGATGAATCATTGCGCGTCGAACTCGCACAATCCGCACCCGGTCTACGCACCACCGTCGTGTGTCCGTACTACATCGACACCGGGATGTTTGACGGTGTGAGCACGCGCTTCAGCTGGCTCCTGCCGATCCTCGCCGAAGATGATGTCGTGGCAAAGATGGTGCGCGCCATTGAGCATGACCGGGCCCGTCTTCTGTTGCCGCCGTTGCTCTATGCGTTGCCGTTGATGCGACTGCTTCCGGCGAGACTGTTCGATGCGGCCATGGACGTGCTCGGTGTGAACGTGTCCATGCAGGGATTCGTGGGCCGTCCGGAGGGTGCGCAGAAGTCGCCTCAATAGTCGGCGGAGCAGGGTGAGAGTTTTCGACGTCTCAGAATCTGAGTCAGAGGCACCCTGCTGCGCTCGCGTTGGGAGTCATTCGCAGAAACCAGCGGCGGTGTGGATGAGCTCGCAGTGGGCAGGCCAAACCGGTTATCCGGTTGGTTTGTGGCTGCGGGATGTGGTGGGGGACAGGCGGGTTATCAGCGGCCCCGCCACGGCCAGGATCAGTACGTAGGCCGCGGCGAGCTGACCCAGCTGAGGTTCGATCCCGGATGCCAGTCCGAGTTCGGCGATGATGATCGAGAACTCGCCGCGGGCGATCAGTGCTGTGCCGGCGCGTATGCGACCGGACCGGGCGATGCCTGCTCTTCGGGCCGCCCAGTAGCCGGTGGCCAGTTTGGTCCCGCCGGTCAGAACCGCGAGGGCCAGTGCCGGAACGAGCACGGAACCCAGACCGCTCGGATCGACCTGAAGGCCGAACAGGAAGAAGAAAATGGCTGCAAACAGATCCCGAAGTGGCCCGACCAGGACTGCAGCACGATCGGCGACCGGCCCGGCCACGGCGATGCCGATGAGAAACGCTCCGACAGCGGCGGAGACCCCGACGTATTGGGCGACTCCGGCGACGAAGAGGGTGAGGCCGATGACGCTGAGCAGGACTACCTCGTCGGAACTGCTGGTGACAACTTTGCTCACGTGACGCCCGTGGCGGAGTGCGAAATACAGCGCCGCGGCGGCCGCCAGGAATGCGCCACCCGCCGCGGCTGCGCTGCCAACGGTGAGCATCTGGCCTGCGGCGACGATCGCTGCGATGGGCAGGTACACCGCCATGACCAGATCCTCGATCACGAGGATCGTGAGGATCACCGGGGTTTCGCGGTTGGCGAGCCGTCCGAGGTCGCCGAGCAGTTTGGAGATGATTCCCGATGACGAGATGTAGGTCACCCCGCCGAGCAGGAGGGAAGCCCCGGGGCTCCAGCCGAGCACCAGCCCGGCGAGCAGTCCGGGCGTGAAGTTCAGGGCACCATCGACGAGGCCGGAGGGCCAGCCGGTTCGAAGCCCGGTTCGTAGTTCAGCCGCGGTGAACTGCAGGCCGAGCGCCAGCAACAACAACATGACGCCGATTTCGGCGCCGGTGTCGACGAAGTCGCGGCTCACGTCGAGCTTGATGATGCCCTCTTGCCCGACAGCGAGTCCCGCCAGGAGGTACAGCGGTATCGGACTCAGCCCGAAGCGATGCGCGAGCCGCGCCAGCAGGGCCAGAGCCAGCACCACGAGGCCCAGCTCGATGAGCACGACCGCGAGGTGATCGGTGGAGGCGATCACGAATGGTGCTCGGAACCCCGGACGAGTTCGTTGACCTCCGCGACACCTTCGGGTGTTCCGACTGCGACGACGAGGTCACCGGATTCGAGCACGAATTCGGCCGCGGGAGCCGGGACGGCCACACCGCTGCGAATGACTGCAACGATGGAGACGCCTGTCTCGGTGTGAATGGCCGATTCCTCGAGGGATCTACCGGCAAGAGGGGAACTGCCCTTCAGACGCAACCAGTCGATCGCCAGGCCTTCGACCTGTTGTTGCAGATCGTCGAACCGCTCGGCGATGTGGGGAGCGCCCATCAGGTCAGCCAGCGTGCGGGCGTCATCGGGATCAAGGTGGGCGACTGTGTCGAACGCGTCGGGATCATCTGGTCGCAGCGTGAAAAGCTCGCGGCGGCCGGAGAGGTGCACGAGCACACCGATCCGTTCGGAGTCGACGGTGGAGAACTCATAACGGATGCCGACTCCGGGAAGCACCGTTTCTTCAACGTCGGCCATCGGTCTCCGCTCTTCGGGGGACAAACACTGCCCGGGGGAGTAACACCCGCACAGGTTACCAAAGGGCTTTCGCCCATCCGCCGGCCAATCGCGATGGATCGCGCCGCCCTGTCCCACGCCATCCCGGCGGTTCGGCCCAGCGTTGCATGAGGGCCGAAATGGCTCTGGTTGCGGACTGAGTGCTGGCTGTTCAGAACTTCGGTCCGTTATTCTCGTGGCCGAGGGGATTCTGCCCCAGCATCACGACGGTTCTCTCTCTCCCGATCATCAGAACAAGGAAGTTGTCCCATGTCCGGCTTGCGCCAGACTCGCACGATTCTCTACTCGACGCTTGCTGCGGCTGTGGCTGCGCTGCTCGCCGGAGCGCTCGCATATCCGTCAATGGTCGGCGCAGCGGCCGGCCCCGAGCCCGCGACGATCACCGCCACAATCGACAGCATCGTTCCCAATCCCGCGACTCCGGGATCCAGTTCCAGTTCGATCGTGACCGTCACCTTCCATGCAACTGGAGCCATGCCCGCAACCACGGTCTCGGTCAGTGTCGAGGGCACCGACGGCAACGGTACGTTGTCGCTCGGAACGAATACCTCGGGCCTCACAAACTGCAATCTGTCCCCGATCACCATGCGGGCCGTCATTTGTGACTGGACCCCGGGCGGGGTGGAAGACCAGACGCTCACCGCCACGATCAACGTAGCGGCCGCAGCTCCCGACGGTGCGTCCTGGCCGGTCGGTGCGAATTGGAATCATGTGGAGATCGAGAGCAGCCAACTCGGGATCGCCACGACAACCACGACCACCACAACGACCACAACGACGACAACGACCGTGCCCGGAGTGACCACCACCGTGGCAGGGGCGAACACTGCTGCGGCCGTGCAGCCGGGAGCGAAGCCCCTGAGCCTCACCGGCTGAGGGCACGCAATCACCCCGCGCGGGCAACTCAGTCAAGTGGTGGCAAACCCTGCTGGGTGTCCATCATCGATTCCATGATCCCGCGGATGAACTCATCGGCGGAATCGGTGAGCCCGCCGGCGACACCGCCGTAGATGGCGGCGCTGAAGGCATCGGAGTCCTTGTGTGCAACTGCATAGGCGACAGCATCGGAGAGGTCCTCCCGAAAGGTGTCCACTACTCCCGGCTCGGTCTGGGGGCGGGTGACTGCCATGTGAATGGCGTTGGGATACTGCTGACCGTTGAACCGCCAACCT
>JAHRAZ010000028.1 GCA_020027475.1 Microthrixaceae bacterium
GGTGTCGGCCAGCGAATCGGCGCGGTTGCCGGTGCCCAGAACAAACGGCTGCTGCTCGAACTCGGTGGCAAGGGTGCCTGCATCGTGCGTGAAGACGCCGACCTCAAGGCAGCCATCGGTGGAATCAGTTCGGTCTGGGGTTTCCACTCCGGCCAGATCTGCACGGCCCCGACCCGCGTGATCGTGCACCGCTCGATGATGGATCACCTCATCGGTGGCCTCACCAAGGCGGCCGGCCACATGGCTGTGGGTGATCCCAAGGAGAAGACCACGGTGGTCGGTCCTCTCATCTCCGCTGTCCAGCGTGAACGCGTCGAAGGCCTTGTTGCCACCGGACTCACCGAGGGTGCGGAGGTAGTCGTAGGAGGCCGGCGTGGCGACATGGAGCGCGGATTCTTCTACGAGCCAACCCTGATCACAGGCACGCCGGAAATGACTCCGGTCCGCGAGGAGTTCTTCGGTCCGGTCGTTGTGGTGGTTCCCTTCGATGACGACGACGAGGCCGTGGCAATCGCCAACGACTCGGAATACGGGCTCTACTCCTACGTGTTCTCCGCCGACACTGCGAAAGCCTGGAGCATGGCCAAACGTCTCCGGTCGGGGAACGTCGGCATCAACACACTCCAGCGCAATCATGAAGCACCGTTCGGTGGTTTCAAGCAGTCCGGTGTGGGCCGTGACGGTGGAAGCTACGGACTCCACGCCTACAGCGAGTTGCAGTCAATCGTCTGGACCAGCTGACTCAGGCAGGGGATTCGTCCCCATCGCGGCTTACTTGTAGCCGTCGGTGATGTGCTCGATCCACCAATCCGGCGCGGCCTGCAACAGCTGGTTCAAGTCCATGTAATCCCACCAGCGACGGATCTTCCCGTCTTCGAATTCCTGGATCGAGCAGAAGCGCAAATGGTGATGTTCGCCCGTATGCCAGAACCATTCCTCGGAGTGTTCGGTGACCACGGTGTTGCCTTCTGCAATGAGGCGGCCATCGTGCAGCTCGTACTTCTCCAGCGGTTCCAGTCCGAGGCGGAGTCGTGCGATCACTTCTTCGGGTCCGGTTGCTCCCTCTTCGGTGGCGTTGCCTTCTGCAATGGTGCCTTCAGCGGCGCCGTCGCCGAGAACCGGAACGTCGACATAGTGTCCGTCGGGGGCGATGAACTCGCCGAGTGCATCGAAGTCCCGGCGAGCCAAGGTGGCCCAGAACGCTTCGGCGACTTCCTTGTTTGCCGCGGCGTTGCCAGTTTCAGTGTTGCCAGTTTCAGTGTTGCTCACGATTCCCCCTGCCTCAACCGGTGACTGCCGGACGAACATCGTGTTCGTGGGTGCCACACAGTATTCGCTGGGAGCCGAAGGATTCCCTGAGGGCCGAGCGATTCCCCGAGGGCCGAGCGATTCCCCGAGACCGAACAACGATTCCCCGAGACCGAACAACGAATCCCGAAGTACCGAAATCACCATCCGCAGCACCCAGACACGGCATCGGTAAGTGATTTCTGGCTCCTCAGGAAGTGAAACGCGTTCTACCGGCCGGTACTGTTGCGGCCATCTCCAGAACTCAACAAAGGCGGACAGCGTGAAGGGAATAGTTTGGGACGGCGAGTCAGCCGAACTGCGCGATGACGTGGAGGTCCGCGATCTGCGGCCCGGCGAAGTTCGCGTCAAGTTGACGGCCGCTGGTGTCTGTCACTCCGATGTTTCCGTGCTCGATGGCACGATCATGTTCCCCACTCCAGCGGTCCTCGGCCATGAGGGTGCGGGCGTTGTGGAAGCCGTGGCTTCCGACGTAACCACGCTGGCCGAGGGTGACCATGTGGTGTTGACCACCTTGGGAAACTGCGGCATGTGCGCAGAGTGCAGCCGTGGCAAGCCGACTTTCTGCCGCACATCCCTCGGCCGTTTGAGCCGTCCATTCACCGTTGGCGGGGAGAAGGCGTTCCAGTTCGCGAATACCTCGGCGTTTGTGGATTCCACCGTTGTGAAGCAGACATCTGCGATCAAGATCCCCGACGACGTGCCACTCACCTCGGCCTGTCTCATCGGTTGCGGTGTGTTGACCGGAGTGGGTGCCGTGTTCAACCGCGCCAAGGTCACCCATGGCGAGTCGGCCGTGGTGATCGGTGTCGGTGGAATCGGCCTCAACACAATCCAGGGCCTTGCGATGAGTGACGCGTTGCCGATCATCGCCGTAGACACGAATCCCGGCAAGGAAGCCCTCGCCAAGCAGTTCGGCGCCACACATTTCATCTGCCCGGATGAAGACACCGACCTGGTGGAAGCAGTCAAGGAAATCTGCGGAAACGGCGTCGACTACGTCTTCGAGTGTGTCGGTTCCACGGCCCTCATCAAGGCTGCCACCGAGATGCTCGACTTCGGCGGCGCCGTTGTGATGCTGGGTGTTCCCAAGATGGGCACCGAGGCCAGCTTCGTTGTCTCCACCATGTACAACGACAAGTCGATCATGGGCTGCCGATACGGCTCGGCCCGACCCGCCTACGACATCCCGATGCTGATCGAGTTGTACAAGGCCGGTCGCCTGAAGCTCGACGAGCTCGTCTCGGCGACATACCCGATCGAAGAATTCAACACCGCTCTGGATGAGCTGCACGCAGGCAAGCTCGCCCGCGGTGTACTCACGATGGACTGATGGATCGGGACTGATCAGATGCCATTACCCGGAGATTTGGCCGAGCTGGCCGACAAGGTCCGCAACTGGGGACGTTGGGGACCCAACGACGAACTGGGGTGCGGAAATCTGCTCGACAACGCTTCGGCCCAACGCGGAACCGCAACCGTTCGCAGCGGACGGCACATCTCCCTGAGTGTGGACCTGCGTTCGGACGGGATTCAGGTCGGTCAACCCGCCCGTCGATTCAATCCGATTCTCACCCAGACCTCGGTGAACGACATTGATCCGCATGCGCCGGGGATGTGGAGGGGAACCGATGATCTGGTGACCATGAGCACATGTGCCGGAACCCACCTCGACGCGCTGGCGCACATCTCATATGACGGCCAGCTCTACAACGGTTATCCGGCGGAGGAAACAACCGCTCAGTTCGGTGCTGCAAAGTTGGGTGCCGAGAAGCTGCCGGCAATCGCCACTCGCGGCGTGTTGCTCGATGTCGCCAGGGCCAAGGGCGTGGACCGTCTCGACGAGATCGACATCGGATTCGCCATCAGCGGCGATGATCTCGATGAGGCCGCCGAGTTCGCCAAGGTTGAGATTCAGCCCGGTGACTTCGTTGTGGTTCGCACGGGCTGGATGCAGCATTACCTGAACAGTGAACGGGGAATGCCCGACGAGATCGGCAGCACCGGGCGGTGGATGTACGCGGTGGGCAAGGATTTCAAGAGCACGGGTGTGTCCACAAAGAGTGTTCAGTGGATGCGTGACCATGACGTTGCCGGGTGTGTGAATGACACCTACGCGTACGAATCGTTCCCCCCATCGGAGCCCGACTGGTCGGACCTCCTGGCCGTCCACATGCTGCAAGTGCGCGACATGGGGCTCATCCAGGGACAGAACTGGAATCTCGAAGAGCTTTCCGTGGTCTGCGCCGAACGTGGGAGCGGCGGGTTCCTGCTCGTGGCCAATCCAGAACCGTTTGTGGGTGCCGCGAGTACCCCGGTTGCTCCGGTGGCCGTACTCTGATCATTCCTGGCCTTCGCGTGTACCCGTGAGGCAGATGAAACTGTTGTCCGGCCCAAGTCGTGTCGGACCACAAATCGGCACGGGGTGTGCGTGAACGACGAAGAACAGAAGAGTTATTCCATCCTGATAATTCTGGTGGTGTT
>JAHRAZ010000034.1 GCA_020027475.1 Microthrixaceae bacterium
CCCGGATTGAACGAGCGGGACTTCTACCGTGAGTGCTGCCGGGCCGAGCGGATCAGCTCACCACGGGCCGGGACGGACGGGAACGCGACGTCTCGGTCCGAGCCACACTGGCCTCCCGGATGACCCCTTCCTTCCGTTCGGACCTCATTCGAACAGCGCGAACTCGAACGGCGCGAACTCCATACGCGCGCAAGCCCACGGGTACGTTCAGTCGCTGTGACTGGTTTGCCCGCAGACCTCCACAGTGTGCCCAACGGTCTCGGCGTGTCGATGCGATTAGACGGTGATGACCTTGTGGCCCGTCTGGATCCACCCCCGGCGGTGTGCCACGATCGGCTTCGCCCGGGTTCCGCGGCGCGAGGGCGAGGTGACCGATGAGCTGCGGCCTGAGTTGGCAAATCCCGTAGGTGCCCTGCAGGGGCGATTGTCGCGTACCTGGGCGAGGCTGCTGCCGAGGAGTTTGCCGATCACCACCTTGTTGGTGAGCTTGGCCGAGGGGAAGCACCGCACGTCGTCACCGACCTGGAGATCCGTTTCCTCGCCCAGAACCGAGCTTCACCGATCATCGGCCGCGCATGGTTCGTCGGTCCTTTGTCAGAGGGACTCATCCGCCGTTCTGTGATGGTCAGGTCGCGCAAAACCGCGACCTGACCATCACAGAACGAGTGGGGACGGGCAGCGTGGACCGGGGACCGTCGGCGGACCACCCGCATCACGCGTACACAACGTCTGTGGCTCCCACATCTAGGGGCGTCCGCGCAATCGTCGGCGTCGGCCACCCCCATCGCCGCGATCTGCGCATCGTTGGAATGCGGCCAAGTGGTTCTCCTGTGACGCCCGCTGGAGGTTCTCCAACACCTCGATGAGGTCGACCCGTTCGGTGCTTTGGAGAAGGCGGTCGTACATCGCAGCGTTCTCGACCTCACCGTCGATGCCTGCGCGACACGCTTCTCCCACCGAGTCGAAACGAGGAGCTCGCCCTTCCCAGGAGCTCTCGGGAACGGTCACCCCGTAGCGCTCGAAGCACCCGCGGAGCGCGTCGATGTGGCGGCGCTCCGAGTCCGCGATGTTGATGAACGGCCTGATCTCACCGAAGTCGGCGATCACCTGCTCATAGGTTGCCAGCGCCTTGTACTCGTCATCGAGAGCCTCGTTGAGTGCTGCTGTCTCGGCGTTGCTCAGGGTGTTCGGCGAATTCGTCATGAGCCGAGACTACAGTCGCAATTCCGAACCACACTGGGTCGATCGTCCCAACCCTGAATCTCCTCACGGGCACCTGTGTGGACCGGCGACCGGCGCCAACCAGTGACTTCTGGTTCTTGGTGGCCTGAGCGCTCTATGAGATAATTCTCCGATGGCCACCGAATCGCTCCAAGAAGTTCAGCAGCGGCTGAACCAAGCCGGCTTCGTCGAGGATCTGACGGTGAAGGGAACACAGCTTCACGCAGCCGAGAGCGGCGAAGACCTCGACCCGGCGACACTCATCGCTGTGGAAGTCGCACGAGTCCATCTCAGCTCGGACCCCGCTGACCAAGCACTTCTGGTGGCCGTCGGAGCGAGGGACGGGCGGCCGATCGGCACTGTTCCCGTTGCCTATGGGCCCGAGATGTCACCTGAGGAGGCGGAGATCCTCCGTCACCTTGATCGATACCTCGTCTCACCGGAGGAGGCGGCCGAGCACGACACCCACGATCACATCGCGGCCGTCTTCGGAACCCATGCCGAAGCTGAAGCTGCCGTCGACGACTTGCGCGAAATCGGCCTCGGGAGCCGCCATCTCCGGCTCGCTATTCGTGAGCCCGGCAGAGTCGTGTTCGAGCGGGACGAAGAAGCCGACCTCGCCGAGGATCTCGAGAAGGGAGTCGCAGCGGGGGCGGTGCTCGGTTTCATCGGTGGCATGCTGCTGTTCGCCATCGCCGCGCCGGGAATCGGCGCACTGGGCGCTGGTGGCATCGCAGCCCTCGGACTCTCCTCGGGATTTGGCGGAGCGATGGTTGGTGGATTCGGAGGCATTGGGGCAGCTTCGGGTGAGTTCTATGAGCACGACGCTCTTCGTCATACTGCTCTCGAGCCGGGCGAGGTGCTCGTGGTGGCTTGTAGTCACGATCGTCCTGAACTCGTCGAGGGTGCCTTCACGCGACACGGCGGCAAGCTCATCGAACCGGGAGTCTGGTAGGCGAACGTCGGCGCGGTTGGCGTCGTTGGTGACGCTGCAGCAAACGTCGTCATCACCAATGTGGTCCCGGCCGGCACCACGCTCACGGCGATCGACATCGGGGGCCACGGTCGTCAGCTGCGACACCGCCGCAGGGCCGTCACCGGCCCGCTGAAGCGTGAGCCTCCGAGAAACCCTGGGTGACTCGCACCTCACCCGCCTTCGGTCTCATCATCTGTTGCGTCCCGCTACATGGTTCCGGCGATCTCGTTGGCCTTGACCGCGAAGTCCACGTCTTGTTCCGTAATGCCGCCCGCGTCATGCGTCACCAAGTCGATTGTCACCTTGTTCCAGACGTTCGACCACTCGGGATGGTGATTACGGCGTTCAGCCTCGAGCGCCAAGTGGGTCATGAATCCGAACGCCGTGGCGAAGTCTTCGAATATGAACTCTCGGTGTAGCTTGTCGTCGACCACCGACCATTCCGGGGGCGGACTCGGTATCTGGGTCATGTCCCATCGTAGATTCGCCAGAGGTGCAAGGGCCGAGTCACCCGCACCCGAGCTCGCACTCGAGCGAGGCTAAAGGGGCTCACCTGCGCCAGCCGATCAGCATCATGGAATCTTCCGACCCGTTGCTGGACTTCCTCCTTCGCCAACCTCACCGAGCGGTAGCGCATGGGCTGGCTTTCACCTGCGAGCCGGGATCAGGTGCATTGAGATCCGGCTACGGTCATCGGGCAGTGGCATTTCCAGACGGTGGCATTTACAAGGCCTCTCTAGTCTCGAAGGATCAACATGCGCCTGGGCATCATCACGCCGATCACGTTGTTGTTGCCTCGCTCATACAACGAATGGGAGGTGGAGGCCTCTGTCGACGCTTCTGCCGGAGGCCCATCACATGTGCCCGGATCGTTGAATGACCGACCATGTTCACGAGGTTCGGGCCCAGCGGCAATGAGCTGAGGTGATCGACGTAGCCCGATGGCGAGGTCCAGTCCACGCGATCTTCGAGCAGGGGTAGCACCATGTCGCGCGGGATGCCCTCGACGCGACAGAACATGTCGGCCATGTCTGCGGGTTCGCCCATTACCAGCGAGAGGCCACATGAGCCGATGAGACAGGTCGTGACACCATGGCGAAGCGATTCGGACAGTTCGGGCTGGGCCTCGAGTTCAGCGTCGTAGTGCGTGTGCAGGTCGATGAAGCCAGGGGTTACCCAGCAACCGCTCGCCTCGATGACCTCGGTGCCCTCGGGTGCTGCCAATGACGGACCGATCTCGGCGATTCTGCGTCATCGCCGGTCAGGACGTCGGCGATGCGCGGCGCTGAACCGGTGCCGTCATACAGGGTTCCGTCTCGGATGATTGTGGACATGGGTTGTCTCCGTCGGATCGCGGGACTTGAAATCGCCACCAGACTGAGCGATGCAGTGTTGCCGGGCAAGCCCGCCCGCCGCACGCGATTCGGCCTCTCGATACGCGCACCAGTCTCGGTGATGAGGCTTCTGTTCGCCCGCAAGTGAATCGCAAGTGAATTCGGTCAGGGTGCCAGCCCACAGCTAACTTCGGACGCTGTGACCGACCTGCCCACAGATCGCGATGCCCGCCTGTCGGCTTGGCAACTGGCCCAGGATCGCACCCCTTTTCGGACTGGACCCACGTCGATACGCCGCCGACCATGATGATGTTCACAGCACGCCGTTCATCCATCGAAAGCTCCATCAATCGGGCGTAGCGGGCACCATGCCGACGCGGAGATTCCTGCATGAGGCAGCGACTCCAGCCACGCGGGGGTTTCTGATGAATCAATGCGGGCACGCGCCACGGCAGCGGTATACCCTTGTCGCTCACGAGGCCTGAAGGCGGGGCCTGCGATAGATTGGGGAATGGTATGGCTGTGTTGTCCTGTGCGCGAGGGGGCCGGTTGAGGGCCACATTGGGTCTATTGGCTGTCATGGGTCTCGTGGCCGTTGGGTGCACCAAGAGTGGGCCCGCAGCCTTGCCGGCCCCACCGCCAGAGATCTCCGTGTGGATAACCGGTGACAGTCTCGCTTCCGGGACGGGTTACGAGATGAGACCCCGCCCGCACAGCGTCCTCTCGGGCGGCGCAGCGTTCACCGAGTACGCGCCCGGCCTGATCCTCGACAACACCGAGGAACACATCGCCCTTTACGGCCAGCCCGAGACCTTGCTTGTCCTCGGAGGCGTCGCCGACACACCGAGGGCCGAGACGTCGGAGATCATCGCCGGCATGGAGGAATTCAAGGCGGCAATGCTGGCTCGTGGCATCCGGCTCATCTGGATCGCGGAGCCCTCATACGGCGCTCTCGCCCCGAAGGTTGCGCCGTTGTCAGCGTGGGCCTTTGGCCAACCCGAGTCAATCGACTGCCTCAGCCAGGCTGGACCGGCGATGCTCGACGGCGTGCACCTGGTTAGCTACACCCTGTTCGCCCAGTGTGTCGACGCGGAACTTGTCAAGCTTGGCGTCGAGTTCAACCTCCCTGTCTCCATTCCATGACGGGGCGGCCAGTGTCGGATTGCCTGTTCTGAGCGATCGTGGCCGGGTGGCGGAGTCGATGCCACCCAGAATCGTTTCGGGGTTGAGGATGAACCTCGAGGGGACTCGACTGTGGAGGATGGCGGCCCGGTGATGTGGCGCGCCGTGGCGGAGGCTCACGGCACCTGGTTGGCTGTCGGGGGGTTCAGAGGGCGGGCCGGTACTCGTTGATGAGTCCTCTGCATGGCGGCGCCGAACCGCTGCCGTCATACAGAGTTCGGTCTCGGATGACTGTGAACATGGGTTGTCTCCGGTGGGTCGCGGGACTCGAAATCGCCACCAGACTGAACGATGCAGTGTCACCGGTCGAACCCGGACGCCGCACGCGATTCGGCCTCTCGATACGCGCACCAGTCTCGGTGATGAGGCTTCTGTTCGCCCACAACTGAATTCGGTCAGGGTGCCAGCCCACAGCTAACTTCGGACGCTGTGACCGACCTGCCCACAGATCTCCACAGTGTGCCCACCAGTCTCGGTGTGTCACTGAGACTTGACGGTGACGACCTTGTGGCCAGCCTGGCACCACCTCCGACGGTGTGTGAGCGGGGGACGCTTCCGATGTCAGTTCTCGTGTATCTCGCAGACGTCGTGGCCGGACTGGATGTTGACACCGATCCCGAAGCGTGGACGTTCACTTCGGATCTGACTGTCCGTGCCCCGCTCGTTGCCCCGCCATCATTGGTGGAGGCTCGATCGCTGACCTTGCGGGCCGGGAAGCGCTCGATTACTTGCGAGGTGCCGCTGGTCGTGTCCGGTGTGTCGTGGGGGAGTGCCATGGTCGGCTTCGCCCGGGTTCCATGGCGCCGCGGGGATCCTCCCAAGCCGGTCTTTGACGTCGCCGACGTTATCCAGCACTGGGAGGACACAGTGCCTCTCCAGTCCTCGCTGCGCGATGCTGTCGGCGTCGAGGTGCTCGACCCGGCTGTGGGTGTCGTGACTGTTGAGCTGCGTCCCGAATTGGCGAACCCCGCGGGTGCCATGCAGGGGGCGATGGTGGCCCACCTAGGCGAGGTTGCTGCCGAAGAGTTGGCTGATCACCACCTGGGAGATGGGCCCGGCCGACCGGCGCGACCGTACGTGGTCACGGACCTGGAGATCCGCTTCCTCGCCCAGAACCGAGTTTCGCCAATAACCAGCCGCGCATGGTTCGTCGGCCCTCCGTCAGAGGGTCTGATCCGTGTGGACCTGGTAGACGCCGACGCGAAACGAACGACGTCCATATTGGCCCGAGTGCAACAGTCCCCCGGATAGGTTTCGGCGTCGACTGCGCCGAATCCACCACGCCGACCCGCTCGACGCGATTCCTCCGCCGGTTCCCTTGCCCTGGCCCGCTCGACTCCGACTCCGCTACGCCGATCCGGCGTTCTGTGATGGTCAGGTCGCGTTTTTGCGCGACCTGACCATCACAGAACCTCCAAGGCGCTGGGTGCCGGACGGCTGGGAGCTTGACGCAGGGCAAGATGCCGGGCGACCTTTTCCTCGCTCACCTGCACTCGCTCACCTGCACTCGGATCGCCTGCACTCGGATCGCCTGCACTCGATTGCCTGTTTACTCAATCGCTTGCGGTCCGGTCGTCCGTTGTGTCGGTCGACATGGATCGTGCGACCTCGTTGGCCTTGAATGCGAAGTCCAGATCTTGTTGTGTGATTCCGCCGGCGTCGTGGGTCACCAAGTCGATTGACACTCTGTTCCACACGTTGAACCATTCAGGATGGTGATCATGGCGTTCCGCATGAAGTGCCAATCGGGTCATGAATCCGAAGGCCGAAGAGAAGTCATCGAAGACGAACTCTCGATGCAGCTTCCCGTCGAGCACCGACCAATGCGGCGGTGCGCTGATGGGCTGAGCCATACCCAACCCTAGATCCAGCAATGGTGCCGTGCTGGATGCAGCCGATCCGCAGGCGGACTCGAGCGGCCGGAGCCGAGAAGGAGCTGGGCGCTCTCCATGAAGCCGCCCGCAGGCGGACCCGACCGCCGCTGCCGACACCTTCTCCACCTGGAGCAGACCCGTGGATCCCGGCTCAGGTGGTGGCTGTCACGTCGGGGTAGGCGTCGGCCAGAAGATGGACTGAACGCAGCCGATCCTCGATGGAAACGGCGTTGTGGACCACGATCAGTTCGTCGGCATCCGCGAAATCCTTGAAGTCCTTGAGCTGATCACCCATGGTGTGTGGCGTGCCGGCGGCGGTGTGACGCATCATCGCGGTAATCTGTTTCCCTTGGCGTGATGTGACCAGCTCATCGAGTTCCTCCTCGCTGAAGCGTCGGCCCCGCCCCAGGAAGGATGCCACCCGCCGCCGTTTCACCTGTGCATGTGTTGCGGCCGCTTCTTCGGCGGTTTCTGCCATGACCACGTTCACACCGGCGTAGACGAAGGGTCTATCGAGCTGGTCCGACGATTGGAACGTGCGGCGGTAAAGCGCCACGGCATTGCGCAACTCGGTGGGAGAGAAGTGTGACGCGAACCCGTAAGGCAGGCCGAGTCGAGCTGCCAACTCGGCGCCGTAGAGCGACGAACCGAGAATGGTGAGTGGGACGTTTGTGCCGGCTCCGGGAACTGCCTTCACTCCGGCCACGATGCTGTTGTCGGACAGGTACGCCTGCAGTTCCAGCACATCGTGAGGAAACGCGGCAGACGCGCCGAGGTCTTTTCGTAGCGCCCGGATACTGGCCTCATCGCTTCCGGGGGCGCGGCCGATGCCCAGTTCGATTCGGTCGGGATGGAGGCTGGCCAGAGTGCCGAACTGCTCGGCGATGGCCAGAGGTGAGTGGTTGGGGAGCATGATGCCGCCCGCACCGAGCCGGATCCGTGTGGTGTGAGCTGCGATGTGGGCAATGAGCACGCTCGTCGCCGACGAGGCGATCGACGACATGTTGTGGTGCTCGGCGTACCAGACCCGCCGATAGCCACGTTCCTCGGCCGCCTGGGCCAACGCAACGCTGGCCTCAAGGGCCTCGGCCACTGTGTCGTCGCGCCCGACTACGGCCAGATCAAGTATCGACAGCGGGACCCCGGCGGTGATCATTGGATCACGCTACGCCGCGGTCACCTCGATTCCGATTCCAGAAGGTTTGGGTGTGTGGACTGGTCTGCATCGCTTGTTGTCGGAGGCGGATTCACAATCCTTGGGGTGCACGACCTAGCGGTTGTGTATATCCGGCCGATTCCGGTCAGAAGGGGAGTCGTCAATTCTGCGGTGGGTGTTTGTTGCTGTCGGCTTGGCCCCGGAGCGGTCGTGGCATCCGTGATGGTTGGACGTCGACGCGGTCACACCGAAATCGGGCGGTCATACCGAAAACGGATGGCCACGTCGGAAACGGACGGAAGAAGAACGGGAACAGCAGAATGAGAAGAGGAACGAAATGATGTCGATTCGTTCACGGGCGACAAATGCTTCAGGCAGGGCGAAAGCTGCGATATTCTCGGGCGCTGGCAGGTCGATAGTGCTGGCAAGTGGACAATCGAGCATGTGGGCGATCGGTCTGATCGCAGTCACCTCCCGGGAGGGAAAGGACACAGATGTCAGTAGTAGTCAGCAACCTGACCAAGCGGTTCGGGGCCCACGCAGCGGTGGACAACCTGAGTTTCAGTGTGGAACCCGGCACCGTCACTGGATTTCTGGGTCCCAACGGTGCGGGCAAGTCCACCGCCATGCGTTGCATGTTGGATCTGGATCCCAGGGATGCCGGCGGAGTCACCTTTGACGGGGCACGTTTCAAAGACGTCGACCAGCCGCTGAGAATGGTTGGGAGCCTGCTGGATGCGACCGCATTCGATCCGAACAGATCCGCCCGCAACCACCTTCGCTACCTGACGGCCTCGGGTGGGCTTGCGAAATCCAGAGTCGATGACGTTCTGGGACTGACAGGGCTGCACGATGTGTCCAAGCGTCACGTTGGTGCATTCTCACTCGGCATGCACCAACGCCTCGGCATAGCGGCTGCAATGTTGGGCGACCCGCAATACTTGTTTCTCGACGAACCCACCAACGGCCTTGACCCCGAGGGCATCAAATGGGTCCGTCGCTTTCTACGTGAGCTGGCCGACGACGGCCGAGGGGTGCTCGTGTCGAGTCACATGCTCTCCGAACTGGAACTTTATGTGGATCACCTGGTGGTGATTGGCAAGGGGCAGGTGCTGGCGCAGGGTTCTGTGCAGGAACTCAAGGGTGCGCAGCAGTCGACCATCATTGTTCGCAGCCCACAATGGGAGCATCTGGGTGAACTGCTCGCCCAACGCGGCGCCTCGTATACGCCGACGTTGTCGAACACCATCGAGGTGAAAGGTGTTCCGGCGGAGCTCATTGGCGACCTGGCTGCCCTCGAGAGGATCCCACTGCACGAACTGCACACAGAGGAAGCCACTCTCGAGGAAGCCTTCCTTGAAATCACTCAGCACTCCCAGGAGTACACGTCTGGAGAGAACCCATGATCGACTTGATCAAGGCTGAATGGATCAAATTCTCCTCGCTGCGCGGCTCGTGGATCCGCCTTGGCTTGGCTCTGGTACTGGCGATGGCATCGGTCACGCTCGGCCTGATCTTCTTCAACCGCTCCGGTGGCGGCATCCCGGCATCCACCGAGATCCCCGACAGGATCAACCTGATCACCTCGGGCGTCGGATTCGCCGGCCTGATTCTGGTGATCGTCGGTGTGCTGGTGTTCACCGGGGAGGTCAAGTCCCGAACAATCATTCCAACGATGAGTGCTGTTCCAGACCGCGGCTCGGTCGTGGCGTCGAAGGTCATCCTGGTGTCGCTCGTGGCGGCTGGGTTCGCGATCCTCGCTGTGGGGCTGTCTTTGGCTGTCGGTCTCGTAGGACTGGACCAACAGGGATTCACAATCGCCTTGGATGACGCTGACTTTGTCAGGGTCATGATCGGGTCCGGCGCCTATCTGGTCATCGCCGCCCTTTTCGGACTCGGTCTCGGTGTCCTGACCAACTCGACGACCTTCGGAGTCGCACTCGGGTTGCTCTGGCCCACCGCCATCGAGGGCGCCGTTCAGGGCTTCGCCCCGGAGTGGATCGACAGGTTCCTTCCCTTTCAGGCCGGAGCGGCGATGTTCGCCACACCCCAGCGGGGTGATCTCCCGCCGTGGGAGGGCGGTGCGATCTTCCTGTTCTGGTCTGCAGTGATTCTGGGCGTTGGAACTGTGATCCTCAACCGACGCAACCTCGGTTCCTCCGGCTGACTTCCTCCTGCGGAACGCGCCGTTGGTTTCATCGAGGGGCTCCCAAGCATCGACGGAAAGAGCCCACGGCACACCAGGGGAAATCCCGGTGTGCCGTGGGCTCTGAACTTCTCATGCTGTTGTCAGCAGGTCCCCCAAGGGACTTGCAACTCTCTTCGGGGGCCTGACCTCGCTCTGGATACTCAGACTCCCGGTATCTCAGACTCCGGATACCTCAGACTCCGGGTATCTCAGACTCCGGGTATCTCGGAACAGTCTGAAGGTCGTCTTGGCAAACCGGTTGTCCGGCGCCGAAGTCGACGCCGGACAACCGAGTTGCATATGTCAAGCGGTGGTGCAGACGTACGCATCATCCGGGATCGTCGGGAAGACGGTCGAGATGCTTGTTGCTTCGTCGAACACCGGATCAATCGAGGCGCAGACAGTCGCTGCAGCTGCTTGGCTCGAGTGCTGCACGTAAGTGAAGTTCGGGCCTGGTGCTGTGTCACAGTCGTTGGTGTCCGAGTACAGCGTGACGTTGTCGAGCGTGTCCCGAGGGCCGTCGTATCCAACAGATGCAGTTCCGACTGCGAAGCACTCGCCCGGCTGGAGCAGCGCTCCAGACAGCGGGTTGCTGCACATCCAAGCCTCAGCGGGCATCCCATCCACGCCGAGCGCATTCAGGTTGAAGACAGCGTCGACAGCCGGGTCGGCGCCGACCTGACACTCATCGATTGCGGCCTGCTCTGTCGGAGCCAACACCAGAGACATGAACTCAACGGTGGGGTCAGAGCCGCATCCGGTGCTGTTGGTCGCGATCTGAATGTTCTTGTACGACGCCAATGGGCCGCTGTAGATCAAGCTCAGACTGGAAGTGCTCGAGTCGTAACAACCGGCCGCCGGTTCGGTCGGGCCAGGTGCAGGTTTGGGCTTCGGCGCGCACGCAGCCGCAGTCAGTGCCAGTGCCGCCACAGCAGCAATTATCAAGGTCTTCTTCATGTTGTTTCCCTCGCCCCGGCTCATTATCCACGGAAGTGCCTCTTCCGGTGGAGCCTTGCGGCAAGTTAGCCGGGGGTAAACCCCTTGCGCAACCATCCGGCAAGGATTTGCGTTGGGTCCGGATGCATTGAGATCCGGCTACGGTCGTCGGACAGTGGTATTTACAGACGGTGGCATTTACAAGGCCTCTCCAGTCTCGAAGGATCAACATGCGCCTGGGCATCATCACGCCGATCACGTTGTTGTTGCCTCGCTCATACAACGAATGGGAGGTGGATGCCTCTGTCGAGGATCTCGTTGAGGTGGCCCGGGCCGCTGATCGTCTCGGATACCACCATCTCACCGCGAGCGAGCACGTGGCGGTCCCCGTCGACGTCGAGTCCCGCCGGGGGAAGCGCTATTGGGATCCGATCGCCACGCTCAGCTACCTGGCCGCGGTGACCGAACACATCAAGTTGGCCACCAACATCGTGGTGCTTCCCTATCACCATCCACTCGAGATCGTGAAGCACTACGGCACCCTCGACAGGCTGAGTCATGGCCGACTCATCCTGGGGGTCGGGGTGGGTTCACTGCGCGAGGAGTTCGAACTGTTGGGCCGGCCTTTCGATGGCCGGGGGGACCGCGCCGACGATGCGCTGCGTGCCATCCGGGCGTCGTGGGGGATCCGGGAACCCTCCTATGAAGGCACCCACTACAACTTCCGCGACGTCGAGGTCGATCCGGCCGGCGTGCAGGCGCATCTCCCCATCTGGGTTGGTGGCCGCACCCGGCGTTCGTTGCGCCGCGCTGTCGAGCACGGCGACGCTTGGACGCCTTTCCTGCTGGATCCGGAGGAAGTGGAGGAGATGTTGGCCTGGGCCCGGGCTCTTCCGGGATGGAGCGCCCGTGAGCGACCGCTGGACGTGATCTTGTGGCCCGAGCCGGCTGTGGACGCCCTCAACGACGGCGAACGCATCCGGATCCAGGCACAGCAATTCATCAAGTCGGGCGCAACCATTTTGAACTACCGCTTCGCCAGCCGTTCCCTGGCGCATCACCTCGAACAGATGGAGGCGCTGGCCGAATTGCTCGGCCAGGATCCGTAGGAGCGGCGTCACCGCCGCGACCACTGCGCTCAGCGTGGGGCCTTGAGTACCCTCCTTTGATGGACAGCCCTTTCATGGATGGCGACGAGCACCGTCTTGGCGAAGCGTACGAGGGGTGGATCAGTGCCCAGCAGGAGGCGGCGCGCATCATGGCAAGCGCCGATGTGCCCGACGATCCCATTGATCGGGCGGAGGGCTATCGGTGGTTGACGCGCCTCGCGAGCCTCGCGCAAGACTGGTTCGTCGAGAAGGCGGATCCCCTGCACCCCGTGTTGTTCGTGGCCCAGAACGAGTACCGCAAGCTTATGGTCGACAACCCCGATGTGCAGTACCGGTTCTCGGTGCTCAACGACGATCGCACCTACCGGTTGCGTGGCACCCGCGGAGATGCTGCATACGTGGGTCTGGCCTTCGGGACCCCCATCGGCAAGGGGGCCGTGGATGGCCGCACCGGCACCCTCACCCAGGTCAACCTTGATCAGTTCGAGCTCGGCCCCTCCGGTGAATTCGACATCCTGATCGAGCCCGGTTCGGAACTCCTTCCGCCGGGTACCGGCCAGGTGACCGTGCGCGAGACTTTCTTCGACCGGCGAACGGATCGAGCGGCCGAGATGCACCTGGAGCTGGTCGGAGAAGTCGATCCGCCGTTGTGCACCGCTGCGGATCTGGTCGAGAAGCTCGAGTTCGCAGGATTGTTCGTCCAGTTCGTGGCGGCCACCGTGGTGCAGATGTGGCGCGACACCGACGACAACATCAACTCCTTCGGGGGCCAGGAGGGATCCAAACACGTCGAGGAGCAGGAGGACGAGGTGCGCACCCACGTCGATGCTGACATGACCTATCACGGCGGCCGCTGGGTGCTCGGTGACGACGAAGCACTTCTGGTGACTGTCACTGCCCCCGAGGAGTTCCTCTACTGGGGTCTCACCATCACCAATCCGTGGATGGAATCCTATGACTACCGCTACAGCACCACTTGCCTGAACAACCGTCGGGCAGGCCGCTCCGACGATGGCCGGTGGCGACTGGCCATAGCGCCGCGCGATCCGGGCGTGGACAACTGGATCGACACCGGAGGACGCACCGAGGGATACATGCTCGTGCGCTGGGTGCTGACAGAGGGAGCGCCGCCCCCCGCCGCCGAGGTCGTTCCCATCGAAGCGGTCGGTGCACTCGTTTGGTAGCTGCAGTAACCGCAGAGGGCCGACTTCGAGATTCGGGATCGCCGGGAGTCCAATGCTCGGGGTGGCAGGGACTCCAGTGTCAGGGGTCGCCGGGAGTCCAGTGTCAGGGGTCGCCGGGGTTGGTCGCAGGAGCAGGGTTCGCGCGTCACGAGGTCGCGGGTGTGCAGGTGTCGGATTGCCACTGCGGCGGCGAGCGTGTCCGGCCACGTGTCGCGTTCGTGATTCGCGAAGCCGTTCAGACCTCTGACGGTACGTCGAAGCGCTCCTGATAGTTCTGCACCAGCGCTCGATGTGTCGGGAGGTCGAGGCCGGTGTCGGCGAAGGAGTAGTCGTGGCCGCCACGGCTCTCCCGGGGAGCCCCCACGTAGGCTTCGAGCCGCTGGGCGAACTCTGGCGAAACCTCTTCGCCCCAGCCCTCATAGAGCCGCACGACGGTGGCGATGGGGTCGGCGACCAGGTCGACGTAGCGCACATCACTGATCTGGGACTCGGGAAGCACGCCGGCGTCGCGCTCCTCGGTGACCGCGTCCATCTGGAGTTCGAGTCCCATGCAGAGGAACTCGACCAGCCCGGCGTGGTCGACCTCATCCGAGTGCATCCAGTGCAGGGTGGCCAGCAGGTCGGCCAGCGAGCCGACGACCCGCAGCGGATCGCGGTGTGTGATCACCACCTTGGCATCGTGGTAGGTGGCGAACACCTGGGGGAGTGCGCTCAGGTGTGAAGGTGCCTTCAGGACCCAGCGATCGGTCGCCGCGCCCCACTGGAGCGTCTGGAGCATGCGCCTGTGCCAGTCGTACTCAGGTGCTTTGTCGAGCCCGCTGCGCCAGATCGTGTAGTCGGGCACGTTGTACACCCCGGTGAATTGGTCGGAGGAGAACTGGTGGGCGAACGCGAAGATGCACTCGGCGGGCAAGTGTCCCCGGTTCTCGTGCATGGCCGTGAATGCCGGGACCATGGCGTCCATCACCGTGATCTCGCTGTCAGCCAGCGCGGCGCGGGGATCGGTTGTGTCGTTCGCCGCTGGCGGTGGTGGCACCGTGTCCAGCAACTCCCACAGCAGCGGCACCCGATTGGCGGGATCACAGGCCAACAGTTCGTGCAGCAGCGTGGTGCCTGAGCGTCCGAGTCCCGTGATTATCACCGGGGCACGAACCTCTTGATCGGCGATGGCTGGTTCGGTGTTCCACAACTCAACGAGGCGGAGGCGGTTCTGCAGCAGGAGCTGGAGTTCTGCCCGCGCACGCAGTCGGCCGGGCAGATGCAGCCGCGCCTGCTCCTGCAGAGCGGTCGTCAGCATGGTCAGAGGCTCGCGGAACCAGTCGTCACCGAAGTCCTCCAGCCCGGTCGCGGAAGTGGCTGCATCGAGCAGGTCTTCGGGGCCCAGCGAGATGATGGACTGCCCCTGGTCGCCCAGCCCTTCGCCGACTGCGATCAGCTTTTCGACCCATGGCGATCGATCCGGTGGTTTCCATACCATGGCGGACACCTTGGCAGGTTCGCAGTGGCAGCGTTCGGCCAATCTGTGGTCGGGTAGTGCCTGCGTCCGTCCGGCCGACCTGTGGTCTGCTTCAATGCAGGTTCATTGATGGTTCCGAGCCGGCCCTGTAGGTTGACAACGGGTGGCGCAGCTCCCAAAGCGCTGCAGGGGGATCGGTAATGGTCACACAACGGTCAGAACTTCAAATGATGCTCAGCACGAGGAAGCATTACGACGACCTTGAGTATGCAGAACCCTTCACGGAGGAGTTCCTGGATGAGAAGTCCCGCAGAGGGGATCCTCTGGCCGACAGAGTGCTCGAGCAACTGAGCGAGGACGGTTTGCTCGGCGGGGCTTGGCGCGACCTCATAGATACCGTTGTGGAAGAGGCCGAATCCCAGGGCGGCATCTATCAGGAATTCATGGATGTCTCGAACACGGTGCCCGATTGGGTGAACTTCGACAAGATGGTGCCTGCCCAACGCGTGATTTTCACGAGGATCCCCAACACCTTGTACACCGGGATGTTGTCCTTCTTCGGCGGAGCGCTCATCCCGAGCGCGCTTTCGGTGGCGGCCGCTTCAGAGTTCGCCAATGCCGGACCACCTCGATTGATCGAGTCGGGCACCTTCATTCTCAAACCCGCTCTGGGAGTCGAGCCCGGCAGTTTGGCGCACTACGAGCTCATGCGTGTTCGCGTGATTCACGGCGCCATCCGGTTCTTCATGAACCAGAAACGTGGTGAGCATCCCGGCGACAAGCTGCTGGGAGACAATGAATACGTCAACCAGAGCCAGATGACGTACTTCCTCACGAGTTTTTCGTTCATGCACCTGCGGACTGCGACCCGCATGGGGATCATCCTCAGCGACGAACAGCTTGAGTCTCATCACCACATGTGGCAGTACATGGGTTACGTGCTGGGCATCGATGAAGACCTCCTCACCGAGAATCTGTTCGATGAAGAGGTTTTGGCTCATGCAATGCTGAAGCATGAAGTGGATCCGGAGCTGACTGATGGCGCGTTCGTGGAGATGCTTGAAGAAGTGATAGGCGGCATGCTTCCGAAGTGGAAGAGCGCCAAGGCAAAAGAGCGGTCCCTGACGGAAATGAAGGCAGTGATCCTGTACGCGATCGGCGAGGATGTCATTTGCGGTTGGGGACTGTCCTTCAGCGACCCGGAGCTCCGAGCGGCGCTGCGGAGAGCCAAACGAAGGATACAAATCACCGACACCATCCAGCGGTTCAAGCCCAACGAGATCGCGCAGTTCAACATCGTCAAGTGGCAATTCCTCCGAGGTCGCAAGAAGCTGCTGGGAACCATCGACACCACTGGTGGTGAAGACACCTTGGGTGAGATCTCGGAGTCGGGCGAAAAGGGTCCCGTGGTGAAGAAACTCGAGACGATCATCTCCAAGTTCGAGGATGCGTCTGTCGGCTGAAACTGCCAAGGGTTGAGGCTGACGGCGGTTGCCTCATGGTTGGGTGAGGTTGGCTGACTGGTCGAATGTTCATCTTCGGCCGCGCTGCCGATCCTCTGGCGTGGTTTCCATGAGTCATTTGGCGCAGCTTCTGCCGGTCCTTCGACGTGGTTTCCAGCGGCCCTCTGGCATGGTTTCCACCGGCCCGAGCCCGGAGCACTACCCGGGGTGAGTTCAGCTACGGAGTTGCGACGCGGTTTCCGTCGGTGGCTTCGGATCGCGGTCACGGCCATGTTTCCAGTAGCCGCGGATCACGGTGCGCGAGCGGGGCAATCCACACTCATCGAACAAAAAGCGGCGGATGCGCTGCATTGCAGCAGCCTCGCCGGCAGCCCAGACTCGTACATCGGGACCCAACGGCGTTTCTTTCACAGCGGCGACGAGGGAGTCGCCCGGATCTGAACCCTGCTCGAGCTGATGCCAAGCCACGGTGGCGCCGGGATGGGCCGGCAACTCCAGACGAGCCGACAGATTCCGTACCTCGATCAACACCCCTACTTCGGCTTCATGCGGTAACGCTCGCAGAAGGACACTCAGCGCCGGTAGTGCTGATTCGTCGCCGGCGAGCAGAAACGACCGGGCCGCGGGATCGATCTCGTATCCGCGCCCTGTCCCCGAGACTGCGGCGCGATCGCCTGTCTTCGCCGTGTCCGTCCACGCCGACAGGGGCCCGTTCCCGTGGCGAACGATTTCTATGTCGAGCTCGGGCGGTTCAGGATCGAAGCTGAGCGGGGTGAGCGTGCGGATGATCGCACGGCTGCCGTCGGAGAGGAGGAATTCGTTCCCGTTCCAGGTCGGCAGGACAATCTTGTTGGAATCTGCCGGCAGCAGGATTCTCACGCTGGCAGCCGGCAGTCCGGGGTCGAACCCAACGAGTTCGGGTCCACTGAGAGTGATCCGCACCATGTACGGGCTGCGTGGCTCGACCCGGGTGACTTCGACAGCGCGGAACGGTGGGGGTTCACGCCGGGTGCGGATCGCTGTCACGACGCACATGCTACGGGTGCCGACCA
>JAHRAZ010000045.1 GCA_020027475.1 Microthrixaceae bacterium
GCGGCTGAGTCCCTGCGCGACCTCCGCATAGCCGAGATCAAGGAACTCGACATGCAGCTCGAGGGCGGTCAAGTGGTTACCTATCGGGCCAAGGTGAGCGTCTCGTTCAAGTACGAGGGTTCCTGACACCCACGAGGGGTTCCTGACAGGTACGAAGGTCCCTGATCCGGTGGCGGTGTCACCCGCGTCGTCGTTCGCGCTTTGACGTTCCCGAGGCTCACCGCGTCGCGAAACGGCGACACGGTGATGCCTCAGGGTTTCCGCAGGAGTGCCCGGTCGAGCAGTTGGGTGAGGAACCGTTCGTAGGTGACGCCGCCCCAGCCCAGCACGTCGGTGGCGAGCAGGTACTGCTGGACACTGGTGAGTAGCAAGGGGCTTTCTGCCGCTTGTTTGGGTCTGAGGGATTCCGTTCGCGTTTCCGGTGAATCGATTTCCCCGAGGAGATACCGATGGCCACAACGATCGCCGTACTCGGAGCCACCGGACGCACGGGAGGTGAGACAGTCCGTCACCTTCGGGCGAGCGGAGTACCTGTTCGTGCCCTTACCAGGCAGCCGGATGGCGATGCCGGTCGGTCACTCACAGAGCTCGGCGCAGAGGTCGTGGAAGCCGACATGGACCAAGTGGCGTCCCTCCGAGGTGCGCTGGAAGGCATCACGCGTCTGTTCAGCGTGCAACCCGCCTTTGACGGGCGGGGCCGCTACCACCAGGACGTCGAGGCGGCCCAGGGGGCGGCCGTCGCAAGCGCAGCGGCCGACGTCGGCGTCGAGCACATCGTGCAGCTGTCCGCCGGCCGGGGTGAACCCTCAGGTCTGCCGCACTTCGACGCGAAACTCACCATCCGCGAGGGCTTCGAGCAGGCAGGGATGATCGTGACGGCGCTGCACCCCGGACCATTCATGGAACTCATGGTTGACCCGGCGTTCGTTCCGGCGCTCGGGGTGTGGGGTGTCGAACCACGCATCGTCGGCTGGAATCGCCCGCTGCCGTGGGTTGCTCTTGCGGACATCGGCGCTCGGGCAGCCGATGCCTTGACCGCACCGGTTCCTTCGGCCTCCACCGCAATCGAACTGATCGGCGACTCGCGCAGCTTGCGTGGGTGCAGCAGCCTCCTCACCGAGGCGACCGGTCGGCGTCCCCGCCGTCTCCCGGTGCCGACATGGGTCTTCAAGACCATGGTGGGCGACGAGTTCATCGACATGTGGCGCTGGATCACCGAACAGGAAGGGTTTCCTGTCACCGCCGGGCTCATGGATGTGCCGTCATGGATGGCCCGGCGTTTCCCCCGCTGAGGAAATCAGCACCGGGGAACCGTCGACCACGGCCAGTCGGGAGACCGGGTCGGTCCGCGCTAGGCGACGGTCAGCCCGTCGAGGAAGATTTCGATGATGCCTCGAGTCGCCTGGGCGTAGGAGAGGTCCAGAACTGCCAACACACTGGTGTTCTGGATCCGGCTGATTGCAGCCATGATCGCCTGTGCGGCGAGACCGGCATTCACAGCGCGGAACTCGCCTCGTTCCTGTCCATCCCTGATGAGTGATTCGACGAGTGTGATGCATCGCTGGTCGTAGTTGTCCACCAGTGATGTGGTTCGTGGCGAGCTGAACATGTCGTCGGCGAACGTGACGCTGATTCGTTGCGCGTCGTCGATGACGGCGGCGGCAAAGCTGTCGAGCCGTGCCCGTGCCGTGGATGCCCCTTGCATGGCAGCGATGCCCCGGTCGTAGTTCCGGTCGAGGAACCGTTCCACCACCAGAGCCACGAGATCGTCTTTGGTGCGGGCCAGCTCGTAGAGGGTGCGGCGCGAACAGTGCAGTCGTGATGCAAGGTCGGCCAGGGTGTGATTCCGGAATCCCTCAGCCGAGAACAGCTGTTCCATTTCGTCGAGGAGATCCTCCTGGCGTGTCGTCCATGTGGGACGGCGTTCGGAGTTGTGGGGGAGGATCGACATGTGGGCCTTCGGTTGTGGTGGCAGGTCTCTCGATGGTACGCCAAACCTCATCATAGTACCTGCATTGACGGTACTAAATACAGTGCTATGGTACCGCATGGGAGACCGCCCGAGGGACGGTCCTGATCTGGAATGGGAAAAACGTGACAGCGACGTTGGGAGCGACATGACAGCAACAACAACAGAGTCATATGACGAGATGATCGGCCGATCGGGTGTCGACGATGTCGACGAAATCCTCGCGGTGGTCGGCCCGGTGGCAACCGAGTTGGTGCACCAAGCGGAACAGGGCGGAGTCACCCGGTTCACGTGGGACTATCGGAAGGACCGCGCGGCGCTGGAGAAGTTGTACTCCAAGGCGAAACGGGGACAGTGGAATGTCGAGACCGACCTCGACTGGTCCATTGATGTGGACCGCGACAAGGTGTCGCGGCACCTCCTCGACACGATGCCGCAGATCCGGGCATTCCAAGAAGCTGCGGCCGGCGACCGAACGTGTCCCATGCACGGCTGGACTGACGACCAGTTCGCGGAGCTGGCATGGGAATACCAGACATACGGCTTGAGCCAGTTCCTGCACGGCGAGCAGGGCGCACTCGTGTGCACGGCGAAGATCACCGAGCAGGTGCCGTGGATCGAGGCGAAGTACTACGCAGCCACCCAGGTGATGGACGAAGCACGACACGTCGAGGTCTTCGATCGGTATCTCAGCGAAAAGGTGCGGGACAGCTACGTCTGCAACGGTCACCTTATGTTGTTGCTGGACGACATCATCCGCGACGACCGCTGGGACATGACCTACATGGGCATGCAGATCATGGTGGAGGGTTTGGCGTTGGCATCATTCGGTTACCTGGCCGCCGCAACGGAGGAGCCGCTGCTCAAGAAGCTGCTCCGCTACGTGATGAGCGACGAAGCCCGTCACGTTGCGTTCGGGGTTCTCTCCCTAAAGGAGGCTTATGGGGAGATGTCGGCGCAGGAACTCCAGGAGCGACAGGAGTTCGCCTTCGAGGCAGGACTGCGCATGCGTGACCGGCTCTTCTACCAGGACATGTGGGAACGTCTGGGGGTGAGTGCTCGCGAGATGCTGACGTGGATGCGTGCCAACCCGGTCGAGAATCAGATCTGGCAGGCAGCGCTGTTCTCGAAGATCGTGCCCAACCTGAAGAAGCTCGGTCTGCTGGATGCCGGTGATGGCTGGTTGCGCGACCGTTATGTGGAGATGGGCGTCATTGCATTCGAAGACTTCGAGGACACGGCAACCGAGTTCTCCCGTTTCGACATTTCCAGCGAACTCGCCGGCTGACCGGAGAAGGTGACTATGAGTACTTTGAGAACCATCCCTGAGCTGAAGCGTCTGGAGCCGGACTGCACTTCCGACGACGTGCTCGAATCTCTGCACCGCGACGGAGCTGTGATCATCGAGCGATACGCCGATCCCGACACCATCGAGTCGATCCGGACCGAGATGCGCCCATGGGTCGAGGCTTGCCCTGGCGGAGGAAATCCGTTTGTGGGATTCAAGACTGCCCGAGTGGGGGCCGTCATGGCGCGGTCCCGCGCCAGTCACGAGCTCGCTCTCGACCCGATGCTCAACGAAACCTGCAAGTCGTTCCTGAGTCCGTACGCCGACGGCTATCAACTCCATCTCACCCAGATCACCAACATCGGCCCGGGCGAGGGAGAACAACTGCTCCACCGCGATCGCGGCGTGTGGAGCAACAATGTTCCCCGCTCAATCGAGACCCAGTTCAGTACCATCTGGGCGCTCACCGACTTCACAAGAGGCAACGGCGCCACTCGCGTCGTTCCCGGGTCGCACCTCTGGGACGACGACCGTGAGCCCCTCCCGCACGAGATCACCTTCGCCGAAATGGAGGCAACCTCGGTCCTCGTCTATTCGGGATCGGTGATCCACGGCGGCGGGCGCAACGAAACGCAGGAACACCGCGAAGGTTTGTTGCTTCACAACACGCTGAACTGGTTGCGCCAGGAGGAGAATCAGTACCTCGCCTGCCCACCTCACATCGCGCAGCACTTCAGCCCCGAGCTACGAGAACTCCTCGGTTACAAGGCCTACTTCGCAATGGGGTTCTTTTCCCCGCCTTTCCCGCCGGGGGAGGGCGGAGAGCTGGTTTCACCAGAGACCCTGTTCCGGCACCCCACAGCGCATTGGCCCGGGCTGGAGGCAGATCAGGTTCCGGACCCAGATCCGTCCTCTGCCGCCGATCAAGGTCGATAGCTCCGTCACGGTGCCAACCGGCCGACTCGCCTCCTCTGGGTAGGCTCCGAACAGGTCACGCGAGTCCCCGCGGCGGGGCCATGCGGGGACGCCTTCGCAATCGGTTGACATCGAACTCTGGACAGTTCAGTGTGAAAAACGCCTGAGTGGAAACCGGAACCGTTCCCGTGCCCCCTGGCGCTGGAGGTTGGGCAGATGTCCGATCAAAGTGATTCCCTTCCGCCCGCTGCCATGGTGGCCCGTTACCCGGTCGCCGACTTCGACACCTGGAAAAAGGGCTTCGAAGATAACCAGTCTGCAAGGGAGGCCGCGGGGATACTGGGCCATCACATCAACCGGGCCGAGGACGACCCGAACATGGTGAGTACCTACTTCGCTGTGTCTGATGTTGACAAGGCCCGGGAATTCCTGGAGTCCGACGACCTGAAGGCGATCATGAAGGAGGTCGGCGTCACCGGTCCACCTGAGATCGCATGGTTGTCGCCCGTGCGCGAGGCAGTGATCTGGGACCGTGAGTTGCCCGGGATGATGGTCAGCCATACGGTCGCCGACTTCGACAAGTGGCTCGAGGGCTATGACGCCGCCGACGAAATGCGCGAAAGCGCCGGCATCATCGGCCATGCAGCGAATCGGTCAATGGACGACCCTTCGCGCGTTCTGGTCTACCACCAGGCTGAGTCGTTCGACGCGCTGAGGTCGTTTCTCGCAGACCCCGGACTCCAGGCGGCAATGAAGGACGCCGGCGTCACCTCCGAACCCGAGGCGACATTCCACATCGGCGGCTGGGCGAACATGTACTGACCGCGGATATGTACTGACTGAAGAATCCAGCGCTGCTCTGGGAGCAGGCCGATACCCTCACGAGAGATGTTCCGCATCCGGAACAACCTCTGAAGGGGGAATCATGGGAGTCGGTAGATCAAATCGTGGATACCGGCGCCGTCACATCGCCTTGACGGCGTTTGTCGCGGCCGTGGCGGCCTCGGTTCTTGCGGGCGGGGGGATCGTGCTCGCGAACACCGACGGCGACGGTTCGTTCCATGCCTGTGCCTCGGACAGCGATGGCAAGGTGTTGTCGTCGAGCATCCGTGAGGATGCTGAACCCACGTGCCGCAAAGGAACTCACCTGACGTCTTGGGACCAGACGGGCGGCGGTCCGGAAGGTCC
>JAHRAZ010000061.1 GCA_020027475.1 Microthrixaceae bacterium
CCCGAAAAACCAGCGTCCTCCGCCGGCGCCCCCGTGGCGGTGTACGGCCATGGTTTGACCATCAGCAAGGAGAGCATGGGGCTGGTGGCGAATGCCAACAGCGCAGCCGGGGTGGCGACCATCGGAATTGATGTTCCCAATCATGGTGAACGCCAGGCCGGACAGGGTGGTTACCTGCTGGATCTCACAAACCCCAAGGGGCTTGGTCGGCTGTTGAGCATGTTCGTTCAGGGCACTGTCGACCACGTCTCCCTGGTGGAGGCCATCGAGGAAGAACTCTCCGGCCTGGATGTGGCCCCATGGAACCTCGATGGCAACCACGGTGATGGTGTGGCCGATCTGGACACCTCCACGATCCTCTATGAAGGCACATCGATGGGCGGTGTACTCGGCGCCTCGGAGGTGGCCCTGACACCCGAAATCGACGCTGCTTTCCTGCAAGTGCCCGGCAGCGGAATTGCAGACATTCTGTATCACTCGCAGCTCTGGGTGGCATTCGCCGACGTGATCCCGTGGAGTGCAGGTGCGGGCGACGCGGCGGCTCTGATGGCCATCGCCACGTCGCTCATCGATCGGGGCGAGAACGCACATCTGATGGACGACCTGCGCGAGTCCGGCCGCGCCGTGTTCCTGCAGGTCGGAGTTGGTGACCGGATCGTTCCGAACTTCACCGCGGATCGTCTCGGCGCACTTCTGGGACTGGAACAGATGGAGCCAACCCTGGGGGCAACGAATCGCCCGAGTAGTGGCTCGACTGAACTACCGGCTGACGGTCGGGGTATGAAGGAGATATGGCCGACACACTCCGCACCGTCGAATCAGGGGTTTGTCGCTCACGTATCCTTCATCGAGCCGCAGGCACTCAAGCTCCTGGCGGACTGGCTGGACGACAGGTTGCTGGCGCTCGGAGTCACTTCCTGAACCAAGTCCCGGATGCCGCATGATCCTGGTTGATGCGCGCGGCTTGGCTGCGGACCGTCCGGGCAGGGCCCTGTTCAGCAATGTCGACATCACCATCTCCAGCGGTGATCGGCTGGGAATTGTCGGCCTGAATGGCACCGGCAAGTCCACGCTGATTGACGTGCTCACCGGTGTTCGCGAGCCAGATGAGGGTGAGGTGCGGCGTGGGCGAGGTGTGACAGTGGCGGCACTGGATCAGTCGCCGACACTGCATGGGAAAACGGTTGGCGAAGCCCTCCATCACGGAAACCTCGCGAAGGAGTGGGAGGTGGATGCGGTGGCGGACCGACTCGGCATCGGTGCCCTCGATTCCTCCGATCTCGATCACCTCTCGGGTGGTCAGAGAAAACGCATCTCGCTGGCCAGGGCCTTGGTGTCCGACGCCGATCTTCTAGTGCTCGACGAGCCGACGAACCATCTGGACATAGACGCCATCACCTGGTTGGAGAAGAGGCTCTCAGGATTCCCCGGTGGGCTGCTACTGGTCACGCACGACCGGCATTTCCTCGATCGGGTGACCAACCGGATCATCGAACTTCATAGAGGCAAGGCCCATCTCCACGCCGGAGGGTACGCTACCTACCTGGAAGGCAAGGCCAAGAGGGAGGAGCTGGCCGAACGCCGCGAAACCACCCGGGCCAACCTGGCCCGTCGTGAGCTGGCTTGGCTGCGCAGGGGTGCACCAGCACGGACATCCAAACCGAAAGCCCGTATCGCCACAGCAACAGCTCTGGTGAATCGCAGGCCCGATGATCCAATACGGCCTGAGGAATTGCCGCTTCTCGCTGCCACACCCCGCCTCGGTGACCGGGTGATAGAACTGGATGAGGTGGGATACACCTTCGGCGAAACGGAGTCTGATACCTCACGTGGTGAGGTGAAACTCTTTGAGGGTTTGAATCTGCTGCTGGACCCTCGGGAGCGGCTGGGAATCGTTGGACCCAATGGAGCGGGAAAGTCGACTCTGTTGGAGGTCATGGCCAAACGCCTCGAGCCAACCAGCGGCGAGGTTCGCCATGGTTCAACCGTGGTTGTCGAAGTGTTCGATCAACTGGGAACCGAGCTCGACCCAAGTCTCCGGCTTCGTGACGCCGTGGTCGGACCAGATGGCGAGCCGAGTCACCTCCACGGGTCCCTCATGGAGGCATTCTGGTTTGACGAGGACACTCAGTGGGCTCCGATCGAACTCCTGTCGGGCGGTGAGCGCCGACGGCTCCAGCTGCTGATCACGCTCGCCCGGCAGCCAAACGTGTTGATGCTCGATGAACCAACCAACGACCTTGATCTGGACACGCTCCGGCAACTCGAGGACTTCCTGGAGGTGTTCCCCGGGGCCGTTGTGGTGGTCAGCCATGACAGGGCGTTTCTCGAACGTGTTGTGTCCGACGTGCTCATTCTGGGCGACGGGATGGCCCGTCGCCTACCCGGCGGATACCCGGCATATGAATCCGAAAGGGTTGTTCAGCGGTCTCCGCACAAGGCCGCTGCCGTGGACGGCTCCACACGATCCGCCAGATCCAGACAGTCAGCGAGGCCCGCGAAGAAGGGCCGCTCAAAGGACGGTGCAAGCTCCGGCGCGGCCGGACAGGCCGGGTCTCCCGGGCAACGCAGCCCTTCCACCTTGCGGCACCGCATGCGTTCGGTCGAGCGTCTCATGGCCGACACCGAGTCCTCCGTCGGGGTGCTGTTGAAGGAACTGGAGTCGGCCGGTGCCGATGGAGGGGTCGAACGACTCCAGAGTCTCAGCGCTCAGTTGTCCGCAGCGCAGCAGGCTGCGGACTCCGCCGAGGAAGAGTGGCTGCTGTTGGCCTCGGAGATCGAGGAACGCGGACTCGACATCTGATCCGGGTACTCGGCTGGGATCACCTCAGGTGTAGAAGGGGTTTTCCCCCGCTTCGTGATCCGTGGTGTCAATTACTTCCTTCACCTCGGGAATCGCTTCCATGATTGCGGAACGGATTCCATCCCTGAGGGTGGCAGCAGATGCGGCGCATCCCTGGCAGCCGCCTCCCATGGTGACGTACACATTGTTTTCCTCATCCGCTCCGACGAACTGGGCAAAGCCGCCATGGGATGCGAGCATTGGATTGATCTGTAGTTCGAGAAGCTGGCTGACCTTGTCAGGCAACTCGCCGGTCAGATCCACGTCGATTCCCTCAAAGGGATCCGGAGTGTTGGGATTGCGAATCACCAGCCCGCCCTGCGCCGAATTTCGCGGAACGTCGAGTTCGGCACCGCGAAGGCGTTCGACCGACTCGGACTCGATGGCAACCATGAGGTCGCCAACCGAATACCCGTGGTGGCCATCCGCTACTTCATCCGGTGATGCAAACGACAGATCGTAGGTGTATTCGCGAGCGTTGGTGCCCGTGATTTCCACCCGGAGCGAAAGGGTGTCGGAGTCGGACTCTTCGTTGCGGATGGAGATTACCGATGCCATCGCCTCGTCAGTGATGGTCATGGGATCCGCGTCGGGACCATCTGAGGTATCCGGGCTGAGGGGAGTGTCGAGGGTCATCTGGTTCCTCTTGGAGATCTGGCCGGCTGCCTTGGGGAGGCATGGCTCGGGCCTTGATGTGGTTCACACCACAATAAATGTGGTTTGCACCATGCTAATAGTGAAAACTGTTCCGGTCACCCCGGGAATCCCACTCATTGAGTGTGCCCGCTGGCTGATCCAACCCAGGACAGCACCTCGTCCACGATGCCGTCCGCGTCAAGACCCAGCCGGTGCAGAATCACCCCGGGTTTGGCCTGAGTCAGATACACGGTGGGAACACCCAGAACACGAACCGTTGGCCCGTCCGTTGGTGCGAGTTTCGACAGGGAGTCTGCAATCGAAGCTCCGATACCCCCGTCTCGCAGGCCGTCCTCGATGGAAACCACCAACCGGTGGGTGGCGGCGTCGTCGAGCATCTCGGGATCCAGCGGTTTGACCACTCTGGGATCCCAGACCGTTACCCGGTGGCCGGCGGAAACGAGTTTGTCGGCCGCTGAGTCGGCTGCGGCGAGCATGTTGCCGACGCCGATGATGCAGATGTCCTCACCTTCACGGATCTTTCGGGCAGAAAGCCCGGATCCGCAGCCTTCGAGGTCGGGAGGCATTGCCTTCGAGAACCTGATCGCCGATGGCCCAGCGGTACACAATTCGAGTGCGTCGTCGAGCATCTGGGCGACTTCTGCGTAGTTCGACGGTGCAAACATGGTCATGTTCGGAACCTTGCTCATCAACACCATGTCCAGCACGCCGTTGTGTGATGCTCCGTCATCACCGGTAATCCCGGCTCGATCCATAACGAACACCACCGGTTGGCCGTGCATCCCGACATCCAGATTCACCTGGTCCATGGCTCGGGTGAGGAAGGTCGAGTAGACGGCAATCACCGGTCGCAGGCCGCCCATGGCCATCCCGGCCGCGGAGGTCACGGCGTGCTGTTCGGCAATCCCCACATCGAAGAATCGTTCCGGAAACTCGTCCTGAAAAGGCAGGAGGCCGGTGCTGTCGGGCATCGCAGCCGTGATCGCGACCACTTCAGGTCGTTTGGCTCCCTGATCAGCGATGGCGGCAGAGAACGCAGCCGTATAGGAACCCGGCTTGAGTTCCGACGTGTCGTGCATATTCTTGATTTCGTCGGCCTCGGCGGGTCCGTAACCTCGTCCCTTGTGGGTGAGGCAGTGAACGACCACCGGGCCTTCCATGTCGGCCGCTGCAGAGAATGCTCCTTCAAGCGAGGCGATGTCATGACCGTCGTAGGGACCGATGTAGTTGACACCCAGCTGTTCGAAGAATTCCGGAGGTTCGAACATCTCCCGCAGGGCCGCCTTCGCGCCATCCATGCCCTTTTCGATCACGGGCCCGACCACGGGGACGTCGTTGATGAAACGCTCAACGCGATCGCGATTGCGCTGGTATGTGGATGACGCCCTGAAACGCGACAATGACTCACCAAGGCGCGAAGCGGTGGGGGCATAGGATCTGCCGTTGTCGTTGAGGACGATGATTGCTTTCACCTGTGAATGTCCGAGGTTGTTCAATCCTTCATATGCCATGCCCCCGGTGAGAGCGCCGTCGCCAAGGACTGCAACTACCTGATCGCCGGATGATGGATCTGCTGTCCCGGACCTCTTTGCAGCTTCCTGCTTGGCCACTGCCAGTCCGTGGGCGTAGGAAACGATGGTGGACGCATGGCTATTCTCAACCCAGTCGTGTTCGCTTTCGGCTCTGGAGGGGTAACCCGACAATCCACCTTCTTGGCGCAGGTTCGAAAATCCCTCGCGTCGGCCCGTGAGCAACTTGTGCACGTATGCCTGGTGGCCGGTGTCCCAGAGGATCACATCGTCAGGTGAGTCGAAAACTCTGTGTAGGGCAATGGTCATCTCGACCACTCCCAGGTTGGAACCGAGGTGGCCGCCGTGTGTGGTCACGGCATCCACGAGGAACTCCCGGATTTCTTCGCAAAGCTGCTCCAGTTGCTCAGGAGTGAGCTTCTTCAAGTCTTTGGGGTATTGGACTTCGTCCAGAATCATCTGTGACCTCTTTGGCGAACGCCTCCCACGCTATCGAAGCTGACCATCGCGGTCAGCTTGACTTGGCAGAGTTCACGCTGCGTCCTGTGAACCCTCCGGCGAAGAAGCTGGGTGCTCCCGCGAGGCTGGTGATGATGAACACCATGTAAATGAGCAGTCCGAGGGCAATTGCGTCGGAGCTGCTCACGCCTATGGCGCCGAAGAGGAACACGAAAACCACTTCGCGGACACCCAAACCGCCCAGTGAGAGGGGGAAGTTCTGCAGGATTGCCGCCGGCGGGAAAAACGCCATGCAGACAACGATCGTGATTTCGGGGATTTCGAGGGCTCTGGCGCATGCCCACAATGAAACGCACTGGAGGAACTGGAATCCCAATCCGGTTGCCAGGACCCGCAAGGCGCTGGCGGGCGACTTGCGGAATTCGACAACGCCCAGATGCACGGCTCCCAGGTATCTGCGCCAACCCTGTCGGTCCACCAGCCGACCAGCTCCCCTTGGATGTCCCGCGAGCCACAGAATCGCGGTCAGGGCGCCGAGGGTGGCGATGTTCACACTGAGGATCAGCGAGGTCTGGGCCCCCAGATGCAGCAGGGAAGTGTCGAGGAACAGCCCGATGAACGAGAGAACCGGCAGCACGAACCACCCGGTCAATCGTTCGAGGCTCACCGACGCGAATGAATCGGCGTAATCGTCTGTGTCGTTGCCTTGGCGAATGACCCGAACCACGTCGCCGCCGAAAGAGGTGGGCAGCGCTTTCGAGACGAACTCGCCCGTGAGCAGATGCGAGAACAGCCTGCGGAATTCCGGCTGCATCTCGAGAGTTTGGGAGACCTGGTACCACCTGAGGGTCTGCATCAGATAGGCGAGGAACAGAATTGCGATGGCAGCCAGGATCCAGCCCAAGGCGGCCCACGTCGGCTCGGGGAGCAGATCCGACAGCGAGGCGTCCGGGAGGCTCCAGATGAGCAGGGCCACCAGACCCACGCTGAAGGCCAGCCGAAGCGCCAGCTTCCAGCCCCTGTTCCTGGGCATTTCGTGCGGAAGTGTCTCCGCAGAGATCTCGTCGATGGCCTCGAGGCGCTCCGATTCCTCGGAGTGGAGTTCCCCCTCGCCGTTTGCCATCAGTCGACGTTACCCTCGACCGATGGTTTCCGAGCCACAGGCGGACTCAGGAACCGGCGGACAAATCGGGACCAAAACGAGAAACGGCCACCCTTGGAGGGTGGCCGAATCCCAACTCTTCGCCTTGTCAGTTGCAGACGACGCCAAAGTTCACGCCGGGCTCCTGCACCCACAGTGCGCAGCCTTCGCCAATGTCAATCTTGCAGGCTCCTGCAGCGAGTGGCAGTACGGCCAGCACGCCGATCATCAGAATTCGAGCACGTTTGCTCATTTGGATTTCCCCCTCTGGTATGAGCCTCCGATTGCCCCGGAAGCTGCCACGTTGTGACAAACCAATGTCTAGGGGCAGCCCCCGGTGCTGTCAATCAGAACCTGCTTCGGGCCGACTCTGCACATGGCCAACGAGGTAAAGCGCGAAATCGGGTGTGGCCGACGCGGGGATACCCGAATCGCGGGTTATCGAGTCCTCTGCATGAACTTCTCGATGTTCACGGCGACCCTTGTGACCTTGCCGGCAGCCACCAGTCCCCGGTCATCCTTGGCAGTCACCTTGAACATGAGGCGGTGGCCCTCCACCCGGTCAAGGTGCGCCTCCGCGCGAACCGAGGCACCGACCGGAGTCGGACAGATGTGTTCAACCTGAACCCGAACCCCGACCGAGGTCATTCCCTCGCCGAGTTCCCCGTTTAGAGCACGCATTGTGGCTTCTTCAACCAAGGCCAGGATCCGGGGGGTCGCGAGCACCCGAACCTCACCCGAACCGATGGCGATCGCCGTGTCGTGTTCTGTGACCGTTGTTTCCACAACACCCGTGAGTCCGGGCCGAACCTGCATGGTCGTTACGATATGCACTTCACGGCGTTACGGCACACTCGTACCCCACAAACGCCCCAATGCTGGTCGAGGAGATGGCCCGATGACTCAGTCCCCGAGCCTTGGACAACACTTGAGTGCTGGTGCTCCGTGGTCGGAGCAGGGTATGGACACAATCCCGGAATCGGCGTGCCAATCCACGTGACAATCCAACGGTGCTTGAACGAAAGAGGTTTCCTTGCTTGACCATTCGACAATCTCGGCGGTACTGACTGCCGGCATGGAAGAAGGAGCCGACTTCACGGAGATCTTCGTGGAGGACCGCCAGTCGATCTCGGCAATGCTCGATGATGGTCGCGTCGAAGAACTGGCTTCGGGTCGCGATCGAGGGGCGGGGATTCGTGTCGTGAGCGGTGAGACCACTGGATTCGCTCACACCGCCGACCTCTCGGTCGAGTCGCTGAGGGTCGCGGCCCGAACAGCCGCGGCCGGCGCTCGCGGGGGAACAGGGAAGGCTCTGCCGATCAGCGCGTCACCCCGGAGCGCCGCGGGTCGAACCCTGCCCACAATCCTGCCGGAGAATGTTGACAAGGGCGAAAAGGTCGCGCTCCTCAAAGCAGCGGAGGATGCGGCACGCTCCGAGAATCAGGCGATCAGTCAAGTAACTGCGAGATATGCGGACTCGCGCCGACGAATCCAGGTGGCAAACTCCGATGGCATCCATTCGGCCGACGATCAGGTCCGCACGATGTTCTCGGTTTCCACGGTGGCGAGTGGCGACACTGGAATGCAGACCGGGCGTGAATCCGTCGGCCGCACGGTCGGGTTCGAGTTGTTCTCCGAGACCGATGTGGCGGAGTTGGCCCGCACTGCCGCCCAGAGGGCCATCACCAAGCTCGCGGCCCGGCCGGCACCGTCGGGAGAAATGACTGTCGTGATCGGTCCCGGCGGTGGCGGAGTGATGTTCCACGAGGCCTGCGGGCACGGTCTGGAGGCAGATCTGGTGGCCAAGGGGGCCTCGGTCTTCGCCGGGCGGGTTGGTGAAAAGGTTGCGTCCGAGCTTGTGACACTCGTGGACGACGGCACCATGGACGGCGAGTGGGGTCACACAACGATCGACGATGAGGGCTTGGCGGTGCGACGCAATGTGCTGATCTCCGACGGCGTGCTCATGGACTACATGTGGGACGGACTTCGGGCGCGTTCCGAAGGACGGAATTCGTCGGGCAATGGCCGCCGCCAGTCGTATCGGCATCTGCCGATGGTCCGGATGACCAATACGTATCTGTTGGCGGGGGAATCAGATCCGGCTGACATCGTGGCCGACACCGAGAGCGGTGTGTACGTTGCCCATCTCGGAGGTGGGCAGGTGAACACCGCCACCGGTGACTTCGTCTTCGGCATGACCGAGGCTTACCTGATCGAAGAGGGCAGGATCACCGCTCCTCTGCGCGAGGGAAATCTGATCGGAAACGGACCGGCCGTGCTGGCAAACATCGATGCCGTGGGCGATGATTTTTCGATGGGCGCTCCCGGAACCTGTGGCAAGGACGGCCAAGGTGTCCCTGTGGGTGACGGCGTTCCGACTCTGCGTGTCCACGGCCTCACCATCGGTGGCACGGCCGCGTGACTCCCGCCGAAGCCCAGGCGTTGGCAGACGGAATCGTTGAGAGGTCATTACCCGGTGAACAGCTCGAGGCGGTCGTGTCCTGGGCGCGAAACACTGAGGTTCGAGCGCATGGCGGAGAACTTGAACACCTGGTTTCCGCCGAAGAGTTCGGAGTTGGTGTCCGAGTGATAAGGGACGGCAAACAAGGTTTGTCCTGGGCCGGGGTGCTCGACTCCGCAGAACTGGCGCGTTGTGTTTCCGAAGCACGCGACAACAGCGCTTTCGGAACTCCGGATCCGAACGCCGGGCTTGCTCAATCCGATTCCGTGGTTCCCCAACAGCTGGATCTTGTGGATCGCGCACTTGCCGATGTCCCGACCATCGACAAGGTCGAGATTGCGCTGCGACTGGATCGGGCGATCACCGCAGCGGACAAGCGTGTGGTCGGCCACGAAGGAGCGGATTACGGCGATGGCATTGGCGTGTCCGCCATCAGTTCAACTGAAGGGATCCGCGCAGCCGAGGAGGAGACCTCCACATTCCTGGGGACCTACGCGCTCGCTTCCGATGGCTCAGATACGACTACCGGTTTCGGCATGAGTGTCGGACGCGGTTTCGGCGACCTGAATGTCGATTCCACCGTTGAGGAAGCTGTAGAGCGCGCCGTGTTGCTGCTGGGTGCTCGCAAAGCTCCAAGCCGGAGGACAACCGTGATCCTTGATCCGTACGTGTGCAGTCAGTTCCTGGGGATTCTGGGGGACATGCTTTCCGCAGAAGAAGTTCTCCGCGGCCGATCGCCGTTCGCGGATCGTGTGGGAGAAGAAGTCGCATCGCCGTTGTTGACGCTCACGGATGATCCCCTCTGTGTGGAGGCCCCAACCGCATCCGGTGTCGACGGCGAAGGTCTGGCCTGCCGGCCCCTGACCCTCATCTCGGCCGGCGTCCTCGAAGGGTTCATGCACAATGCCTACACCGCTAGGGCAATGGGAACGCGGAGCACCGGTTCAGCTTCTCGTGCGTCACATCGCAGTGCTCCCGGGGTGGCCCCCAAGGTGTTGGGCGTTCGAGCCGGGGCATTCAACCCCTCCGAGATTCTCGCCGAGGTTGGTGACGGCCTTCTTGTGCATGAACTTGCTGGTCTTCACTCGGGCGTGAACCCGGTGTCGGGAGACATGTCCGTGGGAGCCGAGGGTGTGATCGTGCGTGGAGGTGAGCTGGCGGAACCGGTCCGCGAGATAACAATCGCGTCGACCCTCCAGCGAATGTTGACTGATGTTGTTGCTGTCGGGAAGGACCTGCGTTTCTTCCCTTGGGAATCCTCAGGCGTAACGCTGGCTATCGCCGACATGACGATGTCCGGCAGTTGAGGGCAACAAGAATGATTTCGGCAAGATGGATTATTGCAACAACGAGTCCTGCTCCGGGGCCGTGTCAGTTCCGGACAGGAATTTCGGGCGGGGAGTGAATGTGACAAAGCCGGGTAATGATCAGGAGTTGTTGAAGGTCGCACAAGACCTGGTTGACGCATCGGTTGGTACCGAACAGGTGGAGGTGATCCTGTCCAATGGTGAGTCCACCACCGTGAAAGTTCATTCCGGAGAGGTCGAGTCCCTGACTTCGGCTGGATCTGCCGCGGCGGGAATCCGCGTGATCCGTGATGGTCGATTGGGATTTGCCTCCTGTGGAACGCTGAATCCAATCGTGTTGAGCGAGACCCTGGATTCGGCCCGGGACAACTGTCGATTCGCCGAACAGGACGAACACAATGGCTTGGCCCTTGCCGACGGAGTGGATGTGGTGCCCCAGAATCTGTGGAGTGACTCCGTGCTTTCGACAACCGTGGATCAGAAGGTCGCTCTCGCGTTGGATCTGGAGCGACAAGTCATCGGTCTCGACTCCCGGGTGAGTACCGCCCGATCCACTTCCTATGGCGACGGGTGGGGTCAGGCGGCCCTGGCGTCCACCAATGGCATCTCCAGGGTCACCTCCGAAGCGAGTTGCTCGATCGGAACCCAGCCCCTGGCCCGCCACGGTGACGAAACCCAGATGGGGTGGGGTTCTGATGCCTCGCGGGATCCAGAGTCACTTGACCTGCAGAAGGTGGCGACCGAAGCCGTCGAACGGGCCACGAAGCTTCTTGGAGCCACCAAACCGTCATCGGTCAGGGTTCCGATCCTGCTCGAGCCCCGGCTGGCGGTGACCCTCTTCGGAATGGTCACGGGAATGTTGTCTGCGGAGGCCGTTCAGAAGGGTCGATCTCCTTTCGCCGATCGACTCGGTGAGCAGATCGGTTCCGAATTGTTGAACCTGGTTGACGATCCCACCAGATCGGAGTCCTTGGGTGCCGAGGAATGGGACGGTGAAGGTCTGGCTTGTAGGTCGAATCCCTTGCTCAAGGCGGGAGTTCTCCAGATGTTCCTGCACGACAGCACAACCGCCCGTCGCGCAGGTCTGCGTTCCACCGGCTCCGCCGTGCGTGCTGTTCGCGGGTTGCCTGCCCCGGGCCCGCAGCTGTTGGTGATGGAGCCGGGCGAGACATCCGCCCCGGAGATGCTCCGCGGTGTCACCACGGGTCTGGCCGTGCAGTCCTTTGCCGGCATTCACTCCGGGGTCAATCCAGTTTCGGGCGACTTTTCAGTAGGCGCCGACGGAGTGATGATTCGCAACGGGGAACTCGCCGAACCCGTTCGCGAACTCACAATCGCTTCCACCATCCAGCGCTTGCTGCTTGGAGTGACCCGGGTGGCAGATGATTTCGAGTGGCTGCCGGGCGGAAGCGGTGCATGCTCCGTGTTGATTGAGGATGTGTCGGTTTCCGGGTCCTGAATATCAAGGTGCTCGCAGCACGAGCACAACCGGGCCGGCCAGAGTGGCGGCGCTGACAGCGCCCACATCGCGATCGCGGACTGAGATCGTCGCAGTTGCTCCTGCCGTTTCTGAGTCCCCGACCGCCATCACCACGGCGTTTTCGGTGGCGTGGGTTACCGCTGGGCTATCCGCAGGGTCGGCATGGGAACTCGGTTTGGCAGTCCATGTGTCGCGCGGCGTGGAACCGATCACGTCCACATGATCGCCCGCGGCCAGCTCTGGCATCGCGGAAGTGATGGGAACCGTGATCGCCCTGCGGTTGGCTCGAAGGCGCAGGCCGGATCCGGTGGTCCGGGCCACCATCAGGATCTCGCCCGCGTCAATATGAACGGATGCCACTGTTTGGTCCTCCGGTTCGGCCGTCAATGCCTCGGCGGGAACATGATCTGCCGGTCGCAGCTCGACGCGGGTGTTGTCGGCAGATATGAGGTCGCCCACGTCAATCTGGTCTGTGGATACAAGCACTGCGGATTCGGCTTCCCAGCTGGACCGAAGATCTCGGGACGCGGCGTTGGCCTGATTCACGTGAATGAGAACCATCGAAGCGATGCAGAGTGACACGATTCGCCGGAGAAGGGCACGCCGTGCCGGTCTGAAACTCCGTAGGTGTCTGATTTGCGACTTGAGGGAAAAATACAGTGTGGAGGATTCAGACCTGAGCTTTCCGCTGATCCTGCGAGAGTTCCAGCGCATCTCGTGTTTGCGGTCAGACCCACTCTGGCTGGTTGGTCCGCGCTTTGAATCCAAGTGATTCCGGGACATGGCTGAGTCTTCCCCTTGCAGTCGGGTGAATGGTGCTTGGGGGAAGCAAGGGCAAGGAGGCCCCTCAAGAGAGCCAAAGCTCAAGAGCGCTCAGCGCGAAGGTGAGGAACGAGAATGTCCCGGCCCCGAAACCCGGGTGGGGAATCAGGTTCCCGTCGCGATTGTGTCCGTGAAGACCAAGTCTTCGGCTGGTTCACCGGAAGTCGGAAGCGTCAGCATCTCGGTCCCGTCCTCGGTGATGAGAATTGTGTGTTCGAACTGAGCCGAACGAAGCCCGTCCTTGGTCACGACCGTCCAGTCGTCATCCCACATTTCAAGGCGATTGGAGCCCACGTTGATCATGGGTTCGATGGTGAACGTCATGCCGGGACGGAGCACGGTGTCATTGCGCGGATCGAAGTAGTGGGGAATTTGCAGGCTTGTGTGGAACTGTTCGCCGATGCCGTGTCCGATGAACTCGCGAACAACGCTGAAACCTTCAGAGGCTGCGTGATTCTCGATGGCCCGTCCGATGTCATACACGTGCGCTCCCGGCCCCACGGCCTCGATGCCCTTGTGCATGGAGTCCCGGGCGGCCTTGGCCACACGCACTGATGTTGGGTCTACCTCACCAACCAGGAACGTGGCCGAGGTGTCGCCATGAACGCCACCGATGAATGCAGTGACATCGATGTTGATCATGTCGCCCTCCACCAGGGCGCGCGAGTCCGGGATTCCGTGGCAGATGACCTCGTTGACCGAAGTGCACAGTGACTTCGGGTAGCCGCGGTAGTTGAGGGTGGAGGGGTACGCGCCCGCACCGATCATGGCCTCATGGCCAATGCGGTCCAGTTCGTCGGTGGTGATGCCCGGGCTGACGTGGCGCCCGAGTTCGACGAGTGCGTCCGCAGCCACGGCTCCGGCAGTCCTCATGCGGTCGATTTCGCTCTCGGTGCGGATCGCCCGACTGGCGCGATCGGCCGGCTGGCCTGTGAGTGCGTAGTCCGGGCGAGCGATGACGGCAGGAACATCCCTCATGGGACCGACAATCCCGGGTCGTACCGAGTCTGAGTGTGATTTCCGTGCGGTCTTGGTGCGCTTTCGCTTGCCCATCAGGGTTTCAACCCTAGACCTGACGCTTGATCATTCACAGGCGTAGTTCGGGGCACCGGTACCCGATCCTGCGCGCCACGGCTCCCCGGAGGGTGATTCAGTCGGCAGACGAGGGTGCCGGTGCGGTCTTCTTGGAGCCAGATGAGCCCGACTTGGAGTCGCTCGCCTTGCTCGTCGAATTGGAGGAACTGGAGTCCGAGGATTTCGAGGTGGACTCCGAACTGGATGAACTGCCGCCACCACTGCTGGACTTCCCGCTTCGGGCGTCGTTCCTGTAGAAGCCGGAACCCTTGAACGCGATCCCCACGGGTGCGAAAACCTTGCGGAGATTTCCGGAGCATTCCGGGCACACCGTCAATGTATCGTCGGCCATCGATTGTGTGATCTCGAATTCATGGGAACAGTCACGGCATCGATACTCATAGACGGGCATTTGGTTCCTCCAGTGGCTTCATCGTGGCAGGGAGCACGATCAGCGTTACGTGAACCGACGGACGACTTGCGGAATCGGTCGGCCGACCGCTGGCACTCAAACACGATGACTGCCAATCGTACAGCGACCGGATGGACCGCTTCTAGTCTCCGGGATCATCCACCCAGTGCTGGATCGGCGAATCCCTCGCGCCGTTGGTGAAGTTGCGGGGGCGCCGCCGGTGGAGCCCCGTGCCCGCGAATGGGTGTGGACCGAATGCGCTTGTGATGTCCGGGACCGTTCTGATCGGTAGAGTCGGCCTGATGCGAAACGTGACCAAAGCCGTGATTCCGGCGGCCGGACTGGGAACCCGATTTCTGCCGGCCACCAAGGCTCAGCCAAAAGAGATGCTGCCGGTTGTTGATCGCCCGGCCATTCAGTACGTGGTGGAGGAAGCAGTTGCTGCAGGACTGGATGACATTCTGATCATTACCGGGCGCAACAAACGATCCCTCGAGGACCATTTCGACCGTAACTTCGAACTTGAATATCACCTCCGTTCCAAGGGCAAGGACGCAGAACTGGATCGAGTGGTGGAGCTCGCCGAAATGGCTGACATGCATTACGTCCGCCAAGGTGAACCATTGGGTTTGGGGCACGCAGTGTCGGTGGCCGCCAAACACGTTGGTGACAATCCTTTCGTGGTGATGCTCGGCGACGACATCATGAATGACAACTCCGCTGTCCTCAGCGGGATGATCGCGGCCCACGAGCAGACAGGCGCGTCGATTGTGGCGCTCATGGCGGTTCCCCCGGATGAGATCTCGGCCTACGGGTGTGCGGCGGTGGAGCCGGGTGACGGCCAACTCAGATGCATCACCTCGATCGTGGAGAAGCCGGCTCCGCAGGACGCACCATCAAACCTCGCGGTGATGGGTCGATATCTCTTCAATCCCTCGATCTTCGACAAGATCGACCAGCTCGAACCGGGCGTGGGCGGTGAAATCCAGTTGACCGACGCCATAGCCGACCTGCTGGATGAAGAGGAGGTCATCGGGTACGTCTTCCACGAAGGCCGCTTCGACATCGGAAAGAAGATTGACTACCTGCGGGCAACCGTGGAGCTGGCGCTGGCCCGAGACGATCTGCGCGAAGAGTTCCTGGAAGTACTGACGAATATCCTGGCAAGGGACGAATACTCTCGATAGCGACATCTCCATGGGGAAGCCCGCGGGAAAACTCCGTGGGAGCCTCCGACAGGGAGAGTCTCTTTTCAGCAAGTCCGAAGATCCACAACACCAACAGAGCGGGGTGTACCCATTGTGCTGATCGATTTGGCGGATGCGAAGGCGTTTGTGCAGAGCGAACTGCCGTTGCTGGACGCTGAGAAACTTCCGATTGCCGACTCGGCGGGTAGCGTGACTACCAGCGACATCATCTCGGGCGAGTTCGTACCGCCGTTCAACAACTCGGCCATGGACGGCTTCGCAGTATTCGCCTCTGACTTTGCCGGGGAATCCACTGCTGAAGACCACAGGGTCCGCCGTGATCTTGTGGTGATTGGCACCGTGGCGGCCGGGGACCCGCGGAGCCTGAAGCCGGGACCCGGGCAGTGCGTCCGGATAATGACCGGAGCGGTGCTCCCGGAAGGCACCGACGCGATCGTGATTGTCGAAGACTCCGAGGTCCGCCAGACCGGCGATGGTTCGGAGGTTGTTCGACTGCTGGGTCCAGTGGAGTCGGCCCAGCACGTTCGGCGTGCGGGCGAGGACCTGAAACCGGGGGACATTGCGATCCCGGCCGGCACTGAACTGTCTGCGGGACATCTCGGTGTGCTCGCAACTCTGGGGATGGAAACGGTGTCCGTGCGAAGGGTTCCACGCGTCGGAGTCATCTCCACCGGCGACGAACTTGTGGATGACGGCAGCCCGCTGCAACCGGGGCAGATCCGCGATTCCAACCGGATAATGCTCTTGGAATTGTGTCGGCAATCAGGCTTCACGGCCGTGGACCTTGGCCTGGTTCCCGATGACGAGGCGCAGATCGAAGCTGCCTTGGTGAGCGGTGCCAGAACCTGTGATGCCCTCGTCACGAGCGGCGGCGTCTCCATGGGTGATTACGACTACGTGAAGTCCGTGCTGTCCCGGATCGGCGACATGCGCTGGATGCAGATCGCGATCAAACCGGCCAAACCGTTCGCCTTCGGGTACGTCGACGGATGCGCTGTATTCGGTCTTCCCGGCAATCCGGTGTCATCCTTGGTGAGTTATGAACTCCTGGCGCGTCCGGCCCTGCGGAAAATGATGGGTTGTTCCCGCCCGGATCGGCTGAGCATGTCTGCAGTGCTGGATGACGACTTTTCCAGACGCCCCGACGGCAAAACCCACTTCGTGAGGGTCCTGCTGAGTAACGGTGCAGACGGGACTCTGCTTGCCCGTCGAAGTGGTGCACAAGGTTCACATCAGATGTCCTCGACTGCCGGAGCGGATGGTCTCGTGGTACTGCTGCCCGGCGACGGGCTTCCCCGGGGATCCGTCGCGGAAGTGATTCCCCTGTGAGCGACAGTACGGGCAATCTGGTGGATTCCTTCGGGCGCGTTCACCGCGATCTGCGGATTTCGGTGACCGATCGCTGCAACTATCGATGCTCTTACTGCATGCCGGCAGAAGGCATGGACTGGATGCCCCGGGAGGCGATTCTCACCTTCGAGGAGATAGAGCGAATCGCAGCGCTGATGGTGAACCGTTTCGGCATCACGTCGATTCGCCTGACCGGAGGTGAGCCACTTGTTCGAGCCCATCTCCCGCTGCTGATCTCCAAACTCGCCGCCCTTGGCGTGGACTTGACCATGACAACAAATGGATCCCGATTGGCTGAAGCCGCAGTGGACCTTCGTGCTGCCGGATTGAATCGGCTGAACATTTCCATCGATTCCCTCGACCGTCAGCGGTTTGCACAGATCACCGGTCGGGACGACCTCGAATCAGTTCTGGCCGGGATCAAGGCTGCCCAGGCCGCCGGTTTCGATCCGGTGAAGATCAACGTGGTGGCCATGGCAGGGGTGAATCACGACGAGATCGTGGATTTTGCCGAGTTCGGACGAGCCCAAGGTTTGCTGATTCGTTTCATCGAGTTCATGCCACTCGATGCAACCCACGAATGGCTCCCCACATCGGTGCTCTCCCAAGAGGCCATCCTGGCGGCGGTCGGTGGAGCCCATCCACTGGAACCCATCCCACGGGACTCCAGCCCGGCACAGTCCTTCCGCTACGTCGATGGTGGCGGTGAGATCGGTGTGATTCCCAGCGTAACCGCTCCGTTCTGCGACAACTGTGACCGTGTGCGGATCACGGCCGAGGGTTCGCTGCGAAATTGCCTGTTCTCAACCGCTGAGACCGACCTTCGGGAACTCTTGACCAACGGTGCCACCGACAATGACCTCGAAAGTGCCATTCGCTCAGAAGTGGCGGCGAAAGCGGTGGGCCACGGCATCGGAAAACCCACCTTTGTCCGCCCGCGAAAATCGATGTCCCAACTCGGTGGATAGAAGGAGTCCTGCGTCTGGCGATACCGGACTTGCAGGTTCGAAACGCCCAGCTTTGCCTCCGAACTATCATTGGCGGCGATGACTGACCGTGGACTGACGCATCTCGATCCCTTGGGTCGGGCCCGAATGGTTGATGTGACTCCGAAGGAGCAGACTCACCGCCGCGCGATCGCCCGAGGCCTGGTTCGGATGACCACGGAGACCACCGATCTGGTGGCCAAGGGAGCAATCAGCAAGGGTGATGTGTTGTCGGTGGCTCGAGTAGCCGGAATCCAGGCGGCCAAGAGAGCTTCGGATCAGATACCTCTGTGCCACCCGGTGATGGTCGGGGCAGTTCTGGTCAACTTCCGGATCGAGGACACCTTCATCGAGGTTGAGTCCCAGGTCGAAACTGTGGACCGAACTGGTGTGGAGATGGAAGCCCTCACCGCAGTTTCTGTTGCGTGTCTGACCATCTACGACATGTGCAAGTCTGTGGACCGCGCCATGGTGATAGGCGAGATAGCGCTTTGGGAGAAGACCGGCGGCCGTTCCGGAACTTACAAACGCGACGGCGAAACGGCTCCTGTGGCTCCGGACTGACCGGTTCTGAGGCGTTTGGTTGACTCTTCCGGGGGGATTTGGTGACGATTTCGAGTCGGTCAGATGTCACATCGAACAGTTGAATTCACGCTGAATTCCCTTCAACGCAGGGGATCCACCGCATCGCCGGCCCGGTGCCGGTAGAATTGCACTCGTGTAGTTTCGTCAACTGATTGTAACACTCGTCGCAAGTCCGTTAGATTGGGCTCAGTGCGGATCGGTCTGGATGGTCGGCCCGTCCGGCTCAATCCCTCAGTAAATTGCGACCCGAACGGGTCTGGAGCTCTGAAATGTCCAAACTGATCCTCATCGGACTTGTGGCTGTGTGGGCCGTGGTTCTGGCGCCTGACGTGCTGCGGCGTATGGGCCGTGGTCGCCGTGGCGACACTGTCAGTTCATTTTCGTCTCGGATCACCTCCTTGGGATCGATGCACCGATCCAACTCGATCGGATCAATGGATCGCTCGGCAAAACGGGCTTCTGAGGTTCTGCTTCCTGCACAGATTCAGTCGGTGAGTCCGCAGGCGCGCACCGCACCAAACACGCCGCGGCCGGCGCGCACGCCTGCCGGGTCCAAGCAGCGCGGGTCCGGGCGACGCCGCTCTGCGGCAAAGCCTGAAACCCCTGCCAACGTGGTCGACATTCACTCGAGGGCACGTAGCGTCAGGCCGGCTGCCTCTCAGCCTCAGCAGGCTCGAGCCGCTGTCTCGCCGGTCCGCAAGCGCCGACAGGACGTGCTGGTGATCCTCGGTTCAGCAGCATTACTCAGCCTTTTGGCCACCGTGGCCTTCGGTGGATTCTTCCTGCCGATCCATCTTGCAGTTGACATGCTGCTCATCGGTTACCTGATGTTGTTGGCGCAGGTCGCCAATGGCGTAGGTTCCGTTTCGCACCCAAGCTTGGCTTCGCCTCGCTCCGTGCCACCCGCGCATCCAGCTCGGCGTTCCACGGGCATCATGGCCCATCGGACTGCGCCCATGGACCCGCAGCCGATCGCCAACTGAGCGACCCGCCGGCGGATTCCGGGCCATGGAATTCACCCGCTAGGGTGACGGTTCGTTGGGGGCGTAGCTCAGCTGGCTAGAGCGCTTCGGTCGCATCGAAGAGGTCGTGGGTTCGACTCCCATCGCCTCCACCAACTTTTCCCGCCATGAGGTTCGGCCTTCTGGTTCTCCGTTCCATCCATCGCAGAGCCTCCGTCACCAACGACCACCTCATCAGCAGTTCCGGGGATGGATAACGCGTCGCCTGAACGAACGCTACGCTCCATCGGGGGAGTAGTTCCCCGCCGTGTGCTACCGCAGGAGATGTTATGACCGATATTGAAGAGATGGGCCCGATCGACTGGGTGCTCATCGAATTCGACAAGCCCCTGACCGGTGAAGCTGCTCCACCACTGCTGGATCTGGTGGAGCGTGGTCTCATCCGAATCCTCGACATCATGTTCATCCGCAAGGCTGCCGACGGGACCGTCGCAGCGGTGGAGATCTCGGACTTCGGAGACGAGGGCGTACACATGGAGGCCTTCGTGGGTGCGAGTTCGGGCCTGCTGGGGGATGAAGACATCGACGCAGCCGGAGATGCCCTGGAGTCCGATACCCGTGCAATCATGGTCGTGTACGAAAATGTCTGGCTGGCGCCATTTGCTGTTGCCGTGCGCAAAGCCGGCGGCCGGTTGATTGATCAGGGGCGAATTCCCGTGCAATCGATCGTCGCAGCGCTCGACGAATTGGACGAACTCGACAAACTTGAGGGCTGACGCCTGCAGTGGGTTCGACGCCCACTGGTGACAACCGAAGACATCAAGAACCTGAAGAACCACAAGACATCCCTAGGAGATGAACAATGCCCGGAATGCGCAGAAGAAGAGGCGGATTGGTACGCACCGTCGGCCGCACGGCCGTCGTGGCCGGAACAGCCAGTGCGGTGGCCGGCGGAGTGCACAATCGCCAGTCGAAGAAGCATCAGGCCCAAGCAGATCAACAGCAGCAGGCCGCAGCCCAGCAGCAACAGGCGGCCTACGATCAAGGTCAGGCTGACTCCGCAGCCCAGGCCCAGCCGGCAGCTGCAGCCAGTGCAGGCAATGAAGATGTGTACGCCCAACTCGAGCGTCTGGCCAAGCTGCGCGATGACGGCGTCCTCACCGAAGAAGAGTTCGCCGCGCAGAAAGCCAAGCTCCTCGCCTGACGTGGCTCAGGCCACCGATGGTGGTGCGCCGACAACAGAGGTTCCGGACTACTCGAGACTGTCCGGTGATTACCACTGGATGTACGACGATGTGGGCCTGAAGCTGGGCACGCAAACCCCGGGTGTGCGCGCCGCGCTGCGGTCGCTTCCGCCAAATGCCGCGGTTCTGGATGTGGCATGCGGAATCGGCCTCGATGCCAAAGCCCTGGCCAACAGAGGCCTGTGCGTGTCAGCAGCAGATGCCAGTGCGGAGATGGTGGCATTGACCCGAACCTGGGTATCACAGTGTGATCCGGTGCCATCGGTGCTTCAAAGCACTTGGCTTGGCCTGCACGAACATTTCGCTCCGCACACCTTCGATGCTGTTCTGTGCACGGGCAATTCGATCTCGCACGCAAGCAGCGACTCCGAGATGGTCCGCTGGCTGCGTTCCTTCCGCTCGATGCTTTCCCCTGGTGGGATGTTGGTACTCGATGTGCAGGACTGGGAAGTTGTTCGTAATCTGGGTGATCGCCTCAATGTTGATCCCCGCCTGATCGAGCGCGACGGCCGAACATGTCGTCGGACCTGGACGTGGAGGTTTCCCGCCGAGCAGGAGAATCAGTGCCGCCTGGACATTAGCTTCGAGGTAATACGAGGCGACAAGACCACGGTGAGTACACATTCCGTGGACTTGCGAGTGTTCGCCCGATCCGAATTGAGGTCTGCGACGGTTTCGGCCGGCTTCGGAAATCCCTTTCTGGATCGAGTTCCGGGCGATGACATGTACACGATGGTCGCTTACAGTCCCGACGATCCACACAGTCCCGACGATCCACACAGTCCCGACGATCCGCACCGGACTGGTTGAGCGGACTCGACGATGTTGGCCGCCATTGCCCGCACCCAGGTTCCCGTCCACAGAACCATGAACCGAATTGAGAGTCCATGCACCTGATCCGAACCACCGATTCCGAACATCGCGTTGAGCGGTTGAGCCACGCGACCTATGGTTTGATCCTGCTCACGGCTGCCGTGGGTGAGATGAGGGCCGAAGTGCTGGATCCCGGGTCGGCTGCGGCTCTCTTACTGGGTGGCGCGGTTGTCTTGATCCTCGCTCACACCTACAGCCGATTCGTCGGCACGGCCGCGGGCACCGATTCGGTGCCCAGTTGGCGAGAAGCTGGTGCCTTGCTCGTCGATCAACTGGCTCTGGGGGTTTCCGCGATTGTGGCGGCAGCGATTCTCCTTCTGGCCGACGGGGGAACCATCGAGGTTCAGACCGCTTATGACCTCGTGCTCGTCGGGGCTCTGCTTGCCCTGTTTCTTCTGGGAGCGGCAATGGCGAGCCATCACCAGCGACGCTCCATCTGGATTGTCGGATTGGGTGTGGCGAATCTTGCGCTCGGGGTTGTGATCGTGGGTATCGAGACGCTCGCTGCCCACTGAGCGGTCGGGGTGTTGCCGCGAGCTCAGGTGTTGTTGAGCGGTCAGGACACCGCGGCGCCGGACCGGTTGATGGCGGCAGCGTCCGTTCCCAGGTAGGCAGCTATCACGGCCGGGTGATCCAGCACTTCCGCGGGTGTGCCTTCGAGCAGGACCTGTCCGAGTTCCATTGCCACAAGACGGTCGCACAATCCCGCCAGCAGCGGCATGTCGTGTTCGATCACAAGCATCGCCGCGCCGGTGTGTTCACAGATCTGTCGCAGTAGCGGACCCAACGCCTCTGTCTCGCGTTGGGCGACTCCGGCGGATGGTTCGTCGAGGCACATCACCACTGGTTCCTCGGCCAGCAGACAGGCAAGTTCCACGATGCGCCGGGTTCCGGTGGAGAGAACGGACACGGGGATGTTTGCGTAGGCTCCAAGCCCGAGCAGTCCGAGCAGGTCGTCCACCTTGGTGCTGGTCATGTTCTCTGACAGGTAGCTGGCAGGCTGGTGGGTGGCGTCAGCCACAAGCGACCGACTCGCAACCGTCCTTTCGCAAGCCACTGCCAGCACATCGCGAACACTCAGTGACGGAAACAGTCGGGCTTCCTGGAAGGTGCGACCAAGCCTGGCTCTGGCGCGTTCGTTCGGAGCCCAGTCAGTGATGTCCGTGTCGCGGAATGTGATGGTGCCTTCGTCAATTGTGTGGAACCCTGAAATGCAGTCCATCAGCGTGGTTTTGCCGGCCCCGTTCTGTCCGATCAGCCCAACAATTTCACCGGGGCGAACTTCGAGGTTCACGTGAGAGAGTGCCTGGACGCCGCCGAAGCGTTTGGTGATGTCGGAACAAACGAGAATGGGTTCGCGCTCCTCGATCGGCCGGTCATCGACCGACACTGGCTCGAGGCGAGCCAAGTCGATCGCAGCGATCTCTTCGGATTCCTCTGAGTCGTCGCCCCCGCCGGCCCCTTCGATGAAGACAGAGCGGAGCAGATCCGGTCTTTCGATCAGCTCCCGGGTTGGGCCTTCGAAGCGAACGGTGCCCTTCTCCATGAAGACCGCACGTTCGGCCAGCGTAAGCGCCACGTTGATTGACTGCTCGACCACCACAACGGTGATGCCATGAGCATTCATCTGTTTCACGACTCCGCACAAGGCTGAAACGATCATGGGGGACAGCCCCAACGACAACTCGTCGATGAGGATAACTTGCGGTCGCAGCAGCAATGTCATGGCCATTGCCAACTGCTGCTGTTCCCCACCCGAGAGGTCACCAGCCATCTGGTTTCTGCGTTCTTCGAGCACGGGGAACAGGCCGTCCAGGTCCTCGAACGAGTCGTTGATTCGTTCGGAGTCTGTGCGGAATGTCCAACATGCCAACCGAAGGTGATCATGAACGGTCAGGGTGGGGAAAATCGCCTTGCCGCCGGGCATGAGAGCCAAACCCTGCCTGACGATTTGTTCGGGACTCATCCTGGAGATGTCGACATCACCGAGCATCACGGTGCCATTGTGGGGCGCAAGCCCACAAATGGCTTTGAAGATCGTGGACTTGCCGGCTCCGTTGGTGCCCAACAGGGCGACGATCTCCCTGTCCTGCACGTCCAGATCGACGTCGAAGAGTATCTGGAGCTGGCCGTAGCTGACGTTGACCCCGGAAGCTGACAGCGCTGGGACTGCTGAACCTTCGGTGTTGCCGGGCGTGGGAATGCTCAGAATGGATGAATCGACAGGGTGCTTTGCGGCGGGGACCGGATCCGAATCCGGGACCTGATGCGGGCTTCCGTCGGTGGTCTTCGCATCTTGGTCCACAACCACAGGTGAATCGTGATCCCCGGCAGCCGGTGATTCCGAGTCGTCGCTCTGGTCGTCGGAGTCCTCCTGCTCGCCGGTCGGCACAGGACTCAATGGTCGACCTTCGAGATCCAGTCCTTGGCGGGCGGCGAGGCGGGACAAGAAGAAGTCCCGAATACGGGCAGCCAGCCCGGCTAGTCCCGAGGGCACCAGCCAGAGCACGATCAGAACACCGAGACCGGAGGCCACCAGCCGCAGGATGTCGCTTGCGTCCTGGAGTCCTCGACCGCCTCCTGCACCGACGATGGCCCCGGGTATGGAACCGAGTCCGCCAATGGTGGTGAGGGAGAAGACGTCCACGCTCATCGCGGGGGCATAGGAGCCACCGCGGGCTCCGTGGTTGACAAGCATGTGCAGGCCGCCCGCGAGGCCGGCGATTGCGCCGGAGAAAACGAATCCTGTCAACCGGATCCACATGGCGGGAACCGACGCTGCTTCTGCGGCTTTCATGTTGTCGCGCGATGCAAGTAGCAATCGTCCAGAGCGCGACCTGCGAACACCAACGGTGAGCATGACCACGAAGGCAAGGCATGCGAGGGTGAAGTAGAGCATGGCGCGCTCATCTTCGAGGTTGATTCGGCCCCAGAGAACCGGGCGTGCCACAGACTCCGGGATGATGGCGGGGAATACACTGGGGTTGAGAACGAAGGAGTCCAGTACCACGGCGAAGCTCAGTGTCACCACCGCCAGGAACGGACCTTGGATGCGCAGCGCCGGGATTCCGAGAAGGAACGCCACGAATGCGCCGGTGGCCACGGCTACCGCCAGGGAGACAAAGAGGTCGGTGTTCCACTGGTTGATGAGGTTGCCCGCGACTATTGCCGCGGCCCCGACGATGGCGAACTGCCCGAGGCTGATTTGTCCTCCCCACCCGGTCAGAACCACGAGGCTCACGCCGACAATCGCCCAGCAAACCATTATCGAACCGGTGAAGGATGCCCCGGGTTCGAGAATCATGGGAATGAGCACCACAGCGGCGACCAGCAACGCAGCCATGGACCACTTGGCGACACGGACCGGGGTCATTGCGGCGATCAAGGGACTCACGGGCCGGATCAGTTCGGCATCTTTCCATCCGCTATCAGCGTCGTGAGCCCGGGATCGACCGCGGGCCTGAGTGAGGAGTCCGATCAGGATCACCGCCAGAGTGACCACGGAGAGCATCTCGGGGTTGTTGGTGTTCCAGCGAATGGTCTGATCGAGAACCCCGAGGGCCATCGCAGCGCCGAACGCCTTGGGCATCGATTCCATCCGACCGAGAATCGCCGCTGCCAATGCTGCCAGTAGAACGTCGGGCCCAAGCATCACTGATGGGGCAATTCCCAGAGTGGGAGCTCGTAGTACGAGAGTTAGCGCTGCCAGGCATCCGGCGAGGGCCCACACAGCAGTCGTCAGGCGTTTGACCGGAATCCCGAGCAGTCTGGCCCGGTCGGTGTTCTCGGCGCTCGCCCGAATCGCGGTACCGGCCAGAGAGCGTCGCATGAACCATGCGAGGCTCATCACCACGATCGGAACCACGAACAGGGGAAGTAGATCGTTGCCATCCACCTTCACGGGTCCGAGATCGAAGTTGAAGGTGGACAGGGGTGTGGTGAACGGTGGGATCAACAATCCGGATGCACCGAATATCCGTTCGGGGATAAGCAGCTCGAGACCACCCAGAAGTTGCGCAAGTCCGATGGTTGCCACGGTCAGCACCAGGCGGGGAGCCTTGGCGAATCGCCTTATCACGGTGAACTCTGCGAGAGCACCTACGGCGAGGCCCACAAGGGGTCCGGCAATCAGCGAGATCCAGTAGGGCCATTCCCAGGTCTGGAACAAATGCACAGCGAAGGTTCCGCCGATTCCGGCAATGGCCATGTTCGCGAAGTTGATCACCCGGTTGGCACGCCAGATGAGGATGAGGCCTACGCTGGTCAACCCGGTGGTGGAGCCGAAGATGATCCCGAGAGCCACAACTCCGACAGGTACCCCCTGTGGCAACAGCGCCGCTGCGACGGCCCACACCGCGAGTGCGGCGAGGGCGCCGATCGTGATCTTGGTGGCCTTGTTGGGCTTCCATGGCGGTGTTTCGGACTCCGGTGAATCCTGGGGCCCTGCGGTGAGTTCGTGCTCGTCGATTCCCGTGGTCATGCGCCGTCAGCCCTCAGCAGTCGGGTCACCGCGTGGATTTTGGATTTCCCGCCGGCCATTTGCCGATCGGGAATCTACGACCCCCGTTGGAATCGATGTAGGCACCTTTGCTGCGGGTGGCCACCGACACTGCATTGGGATTCCAATGTACTTCTCGGGCATCGTCGGAGGTGCTGTAGTCGTTTGGGCCGAATCCCCATGTGCCGTACGGTCCGGTACGGCGGGGGTAATCGAACATTCCCTTTTCGAAACTTGCGGGATTCAAGTTCGGTCCCGCCATCTGGACGCCGATGGCCAGCAGATAGAGCTGGTTGTAGATGATGTCAACTGCGATCGAGGGTTCGTCCGGTCGCACTGACTTGTAGGCACGATAACCAAGTGACTGGTTGTCCGCCTGGGTGGGTCCGGTGAAGGACACCCCGAATGCCCGCTGCCACACCCGTTGGTCCATGATCTGGCCGACCAGGTCGTAGTCCATCAGGGCAACACCACTGACCACTATCTCCGGGAAGTAGCGCTCCTTGGCCATGTTGGCGGTGAGGAAGTTGAGGAAAATCGGATCGCAGCCACAGATCAATGTGGTGATGTTGTTGGCTTTCATCTTGCTCAGCGCGGTCTTGGCATCGCCAGAACTGTTCACGGTGAGCTGGTACTTGACGTCGAGTGCCAGATCTCCGCCGTGTCCGGTTTTGTTCAGGACGCCCTTTCCGGCGTTGACACACTCCTGATACTGCGCGTTGGACGGGGCAATGACTGCCAGTCGGCGCTTTTGGGCGTTCAGCGGGGCGCCGGCATTTTCAGCATTGCGACCGCCCATCTTCTTTCCGTAGTAGGAAAAGACGCTCTCCACGATGGTTGAGCAATCCGTGAACTGGGTCCAGGAGTAGGGGCGGCGTTTGGCGAGCCAGTTGCGCGACACGAAGGGTGCTCCGGTATTGATCACTCCCTTTGCCGACAGAGCATCCGCGTAGGCGGGTGTGATCGCCGATACGTCGGCGAAAGCCTTGATCTCCTGTGCGACCTTCAGCGCATCAGCCTGAGCACCCTCCTGGCCTCGATCAAGGGCTTCCTGAAGAGGATCGCCCTTGCCGTCGAATATCTCCAGTTTGAGCTTGCGCCCATAGAATTGAAACCTCTGGTTGAGGTAGTCGCTGATACCTTCGATCGTGCGGATGATTTTCTGAGGCGGTTCGTTGGGAATGTGGGCTCCAGCGCTCTTGGCGATGGCATCGCCGAGCCCGTTGGTGAAACCGTCGACTCGAACCGCTACCTTGATCTCCTTGTCAGAGACTCCGCGGTGGGTGGCTCCGCCGTTTGACCCGGAGAACTGGATGCACGGAGGGGAGTACGGATCACCCTTGATCTGATGGGATCCGCATCCGGCTACCTTGGTCGGCCCAGAGTTCTTTCCGCCGCCTGAACCTGAGCCGGACCCGCCTGATCCGCCGCCTGAACCTGAGCCGGACCCGCCTGATCCGGACCCGCCTGATCCGCCGCCTGAACCAGACCCGCCTGAGCCCGAGGATCCACCTGTTCCATCCAGAGCGGAGGCGCCTTCGCCGGTTCCGTCGCCGTCTACGCCGCCTTCGCCGTCTACGCCGCCTTCGCCGCCTTCGGGGTCATCCAGGTAGTCACCGATCGATCCGGCCTCACCTGCATCGACTCCGTTGGAATCCGGAGCCTGACTTGGAACGAGCAGCACTACTGCCAAGAAGATGGCCGCGAAACCGATCAGCGGGCCATAGCCGCGAAACAGTCGGTCTTTGAATGGAGAACTCACGCTATTTTCCTCTTGTTCTTGCGTCCGACCAAACGGTCTCCCATGGAAAGCCCGGCTGCGCCGAGAAGGGCCACAAGTCCCACAGCGATTGCCGGCCCGCTACTGGGACTTGTCAATGGTGACTTGGTGCCGGGTGCTGCGATGTCCTCGAGGTCCGGCTCCTCGCTGTCTGAGAACTCCTCGGGGAGGGCGGTCTCGTCGAACGAGCCGTCGTCGAAGTCGTCGCCGAACGATGCGTCGTCCTCGAACGATGCGTCATCGAAGTCATCGCTGTATCCGAAGTCATCGCCGCCGAAGTCATCGCCGCCGAAATCATCGCTGTATCCGAAGTCATCGCCGCCGAAGTCATCGCCGCCGAAGTCGCTGGAGGTGGTGTTCGCAGGCTGATCTCCGGGTTCGGGCTCGTCCGCTGGTTGCTCGGCGGCTTCCGCTGGCGGAGCTGGTGCAATTGGAGGCGATGAGTAATCTGTCTTGTCAGTGGTCGCAGTGGCACCACCCACGGAAAGCACGACCTGTCCCGCGCCCCCCAAGGCGTTGTCCAGTGCATCAATGATCGTCCATCCGATCGCCCGGGTACAGTCTTCATCCAAGGACTTGTTCCGTACGTCATTCATGAACTCCGACCCGAGCAGCGGTGTCAGGAGTTGCTTCCCTATAGGGGCGTTGGTGAGCACGAATCCCATGGGCGAGATACTGATGCCTTCGCCGACATCGGCTGGTTGTACTTCAGGAATCTGAAACTTGAGGCCCAAGCCGGAGAACAGTTGTCCGACTGCCCATTTGAAATCGTTGAATGTCTTGGCGGTGTTGTCGGCGTTCTGGGTGATGCCGAACAGACGAACGCTGTCGAAGGTGAACGTTGCGTTTTCTGACTCCTCCGCGCCGGAGCGCTTCTCGGCGGTCCAATGCGGGTTCTTGATCTCGATGATCCCGCCCATGAGCGACACACGCTTGGCCCAGGACTCAGCCTTGGCAATTCTGACCCCGTTGCGGAACTCGGTGGTGGAGGCTGTTTCGGCGCCGTGGACCTTCAGAAGCACGAGGTCGGCCGTGATGATGTCGGTGGATGCCTTGGACCAAGGCTGCTCCGTTGCCCAAGCGTGTTGATTGCCGATCACCTGCTTGGATTGCGACGTGCCCTGCATGGCGGGCCAGAAAACCTCACTGCTGGCACCCTCGCTTGCACCCTCTGTGAAGGAGTCAACGCTTGTTTTTGGAGGCAGGGATGCCGTGTCCCACATCGGCAGAACCGTCCCATCGCATTGCGGCAGGGCAAAGATCGGTTCCAGTAGTCCGAGGTCGAGAGCCCGGCCTTCCGCTTGGGCTGTTATGTCGCGATAGCTGGCGACAGATCTTCCGTATGTGGCGCCCAGAGTGGCACCGCCCGAGCCCAGTTCTACGCTGACGGAGCTCGCCCAGGCATTGGCTCCACCTCTCACGATCTCGCCGGAACCGCCAGGAGCGGAACCTTCTTGCGCCGATGCGGGGGTCGCCGAGGCGAAGAGTCCCAACGCACAAACGAACAGAGCCAGGCTCCCCGTCTTTTTCAAAAGCGCACTCGTGCGTGCCACTGCCTTCCCCTTTCCTCCGGGCTTCCCGACCCGCACCGCTCAATGTAACGCTCCCGAGCCGCTTCCAGGCCAGAATCGCCGGGTAATAGTACCCACTTATTGAGAAATGTTGGAAATCCGTCACTAAATGTCGAACACCTGGCCAGGTTGTTGCCCGCAAATCGTCGAATCTGGGACAGTCGCGCTCGGGAAGTTGAAATGGGTGAGTTCAAATGGGTTGAAGTCAATCCAGACTCTTGAGTGCGCGCCGATCCAGCTTCTGAGCGGTCGTCAGCGGGAGGTTGTCGATGTACCTGATCTGCTCCGGCAACTTGTGGCGGGCCAAGGTGTTGGCTGCGAAGTGCCTCAGGTCCTCGAGCGAGGGTCGATCAGCTTTTGACTCCACCACGACGACGGCCAATCCGATTTCTCCCATGACTTCATCGGCGCGAGGGGTGACCGCGACCTGTCGCACGGCGGGATGTTCGCTGAGGACGGATTCCACTTCCGTGGGATGGATGTTGTAGCCGCCTCGGATGTACATGTCGCCTGTTCGCCCTCGCAACACATGGTTGCCCTGTGGATCCACGATCGCCAGATCTCCACTGCGAAGCCACCCGTCCTTTGTGAACGCGGCAGCGGTGGCTTCGGGGTCGCCGAGGTATCGAGACATCACGGCGTCGGACCGAATCTGCAATTCCCCTTCTACACCGGGCGGCAGCTCCTCACCGGACTCGTTGGCGATTCTTGCCTCGACGCCGATTCGGGGCTTGCCGATCCCCTCAACGATGTCGGTGCCGGGTGAGGTATCCCGGGACAAACCCACACCACCCGACTCGGTGGAGCTCCAGCGCACTGAGTAGGTCACTGCCAAACGTTCACATGCTTCGGAGATCAGGGAGGCAGGAGAGGGAGCGCCACCGGCGATGACCAAATTCAGCGACGACAACGCTGCGGGCTCCAGGTGCGGCGAGCGAAGAATCAGCGCAAGTTGTGGGGCGACCACGCCGAGGGCGGGCATGTGATGTTTACTCAACAACTCGATTGCGGCATTCGCCTTCCAGCGGTCCATCACATGAAGAGTGACGCCGACCCGGAGGTACCAGCCGAACTTGAGCACGAACCCCACATGGGCAAACTGGGTGGAAGAGATCATCGCCGAGCCGCCACCCCAGATGTCTTGGGCGTTCGCTCCAAGGTCGATGTCGCGAACCGCCTGTGCCTGGCGTTCCAGGAACAACGCTGCTTTTGGTGACCCGGTGGTACCCGAAGTGAAACAGGCCGCAAACGGACGCTGTGGTCCGCGCTCGTGAGGCGGGACAGTGGTTTCAGAAACCGGGTTTTCCGCCTGCGGGCCGCCGAGATGGATCAGTCCTGAAGCGCCGAGTCTGGCCAACTCGGGATGGGGCAGTGCTGGTGGGGAGGGCTGTGCTGGTGGGGAGGGCTGCGTCCGGGAGCATTGCTGCGTTTGTGAGGTGGTGGTTGTTGGACTCCGGTCTTGCCCACCGGCGCTGCTCGAGGGGTCCGTCGGCCCGTCGAGGATCAGATCCGGTCGTATCAGGTCGGTCATGGAGGCGCGTTCTGCGGCACCGGCAACGGGGCTGATCCCGGCGAAAAGTGCACCGACACGGTCCGCGGCCACAGCGGCCACAACCCATTCGATGCCCGATGGCATCCGCAGCGCCACCACCGAACCGACTCCAACGCCGAGATGGGCGAGTTGACGGGCCACAACTTCGGACCGCTCGAGAAGCTCAGCATGGGTCAGCTCTGCGGAAGCGGTGCACAGCAGTGTCTTGTCACCGAATCTCCGGGCGGTTTGCGCCACCACTTCGCTCAGCATCATCTCGATCGTATCCACGCACGGGGAATCGCCTGACCGCGATACGGTTCCGCCGTGCTCACACCACCCGAATTCGACATGAGGGGCAAGCGGGCGCTGGTCACGGGATCGGCACAAGGAATCGGAGAAGCAACTGCGCGGGCGCTGGCCGCCAGTGGTTGCCTCCTCGTCCTTTGTGATCGCAAAGCACCAGAGCTGGCCGCCGTGGCCGCCGATCTCGGGGAGAGCACCGAGGTGTTGTCACATGACCTTGACGTTCGTGACGGTGCAGCGGTGATGCAAATGCTGGACCACGTCGGCTCCGTCTGGGGTGGGCTGGATGTGGTGGTCAACAATGCCGGCGGGGGATTCTTCGCCGCTGTTGAGGACGTCAACGACCGGGGTACCGCCGCTCTCATCGCCGAGAATTTCACACAGGTTCTCGACGTGAGCAGGTCTGCCCTCGAATTGATGGACTCAGGTGGTTCCGTAGTGAACATCACCTCTGTGGAGGCCCACAGGGCCGGCCCCGGATTCGGGATATATTCCGCCATGAAGGCAGCCGTGGAGAATCTGACCAAGACCCTTGCCCTGGAGTGGGCTGAGCGCCGGATCCGCGTGAATGCGGTGGCGCCGGACATGATTCCCACACCGGGTGATGCCGGACTGGCCGAGGCAGCGGGAGCCACGTCGGGCGCCGGTTCGTGGTCGATGACTCCCTGGCCAGAGGAAGGTACTCCGGCTGATGTGGCCTCTGCGGTTCTGTTCCTGGCATCCGACATGAGCCGGTTCGTGACCGGAACCACCATCGCAGTAGATGGTGGCACTTCAGCCGCGGCCGGCTGGAAACGTCGCAAGCAGGACGGAGTCTGGGTGCTCTAGCGCTCAGGTGCGTCAGGATCCGGACGGAGAGCAATCACCGTGTCTCCGGGCCGCAGCATCAGTCGCCGGCTTGCTTCGCGGATGTGTACGCCATTGTCGTGAACCTTCGCCAGCGGCACCGCTTCCGGATGCGCCCTGAAGTAGTCCCTGGCTTTGAATGTCTCCGTGAGTTTCGTGGCGGCGACCTCCCAGCCCGATTCCAGGTTCGCCTCGATCGTGTCGATGTTCGCGTCGGCAGTGAACAGTGTCCTGCCGTACGTCTGAGCGGAACCCGGCCGCCAGGGGCCGGATCCCATTCCGTGGGGAACGAGCTGGAAAACGTTGCGTCGCCCGATCTCCTCCGCCGCGTGCCTGGTGGCCAATGCGTTCACCTCGTCTTGCGAGCTCATCGCCAGGAAGATCTGAGTCTCTTCCAGATGGGCTGCGGTCCAGGTATCTCCATTGAGCACTGATCCCCAGTGAGTGGTCAGGCCCTCCATGCGCGCACTCGTGAGGTTTTTCCGATCCATTCCGATCAACGTCACGAGGGCACCTTGTTCGGCAAGTCTCTTGGCCAGCTCCCGCGCCAATCTGTTGGATCCGAGGATCACCGTGCGCATCTGATCGGGATCGATCAGACCCAGCCGGTTGGCCAGAGGTCTGGCCCCGAAACCGGACAGGGTTACGGTGCCGGCAATGATTGTGAACGTTGCCGCCACGAGGATCTGGGCGTTCTCGACTTCGATTTCCGACAACCGGATGGAGAAGACCGATGCCACCGCCGCTGCAACGATTCCTCTTGGAGCCGTGGCCGCGATGAAACCTTTCTCCGAGCGAGTGAGTCCCGAGCGGATGGTGGAGAGCAGTACCGACACCGGGCGGACCACCAGTACCAGGACCGCGAGGAACGCGGCGTTCTGCCACCCGAGGCTGCTGAGTGTCTCGGGAGCAATCCTCGCTCCCAGCAGAACGAACAGTCCGGAGATGAAAATGGTTCTGAGCGTCTCGTTGAACTCCAGAATGTGGCGGACCGAAACCCGGTTCTGCGCTGCCAGGGCCACGCCCATCACGGTGACTGCCACGAGGCCCGCCTCCGGCCGCACCTGCTCCACCAAGGCGAACACGATTGTCACCACCGACAGTGTGGTCACGTTGTGGAGGTGATCGGGAACAAGATAACGACTGAACGTCCATGCAATCAGGGCAGCGCCCAGGACACCGGCGGTGACCCCGACGCCCGCAATGACGATCAGGTCGATAACCCACGAGCCGCTGGATTCCGGTTCGAAGAATGCCTCGAAGAGGAGAACCGCGATGATCGCCCCCAGGGGATCCACGAGTGTTCCCTCGGCTTCGAGGATGTGGGCGACCTTCCCGCGTAGTCCGATCGAACGGATCAATGGTCCGATCACGGTGGGTCCGGTGACCACCAGCACCGCGCCGAGGACCAAGGCAAGCTCGTAGCCAATCCCGAATATCATCGAGGCGGCCGCTGCGGTCGCGAGCAAGGTCACCGCAACGCCGACGCTCAGAAGGCTCCAGACGGTGGTACCGGCATCGCGGATCCCTGTCACCCCGAGTCCGAGTGCGCCTTCGAAGAGAATCACGGCCACCGCCAGTGAGACGATCGGGAACATGAGGTCGCCGAGCATCTCGTCCGGGTCCAGCGCGCCGGTGATGGGACCAACCAGCAGTCCCGCTGCCAGAAGGAACACGATGGCCGGAACGCGAAGGCGCCAGCCGAGCCACTGTGCGGCGGTACCGATGAAGAGAATCCCTGCGATGGCGAGAACCACTTGGCCTTCCACGACTGCCAAGTATTGCCTGCGGTGGATACCTTGCGGTGCGCCTACGGATTGTGACCTTGTCGTGGCTGCTCAATCCGGACCGCAACGGCGATCCAAGTGTCCCCGATGATGCTCGCGGGAAGCACTTCTGTGGCCGCTCCTGTCAGGCCGCAGCCACCTCGGCTGTCGTGGAGCGCCGCCAGCCCGGGCCGCGGAACACATGGCTCAAACGATCTTTCCAGTTGCGCGACTCCACCACGTCATGGGCAATGTCGGTGTATTCGTGTGTTGCCACGACAATCGGATTGAAGGTGTCGATGTTCTTGGTGAGGCCGTACACCACGGGTTCGTCCTCGGGTTCGAATGTTCCGAAGAGTTTGTCCCAGATGATCAGGATGCTGCCGTGGTTGCGGTCGAGGTACGCCCGGTTGGAACCGTGGTGGACGCGGTGATGCGAGGCCGTGTTCAGGACTGCCTCGGCCGGCCCGATGGATCTGATCAACTCGGTGTGAATCCAGTATTGATAAATGAGGTTCACACCTCGCGCCCGCTCGATCACCGTGGGGTTCAGCCCCAGTAGCGAAAGGAGCCCATAGGGCACGAACAGTCCGAGAGCCTCGGCGACCGGCTGTCGAAGGGCAGTGGAGAGGTTGTAATGCTCGCTCGAGTGGTGGACCACATGAACGGCCCAGAGGAAACGGGTCTCGTGCATCATCCTGTGATTCCAGTAATAGATGAAGTCCCATCCGGCGATCGCCGCCAGGCTCGGGATCACCCCGGTTCCCCAGTCAGGGAGGACCCGCTTGTCGAAGAGCTTGCCGGCCATGGTTCGATTCGCCCAGGTTCCGGCGGCCACAGCGACTCCGGCAGCAATGGAGGTGAGGGCTGCTCGGCCGCCGATCTTGCGGGCGAGGCGCTTCATTCTTCGGTTTCTGGGCTGCACGGACTCGGCGACATCGGTGCCCGGCTGTGACTCTTCGTCCCCAGCCCCGGTCGTGGCGTTGATTCCGGATGGTTCACCCTCCAGCGGAATGCTTCCCGCGTCGAGGTCGATGGATCTGACCCATGCATCTGCAAGTACCGCAGCCACCGCAGCGGCACCTGCGACACCGATGACGGCCTTGCCTCGCCAAGATCTCGCCGGATCGAGCTTCAGTGAGATCGGTCGGATGATGAGCGGAACGACCAGGCTTCCGACGCCCATCGACAGGCTGGCGATCGTGTCCGCCATCTCGTAGTCACCGCCCCGGGGAGCGCGATCGTCCTCGGTGTGCTTCATCCACCACGCCTCAGCGCCCATCGTGGAGAAGTAGAAGGGGATCGCCGCCACGGTCAGGTCCATGGAGGCAAGATACAACCGAAGGTCAAAAGGTGACGGCTCGAAGCTGCATCACTCGGTCATAGCGGCCACCAAGGGACCGAATTCCGCCGTTTCGCGTTCGCGGGCAGCTTGCACCGCGTCGATTCTGGCGGCGGTGAGCAACCTCTTTGTCGCCATGAGTGGTCCGAGCGGCAACCCGGCGATGTGGCGAGCCATCCCCATCGCCGTGTTCATGAGTTCTGTTGGCGGCACGGCTTTGAGGGCAATGCCACACTCAACCGCTTCTTCTGCCGAGAGCCACGGTTCGGTGTAGAGGATCTCCGATGCACGCTGCCAGCCCATGATCTGCGGCATCAGGAGGCTGGCCGCTGCTTCGGTGGTGACCCCGAGGCTTATGAAGGGAACCTTCAGTCGTGCCTCGGTGGACATGTAGACGAGATCGCAGTGCATGAGGAGAGTCATGCCGATTCCGACACCCACGCCGTTGACTGCGGCGATCAGCGGCTTCGGAAATGCTTCGGCCACGGGTATGAACTGCTCGTATCCTGGTTCGAGGCCTTCGAGGCAAGATGGGTTGTTGAGCTCGGACAGGTCCTGGCCTGCGGTGAAAGCGCGGCCCTTGCCAGTGAGCACAGCACAATGGATGGCGTCGTTCTCCGCAGCCGCCGCAAGTGCGCTTGCAGTAGCGACCCAGAGTTCCTGATTGAACGCATTGAGTGCATCCGGCCGATTGAGAGTGATCAAGCACACTCCCCCTGCGGTTTCGATCTCGAGCAAATTGCTCATGTGTCGCCCCCTTGGGTGCTGACACCATCGGAATCCCGAGGATCTGGACCCTCTTGTGTGTTGTTGCCGGCATCGGTGGTTGTTGGAGGCCGGCAAACAGGGTTGTATGGACCGCACGAGTTGTACGTCCGGCCGGGCGTGCAGCATTGGACCATCGGAGGATCCTACGGTGGAAGACCCAAGAATTCCCCAATCAGCGACCAACCATGTGTTTCATTCCTGGTCGACACATCCGCAGTTGGATCTTCCGGAGATAGTCGGCGGATCGGGTTCGACATTCTGGGTCTCCAATGGCGATCGGTACCTGGACTTCTCCAGCCAGTTGGTGAACCTGAATCTTGGGCACCAGCATCCTCGATTGGTGGAAGCGGTTGTCTCCCAGGCGCGGCAGCTCTGCACCGTGGCTCCCAGTTTTGCCAATTCCGAGCGCACTGAGGCCGCCAGATTGATAGCGGAGCGGGCCCCGGGGGATCTCAACTCTGTGTTCTTCACCAACGGCGGAGCCGAGGCGATCGAAAATGCCATGCGAATGGCGAAGCTGGCGACCGGGCGACCGAAGGTTCTCAGCGCGTACCGGAGCTACCACGGCGCCACCGCAGGAGCCATTGCTCTCACGGGGGAACCGAGAAGGTGGGCATCCGAGCCGACGATCGGTGCAACGGTGAAGTTCTTCGGTCCATATCTCTACCGTTCGGCCTTCGATGCCGACACCACCGTTGAGGAGTGCGATCGTGCGCTTGGCCATCTGGAGTCGGTGATCGAGATGGAGGGACCCCATTCGATTGCGGCGGTGTTCGGAGAAACCGTGGTGGGCACCAACGGTGTGCTGGTCCCACCGGACGGTTATCTGGCCGGGGTTCGCGACCTGTGCGACAGACACGGAATCTTGATGGTTGCCGACGAGGTAATGGTGGGCTTCGGAAGGCTTGGTGAGTGGTTCGGAGTTGACCGCTGGGGCGTGGTTCCCGACCTGATCGCCTTTGCGAAGGGAGTGAACTCCGGATACGTACCACTCGGCGGAGTACTGATCCACGATCGGGTGGCGGCGCAATTCTCGGATCGTGCTTACCCCGGGGGACTCACATACAGCGGACATCCACTGGCGTGTGCTGCTGCGGTGGAGTCGATTCACATCTTCGAGGACGAGCAGATTCTCCAAGGGGTGCGGCGGCGCGCCGAGGAGGTGATCGAACCGGCCCTGGCCGACATGGCCCGGCGCCATCCCTCGGTGGGAGAGGTACGCGGATTGGGTGCATTGCACGCTGTGGAACTGGTGAAGAACAGCGCCACTCGCGAGCCTCTGGTCCCATTCAACGCTTCTGGTGCAGAAGCAGCCCCGATGACCGAGGTGTTGACTGACCTGAAGTCCCGCGGGGTTTGGCCAATTGCACACTTCAACGGCATTCATCTGGCTCCGCCGCTGGTGATCACCGATGAAGAACTGAAATCGGGTTTGGCCGCGTTGGACGAGTCTCTTTGCGTCGCCGATGGATTCGTGGTCGATTGAGCTGATCGAATCGCTCATCCAGGTTCGGAGTCGAGTCGGGACCTGTGACCGGGCCTCCCGCAGTCGTGGGTACGCTGGCGGAATGAGTTCTGGATCAAATGCCGAGTACAAACCAAGCCCATGGGAAGTGATCTCTGATCATGTCGAGCGTTATCTCGATTCGGATGGTGCTGACGGCGCTGATTGGGAGGGATCGCAGGTCATCATTCTGAGCACAACCGGCCGCAAATCCGGCAAGCTCCGCCGCACTCCGCTGATCCGGGTGCGCGATGGCGACAACTATCTCGTGATTGCCTCGATGGGTGGCGCACCCGATCACCCTGCGTGGTATCTGAACATGGCAGAGAATCCCGAGGTCACGGTTCAGGACCGCGCCGAAGTCCACGAATTGGTCGCGAGGAGAGCCACGACGCAGGAGAAGGCTGCATTGTGGCCAAAAGCCGTTGAGGTCTGGCCTGACTACGACAGCTATCAGGCGAGCACCGATCGTGACATACCCCTGATGATCTGTTCGCCACGCCAATAAGTCCCCACCGCTCCAATCGGCCTGACCGGTCCGGGTCGTCGAGAGACATTCTGCTCAACTAACAGTTGTTGTGTGCAATGGTTTAGGTTCCAAGATGCCATGGGCGAACCGACCCTCGAAGACACCCTTCTAGAAGCAACACGTCCGATGGTCGCCATCGCTTCACGGTCCCTGGCTGCACAGGAGGACCAGATCACCATCGTCCAGTACCGGGCCATGGTGGTCCTGGCTTCGAACGAGCCATGCAAACTGTCCACCTTGAGCGAATCATTGGGCGTTCACGCTTCGACAGCGACGCGCATGTGCGACCGTCTGGTCAGCAGGGATTACATGCATCGTGCGCGGTCCCGGGACTCGCGGCGAGAGGTTCAATTGACGCTGACCGATCGAGGCCGTGACCTGGTGGCGTCCGAGACTGAACGTCGACGTTGCGAGATTCAGCGGATTGTCGACGCGATACCTCCGGCAGATCGAGCCGCCGCCGCGGCCGGATTGCGCGCATTCATCGAGGCCTCGACGGTTGTGCTCGGGGCCACCTGGCCCGAATCGCTGGACAACGCAGGCCGTCGATGAACTCAATCGGATCAAATCCTGCATGCCCGGACTTGCCGATATCCCCGGAGTTGCCGGAATCCCCACAGCTGACGAGGTCCGGAATCGTCCGCGCTGGTGATGGCAGCTATTCCGAGGGCGCAAGGGTTGTGCTGTGACCCTTCCCCAGTGGTGGTACGACGAGCTTCGCAGCTTGGCTGTGCGCTCGCGGCAGGTCGTGTTGCTGGCCGCGCTCACCGGAGCAGCAACTGGTGCGGCTGTTGCCGCGTTCGAGTTCCTTGTTGTCGAGGTCATGATCGAGAAGTTGCTCTCCACCCCGGTGTGGGCCCAGGCCATCATCCCGGTCTGTGGTCTGGCTGTGGCGGTGCTGGTACTGCGTTACTTCGGACCAAACGCCACGTCGTCCACCGCCGATGAATACATCAAGAACTTCCACGACCCCGGGGAACGTCTGTCGTTGCGACAGGCATTCGCCCGTATCGGAGCATCGGTTGCAACTCTCGGTTCGGGTGGCGCACTCGGGCTCGAGGGACCATCGGTCTACATGGGGGCCACGATCGGCTCCCGGATTCATCACCGGCTTCCACCAAAATTCCGGGGAAATGCCCGCACGCTGCTGGTGGCGGGAGCCGCTGCCGGGGTGGCGGCGATCTTCAAAGCTCCCGCAACTGGCGCTATCTTCGCTCTCGAAGTCCCTTTTCGCGATGATCTGGGTCGGCGATCCCTGCTTCCCGCGCTGGTTGCCGCGGCCAGCGGATACCTCGTGTTTGTGTCGATCAACGGAACACAACCTCTGTTGCCGATCTCGAGCAGCGCAGGGTTCGCCGCGGTTGACCTGATCGCCGCTGGTGTCGTCGGTGTGCTTTCTGGCGCCGGCGCCCGGCTGTTCTCGGGAGCCTTGCGTTGGGCCAAGGGATACACGATCCGAACCAATCCTGCGCTAAAGGTGCTCGTCGGTGGTTCGTCGCTGATCGTCTTGTTCATCGTGTGCCGCTTGGCGACCGGAGAGAGCCTGACCCTTCAGAACGGTCTGGGTGTGGTGTCGTGGGCATTGGATCCCCAGCAAGGGGTCGGGTTGTTGTTGTTGGTGTTTTTTCTCCGCGCTGCCGCCACCACCGCCACTGTTGCCGGAGGTGGGGCCGGAGGTCTGTTCATCCCGCTGGTGGTGGCCGGCGCACTACTTGGTCGCGCCGTGGGCGGTGTGGTCAACTCGCCGCAGGAGTCGCTCTACGTAGTGGTTGGAATAGCAGCTTTTCTCTCCGCCGGATATCGGGTTCCCCTGGCAGCGATCATGTTCGTGGCGGAGACCACAGGCCGTCCCAGTTTCGTGGTGCCCGGACTCATCGCGGCAGTTGCGGCAGAGCTTTCCGCAGGCCACAGCTCGGTGACTGCTTTTCAGCGTGCTCCCGACTATCTGGGAACCACCGGGGACAACTGAGTCGCGAAGATGCGGGCCTTCGGCGCTGCGCGCCGGACCTACAATTTCGGACATGGCCGTTTCCGAAATCTTCAATCCCTCCGCGTGGCATGAGGTGGATACAGTCGAGCTGACGGGGACTCCACTCACGGACATCACCTATCACCGAGCCACAGACGGCGGCATCGTTCGCATCGCCTTCGATCGACCTGACGTGCGCAACGCATTCCGGCCTTCCACCGTGGACGAGCTGTACCGTGCGCTGGATCATGCTCGTCAATCCCCTGATGTGGGGTGTGTCCTTCTCACCGGAAACGGACCCAGTTCAAGAGACGGTGTCTGGGCATTCTGCTCTGGAGGCGATCAACGAATCCGCGGCCGTGACGGGTACCGGTACACAGAAACCGAGGATGGCCAACACGCCGAGACAGCCGCTCGCATCGATCCGGCCCGCACCGGGCGGCTTCACATACTTGAAGTACAACGAATGATCCGAACCATGCCGAAGGTGGTCATCGCCGTGGTTCCCGGATGGGCCGCGGGCGGGGGACACAGCCTTCATGTGGTGGCGGACCTCACGATCGCCAGTCGCCAGCATGCGCGGTTCAAACAAACCGATGCGGACGTGGCCAGCTTCGACGGCGGATTCGGATCTGCATACCTCGCGCGTCAGGTCGGTCAGAAGTTCGCCAGGGAGATCTTCTTTCTGGGAGACGAGTATTCCGCCGAAGACGCACATCGAATGGGAATGGTCAATGCCGTGGTCGATCACGAGGAGCTGGAAACCGTGGCCCTCGAATGGGGACACAAGATCCTTTCCAAGAGCCCAACCGCTCAGCGGATGCTGAAGTACGCGTTCAATCTGATCGACGACGGTCTGGTCGGGCAGCAGGTATTCGCAGGTGAGGCCACCCGCCTGGCCTACATGACTGACGAGGCAGCCGAGGGTCGCGACTCCTTCCTCGAGAAACGTGATCCTGACTGGTCCGAGTTTCCCTGGCATTACTGAACTCGACCCACAGGGTTCACGAGTTCGTCCGTCGGGGTTACCGGGCTCGATTCGGCGGGCAGTGTCGCAACGCCGGACTTGCACCTGCGAGACCGGCCTCAGTCCGTGCGGCGGGCCTTGCGCAGTCGCCGCATCACGGGAAACCCCCAGAGGAATGCCGAGAGTGCCCACCATGCGGGGCGTCGGAGTTGGGCCTTCCTGGCTGAGCGGTATACGACGATCGCTTCTGCAGCGTGGATGGCTCCGGTGCCGATGAGCGTCGCGCTGACAACGTTGCGGCTGACAGTTCCTCCGGTGGCGTCGTCGAAGGCGTCCCACGCGCGGTCATCAATTGACACAGCGGTCATTGTGGACACGCCGGCCACCACGAATATTCGCCAGGGGAGTCCTGGAGTAGGGGAGATGCTTGACATGCGCATCACCGTAGCGTTCAGCAATCCCGTGGGTGTTCCCGGGACATGGGGTCTTTGCCCAGAAGGTTCCCCCTAGCGGTACTTGACGAACTGTGGACTGGGAAACCAGACTCTCCAGAATTGTCGTGGCGTACTGGCTGTGCGCTCGGCTGTCGGCGCAGGCGCCGATGGAGGGGAACCAAATGAGGCGAATCGGCATGCGTACCAAGGTTGGTTTGGTTCTGGGTGCCACGATCCTGCTGTCCGTACTTCTGATGCCAGGTGCTCGCGCCCAGAAGGTACTTGATCCCGGAGCTTTCGCGATCAATCCGACAGGCGGATTCCTGCGCATGCGCAACACCGTGTTCGATCTGACCCCGAATCCGCTTCCACAGTGCTCGGACGGCGAAGACAACGATAGTGACACCAGAGTCGACGACGCTGACCTCCAGTGTGTTGCCGGCCCCGATGGAGAACCTGCCACTGCCGATGACAGCGAACTAGTCGCCGGATTCCAACCCAAGCAACCGTTTGAACTGGCTGGCTCCATTGACGCCCAGGGTGTTGTGACGGTCCCGAAATCCGGAGTGAAATTCCCGAAAATCTACATTCCGCTGGCACACCCGATCTCGGGCGACATCAACGTGGTGGAGGCCACCATCGTGGCCACTCACGACTCGACCGGCACCCTGAATCCCCTGACCGGCGACGCCGAACTCCGTGTGCGCGTCAGGGTGGGCCTCAAGGGTGAAGTGTTCGGTGTGAACCTTGGTTACACCTGTTCGATCGGAACCGACTCCAATCCGATCGACCTGAACGTCCTGACGACCGGCCTGACCCATCCTCCGGCCGCAACTCCCCCCATTGCCGGTGTGCGGTATTCGACAACCACGGGATCGCTGCGGCTCGTGAACAACGACTTTGCCGTTCCCGGTGCAAGCGGGTGCCCGGTCAATCTGTTCGTCAATGTGAATGGCATGATCAACCAGGAGGTTGGGATTCCGTCAGCATCGGGTTTGAACGAAGCGGAGTTGACCGGTGAGGTTGTTCCGGCGCCGGCCAGGGCAATTGTGGCAAAGATCTCCGGAACCACCGACGGACCAGCGCCATTGGCATTGACTCTTGATGCTACGGAGTCCGCGGTTGTCAAGGGTCCTGCCACATATGACTGGGAGATGATCGAAGGATTCTCGGGTACGCCGTGGGCCACGCAGACCGGCGCTGTTGTACCCATGACATTCCCCAATCCGGGGTTCCACAGGGTTCGATTGACGGTCACGGATGCCGACGGAGACCAATCCACGGTGACGTCCGTGGTCCACGTCGGAGAACCAGAGACAACCACGACCACCACAAGTTCATCCACTACGACTACGGCAAAGCCGACCACCACTACGACTACGGCAAAGCCGACGACCACTACGACCACGGCGAAGCCGACCACTACGACTACGGCGAAGCCGACAACGACGACCACGGCGAAGCCGACCACCACTACTGAGAAGCCGGTCACGACGACTACTGAGAAGCCGGCGGCCGGAGTTGACCGGGTGACACTCGACATCGGTGGCTCGTTGAGCTATTCGGCCTCCTCCGAACTCCTGTCCGGAGACCTGAAGATTCAGCGCAAGGGTGACGATGTGAGGGCGATCGTCGGCCGCGGTGAGTTCAGCGGACCATCCGGTGAGCCGGCCTCGGTGGTCATGAACATTCGACGGCTGTGGATGTTCGATCTCTGGGTCGGATCCGTCACGGTTCGGGACAACGCCGACAACGTCAAACATCGCATTCCCTTTGTCGGCGAGGTGGAGGTCGACGGAGACACCATCTCCGGATCCGGCACCTGGATCTCACTCGGAACCTTCCCGAACCTGTTCCAGCCGATGACTCTCGACTGGTCGGTTCAAGATTCCGTCCCGGCACCAGCGGCGGCCACGAGCCCAGCCCCGTCGACAACGACGACCACCACGGCGGAGCCGACCACGACGACGACGGTCAAGCCGACAACGACGACCACCGAGAAGCTGACCACGACCACTGAGAAGCCGACCACGACGACCACTGAGAAGCTGACCACGACCACGGCGGAGCCGACCACGACGGCGGTCAAGCCGACCACGACGACCACTGAGAAGCCGATCACAACCACCACTGAGAAGCCGATCACGACGACGACGGTGAAGCCGATCACGACGACTACTGAGAAGCCGGCGACCGGAGTTGGCCGCGTGACGCTCGACATCGGTGGCTCGCTGAGTTACTCGGCCTCCTCCGAACTCCGCTCCGGAGACCTGTTGATTCAGCGCAAGGGTGACGATGTGAGGGCGATCGTCGGCCGCGGTGAGTTCAGCGGGCCATCCGGTGAGCCGGCCTCGGTGGTCATGAACATTCGACGGCTGTGGATGTTCGATCTCTGGGTCGGATCCGTCACGGTTCGCGACAATGCCGACAACGTCAAACACCGCATTCCCTTTGTCGGCGAGGTAGAGGTCGACGGAGACACCATCTCCGGATCCGGCACCTGGATCTCACTCGGAACCTTCCCGAACCTGTTCCAGCCGATGACCCTCGACTGGTCGGTTCAAGATTCCGTCCCGGCACCAGCGGCGGCCACGAGCCCAGCCCCGTCGACAACGACGACGACCACGGCGGAGCCGACCACGACGACGACGGTGAAGCCGGTCACGACGACCACGGTGAAGCCGGTCACGACGACCACGGTGAAGCCGGTCACGACGACGACGGTGAAGCCGACCACGACCACGACAACCACGACGACGACCACGACAACCACGACGACGACGGAGAAGCCGGTCACGACGACGACGGTGAAGCCGACCACGACCACGGCGGAACCGACCACGACGTCGACCACTACGACCACTGAGAAGCCGGTCACGACGACTACGGAGAAGCCGGCGACCGGGGCTGGCCGCGTGACACTCGACATCGGTGGCTCGTCG
>JAHRAZ010000101.1 GCA_020027475.1 Microthrixaceae bacterium
TTCGGGCTCATCTTCCTTGTGCTGGTTCACTCCGGCAAGGGCGGTGGCCTGTCGGACATGTTCGGTGGTGGACTCGGCGCCTCAGCGGCCGGTTCCACGGTGATGGAAAAGAACCTGGACCGCATCACAGTGGTGATTGCGCTTCTGTTCGTGTTCAACACGCTGATCATGGCTTTGGTACTCGATACCTGAAATCTCCGTGAGTCAGTCAGGTCCTGAGGTCCCAACCAGCGGCCGGATCTTCGTCTATGACGGTCACTGTGACTTCTGCACCACTTCGGCAGTCCGGCTGCGAAAGATGCTGCCTGCTGACGTGGCCGTCGAGCCATCGCAGGAACTAGATATCGAGGACCTGGGTCTGAGCCTGGATGATGTGGCCAGAGCCAGTTGGTGGATCGACCGTGAGGCGGGCGTCAGGCTCGAAGGTAGCGAGGGGATTGCCGCTGCGCTCCAGACTGCCGGTGGCGCGCCGGGAATTGCGGGACGATTCATGGCATCGGCACCACTTCGCGGTTTGAGCAGGTCTGTCTACCGACAGGTCGCCAAGAATCGCCATCGGCTGCCGGGAAGTACCAATTCCTGCTGCGGGGACTGACTGCGGGCCCATCGCGGGTTCCGGATTCTGAGTGGGTGACCGAAACGGAGCCGGGACTTGTGGATCCACTTTCCGGCCGGATGAGGCCGTGCGCTAAAGTCGTCATTCGCACCTGTTGGCCAACGGCGCAAAGTCCACGGCAAACAGGAGTCACGTCGGAGTGGCGGAATTGGCAGACGCGCTAGCTTGAGGGGCTAGTGCCCGCAAGGGCGTGGGGGTTCAAGTCCCCCCTCCGACACCGAACAAGTGTTCGATCGTCTCATCTGGTAGACAGCGCTAGGTGCTTGGCTCGGATCGCCCGGTTTCGATTTGACTGGGGTCAACGAGGTTCAAGTCTTTTGAGCGCCCATGGGAAGCCGTTCAGTCACGAGACAGAGGGCTCTTTGGGGTTGGTTAGCCCCCTGGGCTGGGTTGAACGAGATGGAAGTTGGTCGCAGTCCCGGCCTGGGCGACATAGAGCCCATCGGCTGCCTCATAGGAATCGACGGCTTGCAGAGCCGTCAGGAAACCCTGCGGGCACTCGCAGATGCCGAAGCGCTGGCTTGGCGCCACGAGTAGTGTCCTTCGTTGAGCACCGCTGGGGGAGACAATGTGAAAAAGCTGGTTCTAGTGCATGGCGGCTGGTCCGGGAGTTGGGTGTGGGATCGACTCCGACCCCACCTCGACGAGCGCGGGCTCGATTACGTCGCGGTCGACCTGCCTGGCAATGACCTCGGTGGCAGCAGCGGGTGGCGAACGTCGCTCGCCGAGCGAGCTGCCGCGATCAACGAGGCCGCTGGGGGGCCAGCGATTCTCCTTGGGCACTCCGCCGGAGGCATTGCCGTGTCCCACGCGGCCGCGGCGGCGCGAACACCTCACACTGCTGTCATCTACCTTGCCGCGTACCTGCCGAAAGACCGGGAGCGGCTCATGAAACTCGGACGAAGTGACACTGACTCGAAGTTGGGCGACACCATCAAGCCGAACATGTTGAAGGGAGTCATTCCGACCAGCTCCGAGCGCGCACAGTTCGTCTACTCCGACTACGACGGGGACGATCTCGACGAGCTGCTCCGCCGCCACGAGCCGGAGCCCTTGCGACCCGGAATGGCCAGGTTCAAGCTCACGCAAGTGTTTGACAGCACGCCGAAGTACTACATCCGCTGTGCGAATGATCGAGCGATCTCGCCGGCGTTCCAGGACTGGATGTGCTCGCGCTACGACCTAACACCGGTCGCAAGCTTGGAGTCAGGCCACATGCCGATGCTGACGATGCCCGAAACACTCGCGATTACCTTGGAGAAGATCATCAGCGCGGCGTAAACCGTACGCAGCAAGCCTTCCCGTTGCGCATCAGTCAGCGCCGCGCTCAACCGACGACGAGCCCTCCAGAAGTGCCGTTCAGGGACATCAGCGTCGGCTCGTAGGGCCCGGCCAGATGACCACCCGGTATCGGTACTTTCGCTGCACCCACGGGTTCGCCGTATCATCAAGCGCACAACGCCGAAGCCATCCGGTGGCGCCCCAGATCCGGCGAACTGTGGCGCACCTGGTGGGTCCGAACCCGCTCGGTAATCACACTGCTCGGCGTTCAAACGGACCATCGGGTGTAGGAGTCGGGAGGGACGTCTCCCGTTGATTTGTTCGCCGGCCAGCTAACCCTCAGGGGTGTTGCGTTGCTAATGGTTTGCTAATGGCATCTGGCGTCCTGGAGCGGTATCTAGCGGTAGGGAGCGGTTTTGGTGGTCGCCAGATGCCGCTCCGCGACGCTGGTTACCGCAGGACGACGCTGGATGCCGGGTGGGCGAGGGGAGTTCAAGTCCCCCCCCCTCCGACACGTACGGAACTCCACACCTCCGGATCTGGGGATGCGTGGAGTTTCGCTCGTTTTCGGTCGTGGTCGTCGGTGATGGAGATCTGGGCGGCTTCGTAGACCTTGCGCCGATCCTCCCTGCTGGCGGACTGGAGGATGGCGACGATTCCTTGACCGCCGTGTCCAACCGATCCCGCCGCTGCTCAGTCCTCGTCGGCGAGCGGTTCCGCCACTTGTAGAAGGTCGGGGGCTTGACCTCCAGCCACCAGCATCGGGACCAGATCGGCCAGCATCGGAGCCAGACGCTTGCCAGCCGGTTCACGAGCCACCCGCCAACACAACTCCGACGCCGACACCACCCGAGCCGAATACGTCGGCCGGCGGGGTTTGCGAGCCCGCACCACCCGGATCGTGCCAGCCTCACGCAACCGGGTCCGGGCATGATCGCGGTGCCAGCCCGTCAACTCACACAACCGATCCCAAATCACACCCTTTTCAGACTTGGACCCACGCCGATACGCGGCCGCCATCTTGTTCGTCACGCCACGCCGTTCACCCATCGAAAGCTCCATCGATCAGACGTACCCGGCGCCGCTGCTACGCGGAGATTCCTACATGAGGCAACGAACCCGACTACGCGGAGGTTTTGGATGAGTCAATGCGGCCAGACAACCGCCCGCAGCCATGAGCGGTAGCACTACGCTGTGGGACGCGGGACAGGCGCCCAAGAGATCGGCTCCCTGCACGTGCTTGGCATGACGGTCAGGTCAGCGCCCCAGCATGTGCACTCTCACGTGCAGGCTTGCGGGTCCAGTTCGGAGGGTCTAGCGTCGCAGGCCATGAACCGGTCAGACCTCTGCGGGCTAGAGGCGGGAGGCCGGCGCCGGCCATGAATCAGGACGAAGCTCACCGCCTCCATGCAATGGGCTGGGAATGGTTCAAGCTCCTGGCCCAGCAGCGAATGCAACTGGTCAGCTTCTGGTTTGTAGCGATGTCCTTCCTCACCACGGGAGCGATCGTTGCGTACGCATCCGAGAACTACGCAGCGGCGACCCTCGTGTTCATTGCGGTGATTGGCTCCAGCATCATCTTCTTCTTGTTCGATCGGCGAACCCAGGAACTTCTGAAGCGCGGAGAGACACTCATGGTGCAACTCGAACCCATCTTGAGCAGGCCCGATGACAAAGTAGCTGTTCACTTGGCCGATGGGATGCACGAGAGTCGGGAGGTCCCGTATCGGGCACTGTTCCGAACCCTCTATCTGGGGACCGCGGTGCTCGCCGGCATCGGCCTTGGGGCTTCGGTGTCCAGGTTGTGAGGTCGAGTCTGCCTATGAACCAGTGACATCCGGTCTGTGGCGCCAGTTGGCGAGGCATCACTAGTCCAGACCTTTTAGCAGCTGGTCGGGTTGGAACTGTCGCGAGTCAGACTTTGTGGCAGGGCTGTTGGTTGAGTCCTGATTGGAGAGTCAGAAACGGGAAGAACTCCGGTTATTCCGGTTGAGAAGAAGACCCGGATCGTGTTGAGTGTTGTGGCTGGTGAGATCTCGGTCGCCGACTTCTCCAACTGAGCGAGCCCTCGCCCCACATCCTCACTGGCGTTCGGGGACGGTGTCTCGCGGGATTCAGGGATGCACGTTATGAGGCACCCGGCCGTGGGTTCGTGTGACGATCGCGAGCGGGTCAGCCTCGAGGTTGCTGTGGGGGCACCCAGCCCGACTAAGAGGTGCCCTTCTTCAGCAGTGGGAAGAGCGACGACGCAAGGTCGTCCTGGGGAGTTCGCCGAACGTGTTCTTGTAGCGGCCGGAGGCGCGGCCGAACTCAGTGATGCCGAGCGAACCTGCGATGCGGGTGACGGAACTCTCGGTCGGATCTGCTAGCAGGAGTTCGTCGCGGAGCCGGCTGAGCAATCGGTGCTGGAAGTACTTCGTCGGCGGCATTCTGAGCACATCTACGAATGCTTGCCGAAGGCGACTCTCCGACGTACCCACTGCGCGGCGCAACTCACCCACCGTCGGCTGCCAGGTCCGCGTTGTCTCGACATACTCGATGCTCCGTAGCACGATCGTTCGGTTATCGAGTCGCCGTCCGCCCGCAGGCCGAGCAGACGCAGAATCGACTGCCATCACGCCCACGGCGGCCTCAAGAATGCGTTCTCGCCGGTGTGAATCGAGCATGTAGGCGGGACGCGCACTGGCGCACCGGACGAGTGAGGTGAACTGCTCGACAGCAGGGCTCGGAGCCAGCGGTTCGACCGATCGAAACATGGCCGTGTCGACGAGCCTGTCTGCGACTCGCTGTATCGACGCTGTCGGGATGGTGAGAATGGAGGCGTCGAGACCGATCGTCTCGACGCCGAAGAATGAAGTTGCCGGCGCGTAGAAGAACAGCTGCCCGACACTGAGGTCGACGCCGCAGTATCGCCCACCGAGGGGCGCAGCGGTGATGAGAGCGAAGACACCAACGTCGCTCGGGATCTCCGAGCGCGAGGCAGCGGAGAAACCCATCGACCCGATGCTGAGCTGAGCGTCGACCGACCCGGCGACGGTCATCCGGCAGGGGTTGTCTCCTCCGCCGGTGCGCACGTACTCGACGTCGAGCCCAGCGATCGCGGTCGCGAATTCCTCGGCTTCGTACGCTTCGATCTCGACCGGCACCGGGCTTCTCCCTTTCCCTGGCACGAGCCCGACGATAGCGGCTCAGCTCGAGTGGCGTGATTCTGCATAGTGCATGCTCGGCGGCTCACTTAAAGTAACTGACGCCGGAAGGCGCAGGCGCGCGCGATTTGAAAAAGGACACCGACGTGAGCAAGCAAGTCGATCACCACTCCCGAGCTATGTTGCCGATCCCTGACCGGCCGTCGCCGACGCTCACGACGTACGACGCCAGGGATCCCGATACGAACTATCCCGCGATCGAGCCGCTGCTGCCGCCGACGGGTGCGCCAAACGTTTTGGTCGTGCTGGTCGATGATGTCGGTTTTGGCGCGTCATCGACGTTCGGTGGGCCGTGTGAAACGCCCACGGCTGATCGTCTCGCTGCTGGTGGGCTGCGTTACAACCGATTCCACACCACTGCCCTGTGCGCGCCGACACGGCAGGCGTTGTTGACGGGCCGGAACCATCACTCGGTTGGCATGGGTTCGATCACCGAGACGGCAACGTCAGCTCCGGGTAACAGTTCGGTGCGACCGAACACCAAAGCGCCGCTGGCGATGACGATGAAGTTGAATGGCTACTCGACTGCGCAGTTCGGCAAGTGCCACGAGGTGCCGGTGTGGCAGTCGTCGCCGATCGGGCCGTTCGATGCGTGGCCGTCGGGTGGCGGTGGCTTCGAGAAGTTCTACGGGTTCATCGGCGGCGAAAACAACCAGTGGGAGCCGGAGCTTTACGACGGTTTCAAGACCATCGAGCCACCTGCCTCGTTCGAGGAGGGCTATCACCTGACCGAAGACCTGGCCGACCAGTGCGTGGGTTGGATCAGGCAGCAGAAGGCATTGGCTCCGGATCGCCCGTTCTTCACGTACTTCGCGCCGGGCGCAACGCATGCGCCGCACCACTGCCCGGAGGAGTGGGTCGAGAAGTACAAGGGTCGCTTCGACGAGGGTTGGGATGCGATGCGCGAGGTGACCTTCGCCCGGCAAAAAGAGATGGGTGTCATCCCTGCTGATGCCGAGCTGCCGCCCCGGCACGCCGAGATCACTGCGTGGGACGACATGCCCGAGGAGCTGAAGCCGGTCCTGAGTCGACAGATGGAGGTGTATGCGGGTTTCCTCGACCACACCGATCATCACATCGGTCGTATTGTGGACGCGATCGACGATCTCGGTGTGCTCGACAACACGCTGATCTATTACATCATCGGCGACAACGGCGCCTCTGCCGAGGGCACGATGAACGGTGCGTTCAACGAGATGGCCAACTTCAACGGCATGGCCGATCTGGAGACACCCGAGTTCATGGTGTCGAAGATCGACGAATTCGGTTCGCCGGAGTCGTACAACCATTTCTCGGTCGGGTGGGCCTGGGCGATGAATACGCCGTTTCAGTGGACCAAGCAGGTCGCATCGCACTGGGGAGGAACCCGCAACGCCACCATCGTCCACTGGCCCGAACGCGTCAAGGATGCCGGTGGCCTGCGGTCTCAGTTCACGCACGTCATCGATGTCGCCCAGACGATCCTCGAGGCGGCCGGCGTTCCCGAGCCCACAATGGTCAACGGTGTCCAGCAGTCCCCGATGGAAGGGACCAGCATGACGTACACCTTCGATGCGCCAGACGAGGCCGAGCGCCACGACCTGCAGTATTTCGAGATGTTCGGCAACCGCGGCATCTACCACAAGGGATGGAGCGCCGTCACCAAGCACAAGACCCCATGGGTGATGGTCGGCGGCGACCTACCCGCCTTCGACGATGACATCTGGGAGTTGTACGACGGCAACAACGACTTCACCCAGGCCCGCGACCTCGCTGCAGAGCACCCCGACATGCTCGCCAAGTTGCAGCGGCTGTGGATCATCGAGGCAACCAAGTACAACGTATTGCCGATGGACGATCGCAGCTCGGAGCGGTTCGAACCGTCGTTGGCCGGCCGGCCGACCCTGGTCCATGGCAACACCCAACTGCTTTTTTCGGGCATGGGTCGATTGTCGGAGAACAGTGTCATCAATATCAAGAACAGGTCGTTCTCGGTGACCGCCGAGATCGACGTGCGCGACGGTGGGTGCAACGGAACGATCATCGCCCAAGGAGGCCGCTTCGGAGGCTGGGGTCTGGGCGTTCGCGATGGCAAGCTGGTATTCGGTTACAACGTCTTGGGAATCCAGGAGTTCACGACTACGGCCGAGACCTCGATTGCGTCAGGTAAACACCAGATACGCATGGAGTTTGCCTACGACGGTGGCGGACTCGGCAAGGGCGGCGACGTGACGCTCTACTACGACGGCACCGCGGTGGGATCAGGCCGTGTCGACCTCACCCAAGGAATCATCTTCTCGGCTGACGAGACCACCGAAGTCGGCTACGAGGCGGGCACACCGGTGATGTCGGGCTACACCACGACCGACAGCAAGTTCACCGGCAAGATCCAATGGGTACAGATCGACACCGGCGACGACGACCACGACCACTTCATCGACCCAGAGGAGCGGTACCGCATCGCGATGGCGACGCAATAGTCGTGGCGTTTACTGCTTCGTCACCGTGCCGACCGGGCACGAACACCGCCCGGTTCGAGACGCCGGATGCACGAACCGTGACTCAGAGCCGACGCCCGAAGGGACACTGAAGTGGGAGTCAAAGCCGTGCCGGATTGGGTTTCGGGCTACAACCGCAAATGGCTGGCAACCGATGTGATCGCAGGGTTGACGGTCGCTGCGATCCTAGTTCCGGAGGGAATGGCGTACGCCCAGGTGGCCGGTGTGGCCGCAGAGGTGGCGTTCTACACGATTCCGCCGGCGTTGGTGCTCTATGCGCTGTTCGGGTCATCGCGTCAACTCGTGGTCGCGACGAGCGGTGCGATCGCCGTGTTGTCCGCCACGATCGTGGGATCGATCGTGGGGGGCAGTTCGGAGGAGTACGTTGCGTACTCGGCGGCGCTGGCGATGTTTGCGGGTGTGATCGCGGTGCTGTGTGGTGTGCTCAAGCTGGGGCGGATCGCCCAGTTCTTCTCCGAATCGGTGCTCACCGGCTTCGTGTTCGGCCTCGCCCTCGTCATTTCGATCAAACAGGTACCAAAGATCCTGGGAATCGAGCCGACCGAAGGCAACTTCTTCGAGCGGCTCTGGGACATCCTGGGACACCTTGGAGACGCCGATCGAGCGAGCGTCGTTATCGGTGTCAGCACGATCGTCGCGATGCTCCTCATCGAACGCTACGCGGACAAGGTCCCCGCCGCGTTGGTGGTGCTGATCGGTGGCATCATCGCCGGGACCGTCTTCGATCTCGCCGCCGAGGGCGTCGAAATGCTTGGCAAGGTCCCATCGGGACTCGCCGGACCAGCCATTCCCGACATCGCGGCCGCGGACATCGGCGTGCTGATCATCGGTGGGTTGGCGATCACGTTGGTCGCCTTTGCCGAGGAGGTCGGGCCGGCGAACGAGTTCGCGTCGAAGCACCGCTACCAGATCGATGGCAATCAGGAATTGATCGGCCTCGGCGCCGCCAATTTCGGTGCAGGCCTGTTCCAGGGTTTCCCGGTCGGGTCGAGCCTGTCGACCTCGGCAGCCAACGATCGCGCCGGCGCTCGCTCGCCGTTGTCGCTCATCGTCGCCGCGTTCGCCGTCGTAGTGGTCGCCCTCTTCCTCACCGGGACGTTGGAGAATCTCCCCGAACCGACACTGGCGGCGATCGTGATCGTGGCGATCAGCGGAATGATGAAAGTGCCACAGATGAAGCGGCTCTGGAGAATCAACCGGCTCGACTTCCTGCTCGCTGTCACGGCGTTGTTCGGCGTCCTGCTCTTCGACACACTGATCGGCCTCGGCCTCGCCGTGCTCCTCTCGCTCGGGCTGGTCGTCTGGCAGGCCTCGTCCGCGAACCTCTCACGGCTCGGCCGCAAACCCGGTTCGGGAATGTTCGTCGCCATCGACGAGTACCCCGAAGCTGTGACAGTCGACGGGCTGCTGATCTTGCGCGCTGAGGCACCAATGTTCTTCGCGAATGCCAGTTCGATCCGTGCCGGCGTCAAGCAGGCAGCAGCAGCGAGCGAGACGCCGCTCGTGGCCGTCATACTCGATCTCGCGTCGTCGTTCGAGATCGACGTCCCAGGCTGCGACAGCCTGCGCGAACTGGCCGAAGACCTCGCCCGCGACAACATCCAACTCGGACTCACCCGTGTTCGCAGCTCCATGCGCAAGATCCTCGACGACACCGGCGTGATCGACGCAGTGGGCGCCGACCGGATCTTCACGTCCAACGGAGCCGCGGTCGCAGCGTTTGCATCCAACACCGCACTGGCTCCCGACCCCGACGTGGTGGCCGCGGAGGCGACCGAAGCGCTCAGCGAACTCGCCGATCTACTCGACGACGACGCCGTGTCCCAGCGGCTTCGTCGGGCAATTGACGCACTGGACGCCGAAACGGAGCGACCTTAGCGCCTTGTGGGTGCCCGATATTCCTTCGTGGCTGGTCAGGCGGCATGTTGGTACTGGTGGCTGAGTCCGTCGCAACCTGGTCGATTTCACGACGCGAAGGTGACTCGGATCCGCCAGAGGTGGCTCGATCCCGAGTGGTGGTCGCTGGTCGAGTGAGCGGTGGGGGCGGTGAGCGTTGTAGTGCTCGATGTAGTCGACGACGAGGCGTTCGAGCTGGTGGCGGTGCCAGATGATGGTGCGGCCGAGCAGCTCACGCCGCAGGGTCCCGATCCAGCGCTCAGCGAACGCGTTGGCGACCGTGAGGGTGCCGGAAACTCGTCGGTGCCCTCTGGTCGGTGCCCTCTGGTCTGGGCTTTCGGGTCAGGCCGCGATCAGCTCGGCGCTTCAGGGGGCGCGTGTACTTTGGGTTAAACCTGCCCCTCCGACACAACGCAAATCCGAGTGCGTGAGTCCGACCTCTTCGAGGGCGACCGCCCGTGGTGGACTCGCGCAGAGCACGCTAAGTGCCCGACGCAGTTTGCCGGTGCTGTGTTGTAGAGGACGTACCCACCCGGACCGTCCCCAAGCGGCACCTCGGCGATACCACTGCTACTGCTAATGTTGCCGGTGCGCCGGCGAGTGGAGAGCGGCATGGTCACTCAGGACACCAAGCCACCAAAGTTGCCGCCGGTGTGGTTCAAGCACCTCTTCTGGCGGGTCCACCGGTTTCTCTACCGGCTCACCGGCGGGCGCGTCCTGTGGACCCCGAAGAACAAGCGCGGATGGGGCGCGATGCACCTCACGGCGATCGGCCGGAAGTCCGGCCAACAACGCAGCGTCATCATCGGCTACATCGACGACGGCTCGACCCCCGTCGTGCTGGCGATGAACGGCTGGGACGAGGGCCAGCCGGCGTGGTGGCTCAACCTCGACGCCCATCCGGACGCCGTCATCCGCCTCAAGGGCCAGCCGGAGCGCCCGGTGCACGCCCGCAGGGTAGGGGGCGAGGAGCGCGATCGACTGTGGCAGCTGTGGTCCGAGGTCGACGAAGGACTCGACGCCTACGCCGACTCGCGCTCAGCCGACACGCCCGTGATTGTCTTCGAACCACGGGACGCAGCAACCGACCAGACTGTCTGACACCACAGCCGTGAGGTCTAGGTGTAGATGCCGCCAAGGGGAGGGGAGTTCAAGTCCCCCCTCCGACACAAATTGCGCTTGCCCTGGTCAGAGCGTTTTGGCTCGTGGGGTGTCGGATGTGGGACTTGTCCGTTGTGAGGTGTCCGCTGCGCTGTGACCTGCGGGTTTGTCGTATTGGTGGTCACAGGGGCTGATGTCCCACGTCTTTTTCGAAGGCCCGCGTTTCGCCTGGTCAGGGGCCCGGAATGGCGGGGGGTGTCGTGGTTGCAAGTGTTTTGCTAGTGCCCGTTGGCCGTCGGGGCTGGTCTGCGTGGCGGGAGCGGGCATGGCGTCGTGACGCGCTGGGACCGCCGACCCATTCGCTTGGGAGCGGTCACGTGGCTTTGGGCCGTCGTGTGTGTTTGGTTGCTGCGTAGTTGTTGACTGCGTTGCGCGATGATCGCCAGATGCCGTCTGACCCTTGGGTGGCGTCGAGTCGTCCTCGTTGTGCAGCTTGGCGCAGCGCGGGCACGGAGAAGTGGTCGTCGGCGAGCGCGGCGAGGGGAACGAGGCGTGCTGGTCCGGCGACGTTGGGTACGACGAAGCGGTTGAGGTTGTCGAGCATGGCCCGGGCGATGATCTCGCCGAGAGCTCCATGGTCGCCTTCGTCTGCGCGTTGGAGTCCTCGTAGGTAGGCGTCTCTTTGCTTCTTGAAGATGACGACCGGTGGGTAGCCGAGGCGGACGAGCACGAGGTTCAGTGCGAGTCGGCCAGATCGTCCGTTGCCGTCGATGAATGGGTGGATGCATTCGAAGCGGTGGTGGAGTATCGCCAGATGTTCGGGGAGCGGCGCCGCGAGTTCTGTGCCCGTCGCGACGGTTTCTCCCAGCGCGACGACGTCAGCGACCCAGTCCGCCAACAATGCGGGGACCTCGGTCCACGTGGGTGGTGTCATGCCGCCGTCGAACGGTGCGATCTCGTGCTCGCGGAAACCTCCTGGTGACTCGGCGTCGGTCGCGTCGGGATAGGGAGCGACGGTCCACACGGGAGTCATCGACATGTGATGGATGCGGCGGACTTCGTTGAGGTTGATCAGGTCCCCATCGGTCCAGTCGTCGGGGTCGAGGGCCTGGCCGTACACCCAGCGGGCGGCGGCGCTGTATCCCTCGACCTCCATGTACTCCTTGAGGGGCTTGGCCCCGACCGCGCGACGCTGATCGAGTAGCACTGCGACTTCACCCAAGGCGAGCGTGTTCCCCTCAAGGGCGGTTGAGTGGTGGGCTTCGAGGTGCCAGATATCTGACCAGACCGTCTCGGACTCCTTCGGTGACGGCAGTCCTCCGAAGCGATCGTTGACTTCTTCGAGCGCGCTGGCGAGTCGCCGGTAGATGGTTTCCCTGCTGGGTCGTCCTCTTGCCATGTGGTGTCGATCCGTTCGATCCGCAGAAGTTGAGCAGGCGGTTCGCCGATGAAGTGAACTTATCAAATTGTCTGAGTTGATACAACGATCGGAGATTGGAACATACTTATCAACTTCGCTCGGCGTCATCGGCCACCTGAACGCCGTGAACACTCGCGACTGCCGCTCGTTTGCAAACCATGGCGCAACCGGGAGACGAAGCGGACGACGAGTTGGGCGCCTTCGTGGAACGGCTCGATAGGGGCACGCGCAACGTCTCCATCTGGACGCTGAGGACCCGACGGCACCTGGGCTATCGCGAATCCATGGAGTCGGCGCACGACCCGGCACGGTTATCGACGAGATCACGGCTGCCGCTCAGAACACCCCGTCCCGCGAGCTGGTCGAGTTGGCGATCAATCGAGTGGTCAGACTGATCCTGCACGCTGATGACTCGTCGGGCATGATCGGCGACCTCGCCCCGCAGCCCCTGGATGCTCATGAGCAGATCTGTGACGCCGGTCTCACCGCCTTGCGGCGCTCCGTTGACGATCGACCGGTTAGACCCGATCCAGGATTCGCGGTGCGGTACACCCAGGAGCGGATGGCCGTACTCGATGGCGACATCGACAAGATTGTCGCGCTACTCGGCGGTGTTCTCACGGCTCCACACCGGTTCATCCGGGTCGCCGAATCGACACTCCGCACCGCCGATCGGACCAGCCATGTCAGGTGTCACCTATCCGTGCGAGTGTCACTGTTTCTTCCGCCGGGCTTCCTTCCAGGAAGTTACGGTGCGGTCCTAACGCTCGACGATGACTCTCTATTCGCTTGGCCTTTGTGCCTGTTGCTGCACTTGTCGCGTCGGGTGTTGGGACCGGCAGAAGCGTCTCTGTCTTGAAGGAAGCCTGAACATCTTGACTCGCGACTGACGAAACACTCCTGCCGGCTCCGCCATCAGATCAGCCAATCCGATAGGAGAACATCATGTCATCAACCATTGCGGGAATCGACCCGCATCAAGACTCATTCACCGTCGGCATCGTGGACTTACACGGCGTCGAAATCTGCTGTGAAGCGTTCCCGAACTCCGGGTCCGGCTACGCAAATGCGATCGATTTGCTGACCACGCACCGTGTTCACCGAGTTGGTGTTGAATGCTCAGCAAAGTGGGGTGCACACGTCGCGATCGCGTTCGTGGCGGGCGGGTTCGATGCCCACGAGGTTCCTGCATCACGTTCAGCTGCTCAACGCCGATCACGTCGACTCGGAAAAACAGACGCGGTTGACGCCGTTGCTTGTGCGAGAGCTCTGCAAGCCGAACCAGGGCTCGGGCCAGTGCAAACACTGGAGGTTTACGACCCTGTCGTTGCTGAAATCGAAGCTGTGTTGGAACACCGTCACGCTCTCGTCGCCGCACGAACCTTGGCGTTGCACCATGTTGGAGATCAGATCACAAAGCTACCCACCGAGATCCGTGACCAGCTTTGCTCGACCGGCAAGATCGAGGGACGGCTTCGCCGCCTCGAAGAGATCGAGTGTCCCGACTCGATGAGCGAGTCGGGAAAGTATCGGCTCCGCTGGCTCCAAGAATTCATCAATCGCGATCGGGAAGCACGGCGAGAAATCCGAGGGCTTGAACGGCTTATTGGTCGTCTCTTGGACGCGCATGGCACCACACTGCGTGACGAGGATGGTGTTGGGCCGATAGCGGCTGCGACGTTGTTGTGCGAGGTCGGTGACCCGTTCCGGTTCGCTACCGAATCCAAGTTTGCCCGCTGGAGTGGCACCGGCGCCGTTGCTCTTTCTTCGGGAGAAGGCGCGGGCGTGCCGATGCGTCATCGGCTCGACTTTGGAGGGAACCGGAGGGTGAACTCGATGTTGTACATCGCGTCGATAACACAAGCCCGGAGCCAGCCCGAAGCGCAGGCATACCTGGAGCGGAAGACCTCCGAAGGCAAGACCAAACGCGAAGCCAGACGAGCCCACAAACGACATCTCGCGAACCGGGTCATTCGCCGGATGTGGCGCGACGAACAACAGCGGAACCATCAACAACCGATCGCTGCTTGACAAGGAAGCGTGCAGCAGACCCAAACGGTGGATCGAGGCTAAGCCTCAGCATCGGCCCGCATCGTCGCGGGTCAACGCCCCACGAGCGAGTAGTCGGCGCCCACAGGTTGATGCGGTCGCGGTCGGTTGTCTTCGCACGTGATGGTTGACGCATCTTACCGCTGGTTGAGGCGACCAATCAGTTGGTTCACCTCGTCGGTAACGATGCCGGGTTCGATGACGCGAACCGGCGCGTTAAGCGCTAGTCGGGCCACCGCCATGACGAGCGGATCGAGCTGGTTCGCTCGAAGGTGGATCGTGCACGAGTCGGCCTCAGTGTCGACGGGCGTGTGCTGGACCCATGACAATGCTTCGGCGACCTGTTCGTAGGGCGCCCGCACGTCCACGAGTGTCTCGATTTCGAGAGGTATCGAGGCGACCGACGCCGCAAGGTATGCGGCTGCGTCGCCGCCGGGGATGTCGCGTGGCGTGAAACGTCCACCGGCAACTTGCACGTCGCTGAGCCGGTCGAGGCGGAACGTGCGCCAATCTGTGCGCCGAAGGTCCCATGCGATGAGGTACCAGAGGCGGCCAGCCGACAGCAGCTGGTGAGGTTCGACCAAACGACGGCTGTCGTGGCCGTCGCGGCGTTGATAGTCGAAGCGGACTTCTTCGTGGCCTCGACACGCCGAGGCGAGCACGCTGAGTGTCTCCGGGTCGACGATCCCGTCGTCGCCGTTCGCTCGACGCAGCGACATGATGCTGGCGTCGAGTGCGGAGACGCGACGCCGTAGGCGGTCGGGCAGCGCTTGTTCGACTTTGGCGAGTGCCTGAATCGAGGTGTGCTCGATGCCGGCGATCGCGGCGCCCGCGGCTGCGCGCAGTCCGACTACGACTGCGACGGCTTCGTCATCGTCGAATAGGAGTGGTGGCAGATGTGCGCCGGCTGCGAGTCGGTATCCGCCGTCGCTGCCCGGCGTGGCATCGACCGGGTAGCCCAGATCGCGCAGTCGATCGACGTCGCGGCGAACTGTTCGCTCGGTGACGTCCAAACGCTCTGCAAGTTCGGCCCCACGCCACAGCCGGTGGGTTTGCAGCAGCGACAGGAGTTGCAGCGCCCGCCCAGTCGGATCGTTTCGCATTTTGAGAGTTTCTCACAGGTTGCGGACATGATCTGTCCGCAATGAGTCTTACGTTGGGGTTCCGTCGGGAGGTACCCGCACGAGATAGAGGACATGCAATGTTCAATCCAACCGAGTTTCCCGGGCCCACGCTGATTTCGGTCAACGGTGTGGAGCTCGAAGTGTTCGAAGCAGGTCAAGAGAATGCAGGACAACCCGTTGTGCTCTGCCACGGCTGGCCAGAGCATGCCTTCGCTTGGCGCCATCAGGTGTCCGCCCTTGCCAAGGCGGGCTACCACGTCATCGTCCCGAACCAGCGGGGCTATGGCAACTCATCTCGTCCGACCGAAGTCACGGACTACGACATCGAGCACCTGTCGGGTGACCTCGTCTCACTGCTCGATCACTACGGATACGAAGACGCCACCTTCGTCGGCCACGATTGGGGTGCAATGGTCGTTTGGGGACTGACCTTGCTGCATCCGAACCGTGTCAACAAGGTGATCAACCTGAGCCTGCCGTACCTCGAGCGCGGAGAACAACCCTGGGTCGAGTTCATGGAAGACATGCTTGGCAGCGACTACTACTTCGTTCACTTCAATCGACACCCAGGCGTCGCAGACGCCGTGCTCGAACTGAACACTTCCCAGTTCCTGCGCAACATGTACCGGAAGAACCAGCCGCCCACCGAGCCTGAGCCAGGCAATGCGATGATCAACCTCGCCGAAGCAGAGATCCCGGTCGGCGATCCCGTCATGAGCGACAGCGAACTGGCTGTCTTCGTCTCCGCCTTTGAAGCATCAGGGTTCACGCCAAGTATCAACTGGTACCGGAACCTCGACCGCAATTGGCACTTGTTGTCGGACGTGGATCCACTCATCCAGCAGCCCGCACTCATGATCTATGGAGACCGCGATCTTGTCGCGAGGAATGAACGGATTGCAGAGTTCGTGCCCAACGTGGAAGTGGTCAACCTGGACTGCGGTCACTGGATCTCGCAAGAAGTGCCGGAAGAAACAAACCAAACGATCCTGAAGTGGCTCGAACAGCAGAGTCCCGCTCAGGCCCAAGATACGACGTGAGCATTCCACCCGACACGCCAGGCCCAACGTGACCGCTGCGCAACCCCGACCATCGGCGCCCGACCACCCTGCCGCGGCCTCATGACCGACGCCGGAAGAGCTGGGGTCTGCCGCACGGGTAGCAGCTGAGTCATCGCCAAGCGCCAAGACCGACCGTAGCCCCCTGGCCGAAGGCCCGGCACCGCTCACGATGACACTCGCGGGTAGCGGTGACAGGTTGGCTATGCGGCCAGAGCGGCCGGTGGGAACATGATGGCTTCGTATGCGGTTGGGGTCAATCGGGCGAGGGCTGGTTGGCGTCGGCGTTACTGGCTTTCTACAGTGATTCCTGCGATCTCACCGACCCGGGTCAGGTCTGCGTCGGCTGCGAGGATACTGGCACCGTGTCGCAAGGCGACTGCTGCGATCATGCAATCGACCATGCCTGTTGGCGTGACTCCGGAGCGGCGACACTTCCAATAGATGCGCGTCGCCGCATCGAAGTCGATGCTTGGTTCGAACCGCATGAGCGTGAACCTCTGCATGAGTCGGCGCAGGTCGCGCTCGCGGTGACCGGTTCTGGCGCCCGCCAAGACCTCCATGATCACCGGCTCGGTCACGGCGACGTCGTCTGTGCTGGCGATCAGGTGGGTCAAATGCTCGTCGACTCCGCTTCCGGTAGCTCGATCGAATTCCACCCACGCCGACGTGTCGACCAGGATCACGTGGCGCCGGGGCCGGCGTCGACTGGGATCTTGTCGATGGCTTCACTCCCACGCATTGCCAAGGCTTCGTCGCGGGTCATTGGCTGGCCGGCAAGGTGCCGGAGGGCCAGATCGACGGCCTCGGTCTTGGTGTGAACCCCGAAACGGTCCATGATCGTTTCGACATATCGGTTCTCGATCTCGATATTGGTGCGAGTCTTGGACATACACCAACTATACACGTGACGTGTGTGGTAGGTGTATATGGGACGGTTCTGTTGGTGTCGGGCCGATCCCCCGTGGACGGCGATGAGCCAGGTGGGAACCGTGGGACCGGGCACTTCGAGCGCGATGCCACCAGTGACCTGGTCATGGGCGGTGAGCGAGAGGGCGTAGCGAGAGTGGTCGCAAGAATCTGGCGCGCTCCCAGGGACCTCCTGCCCGGAGAGATAATTCCACGCTGTGCCAAGATGATCGATGGGGCATCGAGGAGGAAATATGGCGGCCGGAGGCGACTCGGACAACAAACGGCTCGGACATCGCATAGCCCCCTCTCCCGGTGTCGGTGTTCTGGCTGCGCTTGAGGGCACCGCCCTTATTCTGTGGAACCTGATCGCCACGCCATTCATCGGGCGGAGGCGGCTGAGGTGGGGCACAGTGGGAACAGAGGCAACCGATTTGCTGCCGGGCGATCAGTTCGTGCCCGAACCCAAGTGGTCGTACACCCTCGGAGTCGCCGTCGATGCCTCGCCGGAGGATGTATGGCCCTGGATCGCCCAACTCGGACAGGGTCGCGGCGGTTTCTACACCTATCAGACGCTTGAGAACATGGTCGGTTGCAGGATCACCAACACAACAGAGATTCGCCGCGATAACCAGCATCCGGCGGTTGGCGAAGACATCTACCTGCATCCCACCGCACCGCCGATGCGAATACAGATCGTGGATTCTCCGAACGTCTTCGTGCTTTTCGGGTCGCCCGCCGATACCGGTACCGAGGAGAGTTGGGGAGTGTCAACCTGGCAATTCGTCGTCCACTCCGACCACGATGGCGGCGCCCGGCTACTGACCAGAGGCCGCTATGACTACACCCCGGACTGGAAGAGCCGCGTCGCGTTTGGACGTTTCCCGATGGAAGTCATCACATACGTGATGAGCCGCAAGATGATGCTCGAGATCAAGAGACTGGCAGCGCGCGACGCCTAACCAGAATCCCGAAGCATTGCCCCGAACTCTGGATTCACCTTCGAGATCTCCTCAGCCGCGGGACGCGATTCCAGCGAAACCGACTACAACGATGAGGCCCTGCGCAGCCGCCACAGATCGGGCCGCGAGCCACCAGTGGGTGGTAGATGCTGTTGAACTCGCCCCTGCGACTCGTTTCGCCAAAGCCGTGGCCAAAGCTCCGTTGGTCCTGTGACGGTGCGTTTCTGCACGTGAACGTGCGATTGTGGGGAGGGGTGTATTCAGTTCAGCCGTTGAGGATTCGCTCGGTAATTTCCTCGTCGGTGAGGTCCTCGAGGTGTTGACTGACGATCCATAGATGGCCTTCCGGGTCCCGGAGCCGGCCTTCTCGGCGTCCGTAGAAGCGGTCATCAATCGGAATGATGACTGTGGCACCGTTTGCCACCATGGCGTTGCCCACGGTGTCCGCGTCGTCGACGGTGATTGTCAGCAGGAGCGGCGAACCACCGATCGCCTTTGGAGACAGATTGCAGTCGCCGTCGTGTTCGGTGAGTGCAATCACGCTGTCGCCAATTTGGACTTCGGCCTGAACTATCTTGCCGGATGGATCAGCGAAGCGCATCAACTCGTCGCCCCCAAACGAAGCCACATAGAACTCGATTGCAGCGGCTGCGTCATCGACGACGAGGCGAGGTTGAATGGAATTGATAGCCATGAACCCACAGTTGCACAGGAATGAGCTGAGGTCCTGAAGATCTGGTCGGAATCGATTGGGGTGATCGTTTCCGCTCGCCACCGCCCCGCTGGAATGGCAACATCGACATCGACGGCATCGATGCCGTCCTAGCGTCCGCAGAACGTCATGGTGGAACCATTCACGAGGCTCCCCAGGACGTCCCCGTTGTTGGCCGGACCGCCATGTTCAGCGACTCCGTGAGTACGCGGGAAACGATCTTGTCGGCGGGACCTTCAGCCCATCTGCCCGACCTTGGCGGGGACCTGCCCATTGGTATCCTTGCTTCGGTGGCGGTGACAGAGAGGGCCCTCGCCCCCGACGAGCTCGGCGACGGGGCAGGCGCGGCGACGCAGCAGGTGTTCGGCCAGCGACAGGGGCTGGACGCAGTCCGCGGCATCGCGGTCGCGATCATCCTCATTGTGCACAGCGCCCCCGACAGTCTGGGTGCCGGCATCCTGTCTGTCGACGTCTTCTTCACCCTGTCGGGG
>JAHRAZ010000099.1 GCA_020027475.1 Microthrixaceae bacterium
GGTATCCCTCGGCGACGCCGGCCTCGATGTGGTCGGCGACGACGTTCGCCCGGTCGGTCGAGTAGCAGTTGGACGCACCCTCACCACCTATGACGAGAACTACCCGTACGTGGTGGCCGAATATGACTTGATGGACAGAGGTTGACAGTCCATTCCCGCCCCCGTCTGCCGCTGGTCATTGCAAACCTCACTCTCGAGTCGGCGAACCTCAGCGACCCAGTCGCGGGAGCCTGGACATGAGCTTGACTCCCAGCGTGAGTGCCTTCGCGGACTGCTCATCGCTGAGGAACGGAATCCCGGACACGGGCAGCAGGTGCTGCACGGCGATGTTCTTCGGTTCGGTGTACTTGTGAATCCCGTCTGCGCCATGGCGACGACCCAGTCCGGAGTCCTTCACGCCGCCCATGGGTGCATCCACGGATCCCCATGCCGCCGCATAAGCCTCATTCACGTTGATCGTGCCGGCGTCGAGGCGCTCTGCGACCTCCGCGCCGCGACTGGATGAACCGGACACCACAGCAGCATTCAGTCCGTACCGTGAAGCGTTGATTCGCTCAACCGCCTCATTCTCATCCGTGTAGGAGTAGATCGACACCACGGGGCCGAATGTCTCCTCGCTGTACAGGGTCATGTTGTCGGTCACGTCGGTGAGCACCGTCGGGGCGAAGAAGAAGGGGCCGGCGTCGGGCAGCGGAGTTCCACCGGCAAGGACTGTCGCTCCCTTGCTCACGGCGTCATAGACCTGCTCGGTGACGGTTGCCAACTGGTCCGCGGAGATCAGCGATCCCATGTCACCGTCCCAGCCGACTGCGGTGGACATGCTCAGGGAGTCAGCGGCCTTCGCCATCTTTGCCGAGAATTCCGACCGGAGCTTCTCAGGCACAAAGATGCGTTCAAACGAGATGCACAGCTGCCCACTGTTGGCGAATGAACCGCGCATAGCGATCTCCACTGCCTCCTCCACCTCGGCGTCATCGAGGATCAACAAAGCGTTTTTTCCGCCGAGTTCCAGCGCACATCCGATCAACCGGTCGGCGCATTGGCGCGCGACGGTGCGGCCGGTGTCGGTTGATCCGGTGAACGTGATGAAATCCGCGCGGTCGATCACGGCTGAGCCGACCACCGAGCCGCTTCCGGTCACGATGTGGAGCAGTCCGGCGGGCAGGCCGGCCTCGGAAAACATCTCGGCGGCCCAAAGGGCGGTGAACGGTGTGAGCGACGCTGGCTTGATCACGGCCGCGTTGCCCGCCATGAGTGCCGGTATCGCATCGGTGATACCCATCGAAAGCGGATAGTTCCAAGGTGCGACGAATCCCACTACGCCCTTGGGAACCCGGAATTCCCGAGTTCTTGTGAATCCTGGAATCGCTCCCTCGCGTCGCTTGGGCGCCAGATGATGGTGCGCCCGTCGTGCGTAGTAGTTGGCAACGATGGCCGTGTCGGCCACCTCTTCGAACGCCGTTGCCCGAGCCTTGGCTGTCTCGATTTGCATGATGTCGAGGATCTCGTTCTGGCGGTCCAGAACCAGGTTGGCCAGACGGCGCAGCACCTGAGCGCGCTGACCGAACGAACGAGCTGCCCAAGCCGGTTGCGCCTGCCGGGCGACGCGGAAGGCTTCCCCCACGTCCTCCTCCGTGCAGCTGGGAACCGTGGCAAACGTCTCGTCGTCGTACGGCGAAGCGATCGCCATGTCGTCTCGAGGTCCGCTCACCTGGACCCGAGCCGCCAGTTCGGCGAATCGCTCCTCGGGAACCGGCCACTGTCCTGACGGTGCCTCTGTTGATGGTGCCGAATCCCCGGTCACCTCGCCTTGCGACGATTCACCACTGACACTGACAGTCGATGTAGCCATGTTCTGGACACTACGCGGCGGTGCGGGAGGGTGAAAGGGCGCGGCCCGTGCGGGGTGAAGTTCCAGGTATCTCAGCTGAGTCCGTGCCGGCGAGGTTGTGTGCACGGCCCGTGAAGCCCATGAAACGGCCCATGAAGCTGTGTGCGGCTCCTCGGGGATCCTAGAAGGGCAACTCTTCGGGCACCTTGGTTTCCATGGTGACGAGGCGCACGCCGGTGAGTGAGATCACTGCTCCCACAACAAGGGCCATGGTCGGGACTTCGTCCAACCAGATCCCGGCCACCAGGGCGGCGGTTGGGGCTACGAGGTACAGCCAGACCGCCGCCTTGGTGGCATCCGAGCGGGCCAGCCCGGCGGCCCAGAACACATATCCCAGAACCGATGAGCCCAGTCCGAGCCAGAGCAGCTGCGGCCAGATGTCCACGGCGGGAACGTCGGAGACAGTTTGGACAAACGAGGGTAGGAACACGAGCGCCGGGATCGCCGACAACACTGTTGCCCAAGCGGTCACCTCCAGTGCGTCGTAGTGCTCCAGAAGCGACTTCTGACGCAGGATGAAGAACCCTGCACAGACTGCCGACCCGAGCACGGCCACGGCACCCCACGAAAACGACAGGCCGCCGCCGGCCGTGACCGACACCAAGATCGACCCGGCCAACGCCAGTCCGATTCCGAGCCACTGCCGCCGGATCAGGTGTTCACCGAGGATCATCGGGGCGAAGAGCGCTGCGATCACCGGTGCAATGTTGATCAGAACGGCCGCTGTGGCCGCAGTCACCGTCGTCTCGCCGATGTTGAGTAGTAGCTGGTAGACGGACATGCCCAGCAATCCCACCACGAACAATTTCGCGAGGTCGGCTGCCGGTGGAATGCCCTTCTTGCGCAGCCGGGGAATCATCAGGGCAATCAGGCCGACCGATGCAACGAGCAGCCGGCCGATCACCAACTCGCCGGGGGAGAGCACCTTCACGGCGGAGCGGATGGCGGGGAATGCCCAACCCCAGGCGAGGACCGCGACAACGAGAAAGGGAATCGCGCTTCTCGGCATCGCATTAGTGTGCCGGTGGCTACGTGAGTCCTCAGGGGGAGCCCTCGGGGCCCAATTTCGGGGCTCCTTTGCAGCTTCGTCAGGGCTCCATGACCGCCCAGCCGCGTTCCTGAAGTTCGGCTGCAAGTACATCGGAGGGAATCTTCTTCAAAGCAGCGATCTGCTTGGAGTCCCTCTGAACGAGGGGATTCACAGCGGAGGTGATCCCTGATGATTCGCCCGATTCCGCTTCGGATTCGAGCTGGGCGATGAAGGCCCCGGCTTCGTCGCGAGTGAACTTCCCGCCGGCTTGGCGCTGATTGAGTCCCAACGGGCCGCGGGCATCCCTGAAGTCCGTGTGGCCGGCCGCGAGGAGGAGCTCAGTCAGTTGTTTCAACTGTGAGTGACTGGCAGGAGGACCTTTGTGTTCGCCGAACGCCATTGGAGCATCTTCTCAGGTGGTTACGACAATGTGTGTTACCCGAACACGGTGTGCCGCGCGAACAGGAGGTGTCACCCGAACAAACGGTGTGTTACCCGAATCAGGGCACGCCGACGATTCCCCCGATCCCGACTTCCACCTGAGGAGGCCGACACAATTCCCAATCCGACTGGTTGGCCTTTATGTATGTCGGTCGAAGTCCTATAGTCAAACACTATGCGACTAGCTGTTACGCGCCGGTCGGATCTTGCTGCCAAGGGTATCCTGGAGCTGGCCCGGTCCGGCGATCGACTCAAGGCATCTGAGCTCGCGGCGCGGATCGGTACCACCCCCGGTTTCCTGTCTCAGGTGATGACCCCGCTGGTGAACAAGGGCTGGGTGCAATCGGAGTTCGGACCCTCTGGCGGGTATGTGGCTGTCGTGGACTTGGCTGACCTCAGCGTGTTGGACCTGATTGAAGCGCTCGAGGGACCAACCCAGTCGGATCGCTGTGTTCTGGAGGACCGCACGTGTGGCAGCGATGATCCGTGTGCCATCCACGAGTCCTGGAGAGCTGCTCGTGCCCAGCTCATGGCAGACCTCGACGCCATTCCCATGTCGAGCCTGGTCAAGGTGGGTGCCCTGTGAAATCAGGGTTGCCGTGTGAATTCAGCGTCGCTGCAAGGAAGTTGCATCGTTGCGGAATGCGGTATCCCCGGGTCACCCCATGACTGACACGGCGCCAAAAGAGTCGATCTCGCAAACATCCGCCCTGCGATCGGTTGCGATGCCTTCGGAACACGGAGGATGGGGACTCACGCTCGAACCGGGCCTTCTCGGACTCCTTGTTGCGCCTAGCGCGGCGGGAGCTTGTCTGGCTGGCGCAGCGATGGTGGCGTTCACCGTTCGCACGCCGGCGAAGATCGCATTCATCGACTTGCGACGTGGCCGGCGACTCGCGCGTACCAAACTGGCTGCCGGGGTGGCGGTGGTTGAGTTCACTCTGCTGATCGCACTGATCGCAGGAGCACTGGTGCTCGCCGACGGGCGGTTCTGGGCGCCGCTCATTGTTGCTGCACCTTTGATCATCCTGGAGGCCTCTTTCGAGACCCGATCCCGAGGGCGGCGCCTCGTGCCGGAACTGGCAGGGGCCATAGGAGTCTGCTCCGTTGCTGCAATGGTCGTGCTGGCCGACGACGGATCATGGCGCCTTGCCTTGGCGTTGTGGTTCGTGCTGGCGGCGCGCGTGCTCACGTCGATTCCCTTCGTGCGTACCCAGATAGCCCGACTACACGACCGACCCCTTGATTCAGGGGAAGCGACCGTCGGTGACCTTTCCGCACTCGTGGCTGCCGTTTGCGCTGTCTGGCTGGACACACGACTGATCGTCGGAGCTCTGGCCGTGCTTGCCGTGGTGATCCTTCAGCGCATGAGCGCCCAGCGGCCCGTGCCACGCCCTGCGGTGATCGGGATGCGCCAGATGGCGATGGGCTTGGGAGTGGTCATCTTCGCAGCGCTCGGAGTGTCCGTTTTGTGAGGCTGACAGCAGCGGAAGGCGCTGTCCAGAACGGGCAGAACCAACCGTGCGGAACCAATACGACGTGAATGCAAGCAACGTGGAACCACCGGCAGATCAGATTCTGGAAGGACAGCAATGACAATCACCCTCAGCGCCGATCAGACGTTGGCCGAGATCGTGAATGCGCGCCCTGCAGCGGCCCGGACCTTTGAGGCACACAACCTCGACTACTGCTGTGGAGGTCGGCGAACGCTCGCAGACGCCTGCGCCGAATCCGGCACGGATGCGGCGTTCGTCATGGAGCAGCTCAATGCAATGGAGACAGAGGACGAGCCGGACTGGATGGCAATGGGGCCGGCAGCACTGGTGGACCACATCGAGGCCGCACACCATGAATACCTGAACTCTGAACTCCCCAGGATCGACGCCTTGGTCTCCAAGGTGAGTTCGAAACACGGGGACCGACACCCGGAGCTCCTTGAGGTCCGCGCCACCTGGGGAGAACTCCGCGCCGAGCTCGAACCACACCTGATGAAGGAGGAACGAGTTTTGTTCCCCATGATCCGTGAGCTGGCAGCATCCGATACCACACCGGAGTTTCACTGTGGGACCCTCGGCAATCCCATATTGGTGATGCTGTCCGAACATGATCATGCCGGTCACCTGCTTGCCTCCCTGCGGGCCCGGACCGGCGGTTACAGCGCCCCCGACGACGCCTGCATGAGTTATCGGATGCTCTATGACGCTCTGGGCGAATTGGAGGCAGACACACATCTGCACATCCACAAGGAAAACAACTTGCTGTTTCCGGCTGTCCTGGCTCTGGAGACTTCGAGCGACGCCAAGAAGTAGTGCGCACTGAACGCGAACTGAGCAATCCGGCTGCGCTGGCCCTCTCCGATGGCCGGGTAAACCCGGAGGCCATCGGGTGGTCTCGTCAGCCGGTCCAGACATGTGAACTCCCCGGTCCGTGGGGACGCAGGAAGCAGTGGGACTACTGGTGTGTGCTCACCGAGACGCACCTCCTTTCCGTGACCTACGCAAATCTTGATTACGTCGGGATGGCGAACGCATGGTTCCTCGACTTTGACTCAGGGCTGTCCCTTGAACGGTCAGTTCTGTCGCCGTTCGGAATCGGTTTTGATCAGCCAGCGACGGTTGGTGGGGGAGACATCCACTGGAGTGGACTCGGGCTGACACTCGACATTGTGGAAGAAGAAGGTGGCACCCGGGTTCGGACCCATTTCAAAAAGTCGGGTCACGAAGTGCGCGCCGACATCCTGGTGGCCATGCCGGCGGAGCACGAGACGCTGAACGTGACGGTTCCATGGTCGGAGCGCCGCTACCAATTCACGTCGAAACACAACACGCGTCCCGCCGCCGGGTCGCTGCTGGTGGACGGCCGGTCGTTCGAGGTCAGCGAATCAAATGAAGCGTTCGGCGTTCTGGACTACGGGCGCGGCGTGTGGCCCTACCGCTGCGACTGGAACTGGGCATCGGCATCAGGACACCAACACGATGACCTGATCGGGCTCCAGTTCGGTGGGAAATGGACCGACGGCACACCGTCCACCGAGAACGCAGTTTGTGTCAACGGTCGCATCCACAAGATCAGCGAGGATGTGGTGTGGTCCTATGACCGGACCGACTTTGATACTCCCTGGACGCTGCGCACGGACGACGGATCCGCAGTGGACCTCACCTTCACGCCGTTTCACCAGCGTCAATCGAAGATCAACGGTGTCGTGTTGGCATCTGAGGTTCATCAGTGTTTCGGCCACTTCAGTGGCCACGTTTCTCCGGAGGGGACTGACCTGATTGCGATTGACCGGCTGCTCGGTTGGGCAGAGGAGGCCCGCTGGCGCTGGTAGCCGCCGTCGCGAGCCCAGCCACGAGCTTTCCTTGAGGAGCACACGCGGTTGATGCTGCGGTGAATCGGGCGACTACCCCTGGAGCGGTTCCCGATTCTGGCTGACGCTGGATTCCGGATCTGGCCGGAGCTGTTGGTAGCGTTCGCCAACGCCGCCGGCCGCCGAGCCGGCCAGACAGGGATGGACTGATGGAGTCTCAGGACGATCTGCACGAAGCCCTGCGCGAGGGTGTGGCCGCGGTGTGTTCTCAGTTCGACGACGCCTACTGGCGCGATCTCGATGAACGCCATGAGTTCCCCTGGAAGTTCTATGAGGCGATGGCCGAAGGTGGATGGATGGGCGTGGCGATGCCCACTGAATACGGCGGCGGGGGACTCGGCATCACCGAGGCTTCCATTGTTCTCGAGGAGGTAGCGGCTTCCGGGGCGGCGATGAACGGTTGCAGCGCATTGCATCTGTCGATGTTCGGTATGAATCCGCTTGTCAAACACGGCTCGGAGGCATTGCGTGAAGCCTATGTTCCCCGCATTGTCGACGGTTCGTTGCATGTGGCATTCGGTGTGACCGAACCCGATGCAGGCACCGATACCACCAAGATCACCACCCGGGCCACCCGGGTGGGAGACACCTACGTCGTTCGGGGTTCCAAGGTCTGGATGACCAAGGCCTCACTGTGTGAGAAGGTGCTGCTCCTGGTGCGCACCACACCCATTGATGAAGTGGTTCGTCGAACCGACGGCCTGACGCTGCTCTTTGCCGACCTTCAGCGCCCAGAGGTGAACATCCGTGCCATCCCCAAGGTGGGTCGCAACGCGGTGGTGTCCTGCGAAGTCACTTTCGATGATCTGGAAGTGCCGGTCGACCACCGCGTCGGTGAGGAAGGACAGGGATTCAAGTACCTGCTCGACGGATTGAATCCTGAGCGGATTCTGGTGGCGGCCGAGGCCTTGGGGATCGGCCGCGCTTCCATCCGCAAGGCCGTCGACTATGCAAATGAACGCGTGGTGTACGGCTCTCCCATCGGATCGAATCAGGGCATCGCCTTTCCACTGGCCGAGGCCTACGCCCGACTTCACGCCGCGACGCTCGTCGTTCGGGAGGCCGGAGCGCGCTACGACGACGGCTTGTCCTGCGGCGAACAGGCCAACATGGCCAAGTACCTCGCTGCAGACGCAGCATTTGCCGCAGCCGATCAGGCCATGCAGACCTTCGGTGGATTCGGTTACGCCCTGGAGTACGACGTGAGCCGCTATTGGCGTGAGGCCCGCCTGATGAAGATTGCGCCGGTGCCCCAGGAAATGATTCTCAACTACCTGGCCGAGCACGTGCTTGGCCTTCCCCGTTCCTATTGAGCCGGGATCTCATCTACAAGGAGAAGAAACAAGATGCGTGATGTTGTAATCGTCGAAGCTGCCCGCACCGCGGTGGGCCGCAAGAACGGCTCGCTCAGCCATACCCATCCCATTGACATGCTGGGGCCGGTTCAGGTTGAGGTGCTGCGCCGCGCCGGTGTGGATCCAAACGATGTGGGGCAGGTGGTTGGCGGTTGCATCGATCAGATCGGGGCTCAGGCCGCAAACATCGCACGGGCGGCTTGGCTGGCCGCCGGGTTGCCGCAGGAGGTGGCAGCGACCACAGTCGACAGTGCTTGCGGATCCTCCCAGCAGGCTCTCTCATTCGCAGTGAATCTGGTGGCCAGCGGGGCCGAGGACGTCACCATGGCCTGTGGGGTCGAGAACATGAGCACCGTCCCGATCATGGCCAACATCAGCGTCGGGGCGAAGGCAGGAATGGGAGTTCCGTTCAATCGCACCTATCAGGCGCTCTACGAAGCCACCACCCAGTTCGAGGGCGCCGAACGTATCGCCGAGAAGTACGACATCACCAGAGCCGACACCGATGCGTTCGGACTCGAATCCCAACGCAGAGCCCACCGCGCTCTGGACGAAGCCCGTTTCGAGCGCGAGATCGTGCCGTTGGAGGCAGTCCAGGTTGACGACGAGGGTTCACGGATTGACGAGAAGGTGACCTTCTCCGTTGACGAGGTACCACGCGACACCAGCGCTGAAAAACTGGCCGCGCTCAAGCCTGTTGGTCGACCCGACGGCGTCCACACCGCCGGGAGCACATCGCAGATCGCCGACGGGGCCTCGGCCGTGCTGGTGATGAGCGCCGAACGCGCCGAAGAACTCGGAGTTCGAGCCCGGGCGCGCGTTGTCGACACATGCCTTGTCGGCTGTGATCCGGTGCTCATGCTGGAAGGTCCCATTCCGGCGACCGAGCGGATCCTCGAGCGACAGAACCTCACCATCGACGACATCGACGTGGTGGAGATCAATGAGGCTTTCGCCTCTGTGGTGTTGTCGTGGGCAAGTGTCTTCAAACCCGACATGGAACGGGTCAATCCAAACGGCGGAGCCATCGCATTGGGTCATCCTCTCGGTGGCACCGGCTGCCTCCTCGTCACCAAGGCACTGCATGAACTCGAGCGCTCCGAGACCGAACTGGGTCTCATCACCATGTGTTGTGGTGGCGGACTCGGAACGGGCACCCTCATTCAGCGTCTGCCCTGACCAGGAGCGCGCAAACGCCTCCGGGGTAGTTCTCGCGCGGAGTTGTCGCGATTGGTGGAATCGCGCGAAATCGAGTCGCGCGTAGTCAAATGCCGTGGCCGTGAACGCGTCGCGTGAAGACGTTTCGCAGCAGTGGCATTGGAGTTGACTGCCGGGCGTGTTGACGTTGGTTTTCGGCGATCGACCGTCGAATTCGACACCACGCGTAGATGGTGTCCGCACGGCCGGGACCGGTGGGTGGATTGGTTCTCAGAAAGATTCCTGATTGGTTTCTCAGTGAGTGATCTGAGGTCCTATAGTCAAGAACTATGCGACTAGTTGTTACCGACCGGTCAGATCTCGCCGCCAGGGAAATTCTTCATCTGGCTCGTAACGGATCGATGGATTCCGGAGGGCATATGTGCCCGCCGCCCTCGATCGACCCGCACCCCTGCCTCGAAGGGATACCGGTTTAGATGTCCGTGGCAATGTCAGATCCCCCACCACGAGCCACGATCGAACTCCGCTCGAAGATCATTGGTGCTGTGGTGTTCGTGATGTTGGCTGCAGCCATCCTGATTGCGTTGTTGTCGGTCGGCTCGGCCTCGGCACAGGGATCGGGTGAGGGTGCAACGATCTACGCCGACAAGTGCGCCTCATGTCACCAGGCCGACGGTTCCGGTATCCCCGGGTCTTTCCCGCCGCTCAAGGGGAACCCCAACGTCGCTGATACTGCCCATGTCGAATCCGTCGTTCAGAACGGACTCTCGGGCCCGATCGACGTCAACGGAGAGACTTATGATTCGGACATGCCCGCGGTGACGGGCCTGTCGCCGGCGGAAGTCACCGCCGTGTCCGAATACGTGGCGTCGCTCGCCGCAGGCGGAGAAGAGACCACCGAGACCACCGAGCCGCAACCGGCCGAGCCCGGTGGCTCAGCCGAGGGCCAGAAGATGTTCACCGGCGCCACGCGCTTCGACAACGGTGGCGCAGCCTGCGCCGGCTGCCACACCGCCGGTGAGGTCGGAAACTTCGGAGGTCCCGGGCTTGGCCCGGATCTGACCAACTCGGTTGAGAACCTCGGTGGTGAGGCCGGTTTGGCCGCATGGCTGAAAGCCCCGCCCGCACCAACAATGATCCCGATCTTTGAAGACAAACCCCTGACCGACCCGGAGATCGCCGATGTGGTGGCGTTTCTCGCTGATGCACCTGATCAGGAGAAGGCGGATGACGCCTTTGACTGGATGCTGCTCGCCGGCGCGATTGGAACGGCGATCCTCCTCGGGGGGATGGCGGTTGCCTGGCGGGGAATGCGACAGACCTACCGAGAACGCATGAGGAGCAGGACATGACCGAAGAGTGGATCCAGGAGAAGGTCGCACCTGCGGAGCGCAAGTGGGAAGAGTTCTACCGGAACCGTTTCCAGCACGACAAGCGGGTGCGCACCACACACGGAGTCAATTGCACTGGCAGTTGTTCCTGGGAGGTGTTCGTCAAGGACGGCATTGTCACATGGGAACTCCAGGCCACCGACTATCCCGAGCTCGAGGAACACCTGCCGCCATATGAGCCACGCGGTTGTCAGCGCGGAATCTCCTACTCCTGGTACCTGTACTCGCCGATCCGCGTGAAGTATCCCTACGCCCGCGGTGTGCTGATCGACATGTACCGCCAGGCCAAGCGCGAGCACCTGGATGACCCGGTCAATGCGTGGGCCGCTATCCAGGACAATCCGGAGTGGCGCAAGCGATACCAGGAGGCCCGCGGAAAAGGCGGCTTCCGGCGGATCAGCTGGGACGAGGCCCTTGAAATGGCCGCAGCATCCACGGTCCACACGATCAAGAAACACGGTCCCGATCGGGTGGCGGGGTTCTCGCCGATCCCGGCGATGTCGCAGGTGAGCTACGCGGCGGGCAGCCGGTTCATGTCGCTCGTCGGTGGCGCCGTGATGAGCTTCTACGACTGGTACTGCGATCTCCCTCCGGCCTCGCCCGAGGTCTGGGGAGAACAGACCGATGTGCACGAGTCAGCCGATTGGTACAACGCTCGTTTTGTTGCAGTCGTGGGGGCGAACCTCAACATGACCCGCACGCCTGACACTCACTTCATCTCCGAGGTACGCCACGCGGGTGCGAAACTCACGGTGTTCAGTCCTGACTTCTCACAGGTGGCCAAGTACGCCGACTGGTGGATTCCCTCGAATCCCGGCCAGGACACGGCCTTCTGGCTCGCAGTGGACCACGTTCTCCTGAAGGAGTTCTACGTCGACCGCCAGGTCGACTATTTCCAGGACTACGCCGGCCAGTACACCGACATGCCACTCCTTGTGAAGGTGGCCGACGGCAAGGCCGGGCAGTATCTGCGGGCCAACCAGCTCGAGCCGTATGCCGATGTCGAGAACGGCGACTGGAAGATGCTGATGTGGGATGACGTGGCGGATGCCCCGCGGCTTCCCAATGGGGGGATCGGCGACCGCTGGGCCACCAATGACAAGGGCCACTGGAACCTTGAGCTCTTCGACCGGGTCCTGGACACCGAGATCCAACCCCGCCTTAGCTTCATCGACCACCACGACAGCGTGGAAGAGATCGACTTCGACTTCTTCGGCGGAGACGGCATCATCAAGCGCTCCGTGCCTGTGCGCACCCTGCAGACGGCGGACGGGCCGGTCACTGTCACCACCGTGTTGGACCTGCTCATGGCCCGCATGGGTGTGGACCGGGGTCTTCCCGGCTATCAAGCATCGAGTTTCGACGACGACGTGCCCTACACACCGGCGTGGCAGGAGCAGTACACCGGAATCGACCGAGACACAGTGATCAAGTTTGCCCGGGAGTGGGGCCGCAACGCCGAACTCACCAAGGGCAAGAACATGATCATCATTGGTGCTGGTGCCAACCACTGGTATCACAACAATCTGCTCTACCGCTCGGGGATCACGGCCTTGATGCTCACCGGCTCGGTAGGAGTCAATGGTGGTGGACTGGCTCACTACGTCGGCCAGGAAAAACTGGTGAGCCACGCTTCGTGGAGTTCCATTGCGTTCGGGCTCGATTGGGGAATGGCCCCACGGCACCAGAACACGCCGTCGTTTCACTATGTGCACTCTGATCAGTGGCGCTATGAGCGGGGTTACCGCTCCTACGACTCGCTGCCCGAGGACTTCCCTCAGACCCACGATCACACGATCGATCATCAGGCTCGCGCAGTGCGCCAAGGTTGGCTGCCGTTCAATCCGCAGTTCAACGAGAGCCCGCTCGATGTGGTGCGCAATGCACGCAAGGGAGGTGCGGACACCGATGAGGCGGTGGTTTCCAACATCGTCGACCGCCTCAAGAGTGGCGATCTCGAGTTTGCCATCGATGACCCCGATGCGCCCACGTCCTGGCCACGTACCTGGTTCATCTGGCGGGGCAACGCCATCGGAACCTCCGCCAAAGGGCACGAGTTCTTCATGCGTCACTACCTTGGGACCGACTCGACAGCGATCGCTGCCGAGCCGGAGGATCCCGGAGTCGTCGAAGTCAAGGTCCGCCCTGATGCACCCATCGGGAAGATGGATCTTGTCGTCGACCTGAACTTCCGCATGGACACCACGGCGCTCTATTCCGACATCGTTCTGCCCGCTGCCACCTGGTACGAGAAGGACGACATCAACACCACCGACATGCATTCCTTCATCAACCCGATGCAGGAGGCGGTACCGCCGGCGTGGGAGTCCAAGTCGGACTGGAACATATTCACTTCGCTGGCAGCGAAGGTGTCCGAGATCGCGGGCGGTCACCTGCCCTCGACGGTCGAAGACGTCATCATGCAACCACTTGTCCATGACACCGTGGATGAGATCGCCCAGACCGAGGTTGCCGACTGGCGCTCCGGTGAGGTTGATGCGGTCCCGGGCAAGACGATGCCCAAGTTCAAGATCATCGAGCGCGATTACAGCCGGCTTCATGAACAGATGACCTCACTGGGTGAGGGCGTCCGCAACAACGGTGTGGGGGCCCACGGTCTGAACATCCCGGTGGAGGATTTCTACGATGCCCTCGCCCGCAAGCAGCCCGATGAGCGTTCCGGCGGCGAAGGTGAGATCTTGCGACCGTCGCTCGAGCGAGCGCGCGAGGTGGCCGAGGCGATCCTTGCTCTCGATCCGTCGGCAAATGGCGAACTGGCCCACAGGGCCTTCGAAGCCGAGGAAGCCAAGACCGGCCGCCCGCTTACGCAGCTCGGCGCAGGCCAGCGCGACATACGCATCACCTTCTCGGACATCGTGGCCCAGCCACGCCGGATCCTGACCACTCCGACCTGGAGCGGGATCGTGAACAAGGGCCGCGCTTACAGTCCGTTCACGCTCAACGTCGAACACCTCATACCTTGGCGAACCCTCACCGGTCGCCAGCACTTCTATCTTGATCATGAGAAGTACCTGGAATGGGGAGAGGCTCTGCCCGTCTACAAGCCCCGGCCTGATCATGTGATGCTGGACGAAACGGAACAGTCGCTCGCCGAGGGCCAGGACGGCAAGTTGTTCAGCTACATCACTCCCCATGGCAAGTGGTCCATCCACTCGACCTACTCCGAGAACGAGCGAATGATGACGCTGTCTCGTGGTGGTTACCCGGTCTGGATCAACAACAAGGACGCCGCGAACCTCGGGATCTCCGACAACGACTGGGTGGAGCTGTACAACGACAACGGCGTCTTCGTGCAGCGCTGCGTGACTTCTGCCCGCATCCCGCGCGGGGCCATATTCGTCTATCACGCCACTGAACGAACTGTGGGCATTCCCATTTCCCCGAGGCGTGGAAAGCGCGCCGGCATGAACAACTCGCTGACCCGGACCCGGCTCAAGCCGGTGCTCATGAGCGGTGGGTATGGCCAGTTCACATATGCCTTCAACTACTGGGGACCCACCGGCGTCAACCGGGACACCTTCGTCTACCTGCGTCGCATCGAGCGGCCGGACTATTAGGAGATCAGTATGAAAGTCCGAGCCCAGATGAGCATGCTGTTTCATCTCGACAAATGCATCGGTTGCCACACCTGTTCGGTTGCCTGCAAGAACCTCTGGACCGACCGCGAGGGTGCGGAGTACATGTGGTGGAACAACGTCGAGACCCGCCCGGGGACGGGTTATCCGACCGGTTGGGAAGACCAGGAGCACTACAAGGGCGGATGGCACCGAGATGAGAAGGGTCGGCTCAAGCTGGTTCTGCACTCGAAGTCCGCCGGGCTCGGCAAGCTGTTCTACAACCCTTCATTGCCTGAGCTTGACGACTACTACGACCCGTTCACCTTCAAGTACGGCGACCTGTTCAACTCACCTCAGCAGGAGCAGCAGGTCACGGCCATCCCGATCTCGAAGATCACGGGCACCCCGGTTGAGATCTCGACTGGCCCCAATTGGGATGATGACCTTGGCGGCTCTGACATCTATGCGCGCAACGATCCCTCGATGGAGGGTATCGACGAAGCCACCCGCGCCCAGATGGAAGAGATAGAACGGGTGGTCCTCAACTACGTGCCCCGCATCTGCAACCACTGCCTGAACCCAGCTTGTGTGGCTGCGTGTCCCAGCGGCGCGATCTACAAACGTGGCGAAGACGGCGTGGTGCTCGTCAACGAGGACAAGTGTCGTGGCTGGCGCATGTGCGTAGCGGGATGTCCCTACAAGAAGGTCTATTACAACTGGGATACCGGCAAGTCCGAGAAGTGCATCCTTTGCTTTCCGCGGATGGAAACCGGTCAGGCGCCGGCGTGTGCGCACTCCTGCGTGGGACGGATCCGATACATGGGAGTGCTGCTCTACGATCAGGACCGCATCGCCGATGTGACCTCATTGCCCGAAGACGAACTCGTCGACGCACAGCTCGACATGATCCTCGATCCTTGGGACGACGCCGTTGTGGCCGCAGCTGCAGCAGCGGGCATCGATGACGGCTGGATCGACGCAGCCCGCCGGTCACCGGTGTACAAGTTCGTCAAGGAATGGGGGATGGCGCTTCCGCTGCATCCCGAGTACCGAACCGCGGCGATGATGTTCTACATTCCGCCGCTGTCGCCGGTGATGAGCACTGTGGAACGCAACCTGGTCCGCCTCGACATCCCCGAGGATCGACGCGACTTCGCGCTGGCAGACGAGCTGGACAAGGCCCGGATGCCGCTCAAGTACTTGGCAAACCTGTTCACGGTCGGCGACGTTGAGCCCATTCGCCGCATCTTGAAAATGATGTTTGCGGTGAGAAGCTACAAACGCCGCCAAAGTGTCGAAGGCGACATGGATTCCGACACTCTTGGGCTGCTCGAATCGGCCGGTCTCAGCGAGGCCGAGGCAGAAGCCATCTACAAGCTGACCACTGTGCCGACAATCGACGACCGATTCGTCTTCCCGCCGTATCACCGCGAGATGAGCATCGAAACCCTGGAGGATCCACTTGTCCGCAAGGGGATCACCGGCTTTGGACAGATCAATCGACCGAAGCGGGATGCATGATGAGCGGCGCTGCGACCTCCCGCCCGCCAGGGCAACCGGCTCCTTCAGCGGTTGTTGCGATGGCTTACCACTATCCGACACCCACCGCTCTAGCCGAGATGTCCACCGCGATCTCCACGCTGGATGGTCCGGCCCGTCGGCGCATGAGTCGATTCGTTGATGAGATCGCCCTGCTTGAACTTGGCGAATGGGAGGAACTCCACACCATCACGCTGGACCTTTCGCCGCTGTTCGTGCCCTATGTGGGTCATGTGATCTGGGGTGAGAACTATCGCCGCGGGGAGTTCATGGCTGCCCTGAAGAGGGACATGGAACTCAACGGTGTCGACCTCGGCGGTGAGTTGCCCGATCACATCGAGCCGATCCTGCGGTATGTGGCGACAGTGCCGGAACCCTTGGCGGACCTCTTGGCGGTACTGGCGGACGCGGTTCGAAAGATGGCCTCGACGCTGCGGACCGAATCGAAGGACAATCCCTACCGGCACGTGCTAGCGGCCACCCTCGACTCGGTCAAGGACCTCACACCAGCCACCCCAGTCTCGATCGGAGCCGAACGATGACCACAAACCAGCTACTCTTCGGTGCACTGCCCTATGCGGTGGTCCTGCTGGCGGTGATGGTCACCATCGTGCGGTGGCGACGCCTTCCCTTCTCGGTTTCGTCACTGTCCTCGCAGCTGCTCGAGAGCCGCAAGCTCTATTGGGGATCCGTCCCGTTCCACTGGGGTATCTCGCTCATCCTCGTAGGACACCTCCTGGCGTTGATCATCCCGAGTGGCTTCGAATTGTGGAACGGCGAGTCCGTGCGCTTGTTCCTACTGGAGGCGACCGGTCTGGGGCTTGCCCTCTGGGCGGCCTTCGGCATCACAGTCCTGATCGCGCGGCGTTTGACGAGTGATCGCGTCAAGGCTGTGACCACTCCCATGGATGTCGTTGTCCTGTTGATCATCGCGGTCCAGATCGTCACGGGAATCTGGATCGCCGTTGGTTATCGATTCGGGTCCTTCTGGGGCACCTCGGTGTTCGTGCCCTACATCCGTTCCCTGATCGTCTTCCAGCCGGCTCCCGAGTATGTGGATCCGCTGCCGTGGGTGCTCAAGTCGCACGTTCTGGCTTTCTACGCATTCGTCGCGGTATTCGCCTTCAGCCGCCTCGTGCACATCATTGCGCTGCCGATCCAGTACCTGTGGCGGCCTTGGCAGCGTGTGGTGTTCATGCGCAAACCGTCTGGCGTTTACCATCCCGCAGCTCCCCGTCCTCAGGATCAAGGCTCCAAGGATCACGAGCCGAAGCAACTGACCGATCAGAGTGCGTCGAAGTGACCATGACAACTGTGACGATCAGAACAATGGCAATGACCACAAGAATGGCGATGACCAAATGACCGATACCAATAGCGGCGGCGCCGTCGACGCAGCCGGCGGAGAGGCGCCGAGGCTTCTGGCGTTTGATCAAGAACGGATCCGGGTACTTCACTACACCTGGATCGCCTTCTTCATGACGTTCTACGTCTGGTTCAACCTGGCGCCGCTGTCCACCACGATTCTCGCTTCCGAGGACTGGCTGACTGCCGAGAACCTCAAGATTCTGGCCATCGCGAACGTGGCATTGACCATTCCGGCACGCATCGTGGTCGGTGCGCTGGTTGACCGCTTCGGTGCCCGCTGGGTCTTCTCCGGCCTGATGGTGGTGATGGCGATTCCGGCGGTCGCGTTCGCGTTGGGCACCACGTTCATGCAGTTGTTCATCGCCCGCATGGTGCTTGGTTGCGTCGGCGCCGGTTTCGTTGTCGGCATCAAGATGGTGGCGCAGTGGTTCCCACCCAAGTACATCGGCCGTGCCGAGGGTTTCTACGCCGGTTGGGGCAACTTCGGATCGGCTTTCGCCGCGATGACCCTGCCGTGGTTTGCCATCACGTTCCTCGGCGACTGGCTGGGTCTGGGTGACGACGCATGGCGCTGGGCCATGGCGATAAATGGCTTGGTCATGGGCATCTACGGCGTCATGTACTACTTCCTGGTCAAGGATGCTCCTGAGGGCAAAAGGATTCACAAGACCAAGAAGACCGAGCCGATGATGGTCTCCTCCTACGGCGACCTGGCTCAGTACCTGGTCTGGTCGATTCCCCTCGTCGGAGCGCTCGGCGTGCTGGCGTGGCGTATCAGCAACGTACAGATCGATGGTGAGCCGATGCTCAGCGATACCGGGCTGTACGTCATCTACGCGATCCTGGCGCTCGTCTATGTCATGCACGCCGCGAAGACCCTGCAGGTGAACATTCCATACCTGCGCAAGGGCGTGCCGGAAGACGAGAAGTACCACTGGGGAAGTGTCGCAGCGCTCAACAGCACCTACTTTGCCAACTTTGGCGCCGAACTTGCGGTGGTCTCGATGCTCCCGGCGTTCTTCGAGGTGACTTTCCGGCCGCTCACGAACAATCAGGGAGCCCCACTCGTCACCGCCACGGTCGCCGGCTTCGTGGCCGCATCGTTCGCGTTCGTGAATCTCGTGGCCCGCCCGCTGGGTGGTTACCTCTCTGACCGTTTCACGAGTCGCAAGTACACGATGATGGGCTACATCTTCGGGATCGTCGTCGGCTTCACCCTGATGGGATTCATCTCCAAATACGGGACCGGAGTCGACGAAGACGGTCTGCGAAACCTGGTGCCCACTTTCGGCGGTGTGGGCTGGCTCGCCGTGTCCGTGATCATCACCGTGTTCGCATCGATCTTCGTGCAGGGCGCCGAGGGTGCCACCTTCGCCGTGATTCCGACGGTGAACAAGAGGATGACCGGCCAGATCGCCGGCATGGCAGGTGCGTACGGCAACGTGGGCGCGGTGATCTATCTCGTGCTCTTCTCGTTGGTCGATTCGCGCACCTTCTTCTTCATTCTGGCCACAGGAGCATTGATCAGCTTCCTCATCACAGGCCTGATGTTCAGGGAACCCGAGGAAGCCTATTCCGAGACGCTCGATGTCTATGCGGACGACTCGGCACCCCAGGAGGCCGTCCAGTGAGGTGTCGAGCAATGAGGGATCAAGACCGAGTGAGAATTGTTGGAATGAACATGGTTGGAACAAACAAGGCCGGAATGAACAAGGCCGGAAGGACTCTGTGTAATGGCTGATATCAAGACCTGGAATCCCGAGGACGAGGAGTTCTGGGAGTCAGAGGGCAAACACGTTGCCAGCCGCAACCTGTGGATCTCGATCCCCTCGCTGCTGTGCGGCTTCGCAGTCTGGTTGTACTGGAGCATCATCACGGTCCAGATGTTGAATCTGGGTTTTCCGTTTGACAAGGCCCAGTTGTTCACGATCACCGCTATCGCCGGCTTCACCGGTGCCACGTTGCGAATCCCGAACAGTTTCTTCATCCGCATCTCCGGTGGACGAAACACCATCTTCTTCACCACGGCACTCCTGATCATTCCGGCACTCGGCACCGGCATCGCCCTTCTCGATCAGGACACTCCGCTATGGGTGTTCCAGGCCCTGGCGCTTCTGTCGGGCCTCGGTGGCGGAAACTTTGCTTCCTCCATGTCGAACATCAGCTTCTTCTATCCGAAGAGCAAGCAGGGTCTGGCCCTGGGGCTCAACGCCGGCCTCGGCAATGCGGGCGTGACCACCATGCAGTTGCTGATTCCCCTGGTGATGACCAAGGGAATCTTCGGTGGTGGCTCGATGATCCTCGAAACGGACTCGGGAACGCTGATCGGCAAGATCAGCGCAGGTACGGCCACCTACATTCAGAACGCCGGGTGGATCTGGCTCGTGTTCCTGGTTCCGCTCGTGATCTTGGTCTGGCTGCGCATGAACAACATCACCACCGAGACCGTGTCGCCCAACATCGGCTCAACGGCGGGAGCGTTCGGCAAGATCTCCGGCATGTTGCTCGTGGCATTCGTGACGGCTGCGGCGGGGCTCTACATCATCCT
>JAHRAZ010000113.1 GCA_020027475.1 Microthrixaceae bacterium
ACGGCACCCGAGTCATCCACCGAGACGAACCGTCCGTTGGAGAAGATTGCCCTTGCGATTCCACCGAGCCGACCAACAACCTCGTCACCGAATGCCATGACAACTGCATCGCGATCAGGCTTCGAAGCACCGCTCGGGGAGTCAGCAGCACTACTGGGTTGCGCCGCTGCGCCAGTTGACGGCTTGGGCACCATCCGCGATGTATCCGGGGCGCCACCGGTCTGACCCTTCGAACCCGCGGAAGCATCAGGGGCGCTCGCGTCGCCTCGGGCCTCCAGAACTGTGGCCGCCTCCGGGCTTTCAGATGTCTGCGTACTTTCAGACTGCGTTGTAGACCCGGTTTGCGCAGATGTCTGCGTACTTTCAGACTGCGTTGTAGACCCGGTTTGCGGCGATGGTGATGAGGTTTCGGACTCCTCGCGTGGTTTCCGCCGCTTCGGAGGAGTTGGCGGAGCAGATCTGGAACCACCTCCACGCGGGCTGGACTCAAGTGCCTCCACCTTGCGCGAAAGCACCCCTAGCTGCCGCTGAAGGGCCGCCAACTGGTCATCAAGGGCACCCGAATCATCCTCGGCGGCGCTCCCTGTGGCCGGCGAAGGGTCCGCCTTCACGCCTTGGGACGATTCGCCTGCAGGCGAATCCATGCCGCTCAGGCGGATCAGGGCGACTTCCAGCGGGATGCGAGGATCGGCAGCCTGACGCATTTCCACCAGCGCTTCACCAACAGCCTCCATGGCCATCGTGAGGCGCTTGGCACCCAACTGGTCCGCCCAATCTCTGGCCTGGGTCACTTCGGAGTCCAGCAAATGATCGACATCAACGTTCATCGACACGAGAAAGGCGTTGCGGACCGAGGCCAGGAAGGCCTCGCCCAGCACCCTGGGATCGCTTCCCTGCTCAATCGACTCGGCAACAGCAGCGATGGCCTTGCCACTCGAGCGTTGCGCAATTGACTCGAACAGAACGTCAACCGGTTGCACCCGCTGTGCCACACCTCCTGCCGCCACAACCTGATCGAGAGCAGTGAGAGTGTCCCGTGCAGAGCCTCGACCCGCCTTGACCACGTACTCGATCTCTTCGTTGGTCACCTCGAGACCCGCATCCTCGACGACCCACCGCACGTACGAATCGAGCTCAGCGGCACTCAGAAGCTGAAACCGGAAATGCTGGGTACGGCTCTGAATTGTAGGAAGAACCTTTTGTGGATCTGTTGTGGCCAGGACGAAACAGACGTGATCCGGCGGCTCCTCCAGCGTCTTCAGCAAGGCATTGGACGCCGCTGTGGTGAGCATGTGGACCTCGTCGAGGATGTACACCTTGGTACGTCCGGGCGAACCCACTGCGGCTCGATCGACCAGTTCCCGAATGGCATCGACTCCGTTGTTGGAAGCGGCATCGAGTTCGAAAAGGTCGAAGCTGCTGCCCGCTTCCATCGCCAGGCAGGAATCACACTCGCAGCACGGTTCACCATCTTTGAGGTTCTCGCAGTTGAGAGCCTTGGCGAGAATTCTGGCCGTTGAGGTCTTTCCCGTACCCCTCGGTCCACTCAACAGGTATGCATGAACTTCGGTGCCACCAGCCACAGCGTTGATGAGCGCCGTTGTGACATGGTTCTGGCCGCGCACCTCGTCGAATCGTCTGGGTCGATATCGGCGGTAGAGGGAATGCTGAGCCACAAGGTGATCCTACAAACACCTGAACGTGCCGTCGGGAGGCGACCAGGCGATCTGCGGCACACCGTAGGTTCCGCTGAGAGCTGCTGCCTTCCGGCCCTGACCCGATTCACGGGCTGCGGTTGCACAGGACCCGGCCGCCACCCGAGGACACGTTCAGATGTCAACGATAGCCCGACCACTTGAAGTTGTTCCACCGAGGTGCGATCCGCCACAGTGGTAGGGGACTTCAACAGCAGCCCGACTTGGAGAGGTGCGAGAGCGGCCGAATCGTCACGCTTGGAAAGCGTGTGTGGGGGTTAACCTCACCGTGGGTTCGAATCCCACCCTCTCCGCTAGAACAATCCGCTACGTCCCCCGGCCGACAGTGGCCAGGGATTCTTCTTGGACAGACTCGGCGACCCCCCGGGATCCGCGAGACAGCCACGAAGCATCCTGTGACCATGGCATCCGTCACGGGCCGCACGGCCAATTTCATGAGCAAGCACCTTCCCGGTCTCGGGCGGAAGGGAACCGAACGTCAGGTGTCTCAGTTTCGGGCCAGCAAGGGCGCCAAGGGCAACAAATTGATGGGCAAGCCGGTATTTCTGCTCGACGCGGTGGGTCGCACCAGTGGAGTATCCCGCCCGGTGATGCTCATGCTGATCCGCCGGGATGACGACGTGCTGGTGTGCGGTTCAAACGGCGGTAACCCCATGGCCCCGAACTGGTACAAGAATCTCATGGCCGCCGGCGTTGCCCATGTCGAAATTGGGGCCGACCGATGGGCGGTCAGCGCCCGCGAGCTGGACGAAGGCCCGGAACGCGATGAGTGCTGGGATCTGCTTACTGCCGGCTATCCCGACTTCGCTTCCTATCAGCAGCTCACCGACCGCAAGCTTCCCGTGGTGGTTCTCGAGCGTCAGTCGGACTGACTCTCCGGCTCGTCCGAACTCTCGTCGCGAGCCTGCTCCTTTCGAGCCTTCTCCTCCCCGCGGGCCAGCTCCTTCCGAGCCTTCTCCTCCCCGCGGGCCAGCTCCTTGCGCGCCTTCTCCTCCTCGCGGGCCTGCACCTTGCGCGCCTTCTCCTCCTCGCGAGCCTGCACCTTGCGCGCCTTCTCCTCCTCGCGAGCCTGCTCTTCGGTTCGGGCCAACTCTTCCTCGGCTGCCTTGTCTCGGGCCGCCTGGATCTTCTCCGGCGACAACCGCTCGATACTTGCCAGATGCGTACGACCGACACCCTTGAGATCCGCAACCCGCCGAACCTTCTGAACATGAAGATCCTCACGTTCGCCAAGTTCGCCCACCGAATCCCGGGACAGGAGCACCCGACCTTTGCGGGCGATCGCCGAAAGCCGACTCGCAAGGTTCACCGTGTTGCCGAACACATCGCCGCCGAGGGTCACCACCGGGCCTTCTGCCACCCCGCTGTGCAACCAGATTGCAGGATCATGCTCCTTCATTCGGTCCTGCAGACTGACCGCAATCTCCACCGCTGATTCGACGGTGACCGCCACAAACACCACACCATCACCGATGAACTTCACCACACGTCCATTGTGGGTGGAAACCAGATCCATCGCCGATTGCTCGAACGCTTCGACCACCGCAGTCAGTTCCTCCGGTTCCACCTTGCGACTGAACGAGGAGAACTCAGCTATGTCCACGAAGCCGACGACCTCGATGTCATCGTCGTCGTCCGCCCTTATCCAGCGGCCCATGGCACCGTACAGGTGCCGCCGCCAGATGTAGAGAATCGAAGCCTCGTATATGTCAATGAGTCGGCCGACCACCGGACCCTCGAGCAACTCGGTGCGCGCCAAGGGATCGTCTACGGAGACGCCCGCCTGAACCAGCAGCCACTCCATGAGCTCCATCTGGGCATCGGCCAGCCGGGCGAAACTGGATCCCTGGAGTCGTGCCAGCCTCAGAATCTGCGATTCGGCCAACGGTTCAGCCGAGAGAAGCTGGGCCATGGTCTCCGCCATGGCCCGATCGTCATCGCCAAAGGCCACCACGCCGTCGGGGACTTCGACCAACCCCATGGCCCGCCACCACTTCGTGGTGACTTCAGCGGGGCGCCCGATCGCATCGGTGATGACACTGCGGTCGAAGCGAGGGGGATCGAGGCCGACCAGTTCGGCTATGTGGGCAGCAAGAACCTGTGCCCCGGCCAGATCCGCAGCGGCGTGCTCAGCCTTCTGATGTATCCCGGCAGGAACCTGACCATCCTCAGGGTCCCGGGTCTTTTCTCCACCTGAGTCGCCGGCAACCAGGCCGGCCGACTCGTCCATGTCGGCGGAGTCGTCTTCAGGGGCTTCCTCGGTACTCACGTTGTCAGCTTGCCGCAAAGCAGCTTCACTCACTGACACATATGGTGACAATCTCTTGTTGATGTCCACCAACAGCGGTGAATCCGCGTCGCTTCCCCCGAAACCCACCAGCTCCGACCACGAG
>JAHRAZ010000116.1 GCA_020027475.1 Microthrixaceae bacterium
CATCGACCACGGTCACCTCGTCGATGTTTGCCAGCACGAACGGAAAGAGCAAGGGGGAACGGCCCGGGTAGGTGCCGCGGTATGCGTCGATGTTGTTTTTGACGACTTCGGCGTCCATGTCCGTGCCGTCGTGGAACTTGATTCCGTCGCGCAGGGTCATTGTCCAGAGGGTGAAGTCCTCATTCGGTTCCAGGGCTTCGGCGAGGAACGGAATGACATCACCGTCTTCATTCACTGCAGTCAACGGTTCGTAGACGGCCTGAGCCATCTGGGTCCCCGCTGCAACAAGCTGTGCTTCGGGCATGCACCAACCACCCGAGTTCCCAGCCTCCACGCCGAATACGAGTTCTCCACCCGACACGGGCTCACCCGGGCCGTCAGATCCGCTCGAATCGTCAGAGGAGCTGTCGTCACCGCCCCCACACGAGCCGGCAACCAGGGCCACAGCCAGAAGGGATGACAGCAACCCGATACCAAAACGCCGACTACCTGAAGCTGCCACGAGGATTCTCCTGATTGAAGCGAGTTGATCCGGCCTTGGATCAATTCGGCGTCACGATAGTCCGGCCCATTTCACGAATGAATTTCGGCGAGTGATGCCTCGGAGGAAGAGCCGGAAGAACAGAAACCCTTCTCCCTGCCTGGCACACCTTCTGCCCGCTTGTCTTCAGTCCCACTGACCGCGTGCGCGCAAGACTTCCCTGAGCACCGATGGCCGGTCAGTCATGAGGCCGTCAACGCCCATGTCGAGCAATCGGTTCATCTCCTGGGGATCGTCGATCGTCCAGACGTGGACCTGCACTCCGGCAGCGTGGGCAACCTTGATGAATCGGGGCGTGACGATCGTTACGCGCTTGTGCTGGACCGGCACCTGGAGGCACTGGTACGGAACCGCGGATCTGCGAGAGCGCCGAACCCCGCCCGGGGCTTTGGCCGATGTGACCAGACGACGCGTTTCGCGCGGGCCGGCTGAAGTGCACAGTGCAGAACCGAATTCCTCGCGGATTCGTTCCAGGCGCTCATCGGAAAATGTGCCGATGCATATTCGATCAACAAGATCTCGTTCCCGGATTATCCGGATCAGAGGTTCAACGACTGCGTCCGACTTGGGATCGACATTGAGCATCGATTCCGGGAAGGATTCTGCGAGTTCCAGGAAATGGGGAATCGGCTCGGTGCCACCCAGGCGGAGCTCGGCAATTTCGCGGGTGTTCAGGTCTTCGATCCGCGCTGCGTGTCCGGCCATCCTGGACAGGTCTTCGTCGTGAGCGGCGATCACTGTTCCGTCGGCGCTGAGATGAACGTCCGTTTCGAGATAGCGGAACCCCATTTCCACTGCGGCTCTGAATGCGGCCAACGAGTTTTCCGGCGCCGACTCGGTGCCTCCGCGGTGCGCAAAGGCGATGGGGCCTGAGCCGCCGAGGAATCTGGATCGTGATCCGTGGGTCTCGTCCATCCTGCGAGCGTAATTCGAGCGTCCAGTACTCATCGAGGTTTTGGCCGCCCTGTCAACTGATGGAGGGACTTTCGACTGATGGAGGGGCTTCCAGGTCAGCGATGAGACCGGGCCGGGCCGGTACCCGTTTGGGCGCAGGGATTGGGTAGACCTGAAGGATGGATTGCTAGCCTCGTGCGTACATTCAGTGCGACGGCGGGAAGCGGGGCAACGGTGGGAATTCAGACCTTTTCAGAGGCTGAGGCCGCGTTAGCAGTCATCGCGGATACCCAGGTTGTGGCAGACGCAGTCGATGGGTTGCTCAGAGCCCACCCGCCCTCGAAGGTCACCGCCCAGAACTTCCTGGAGGCACAGTTCGATGCCGGACTCGCATGGGTGCACAATCCCGCGGGAGCCGGCGGATTGGGACTCGCGCCGGAATTGCAGTCGATCGTCAATTCGAAGATCGAGTCCGCAGACGGCCCCACTGGCGCCATTCTCAACCCGATCGGATACGGAATGTGCGGGCCGGCAATTGCCGCGCACGGCAGCGAGGAGCAACTCAAGATGCTGCGAGCGTTGTTCTCCGCCGAACACATCTGGTGCCAGATGTTCTCCGAACCGGGAGCAGGTTCCGATGTCGCCTCGCTGGCCACCCGTGCGGTTCGCGACGGTGACGAGTGGATTGTCAATGGCCAGAAGGTGTGGACGACGCTTGCCCATGAATCGCAATGGGGTTTGCTCATTGCACGTACCGATCCCGACGTACCGAAACACAGTGGAATGACGGCCTTCCTCGTGGACATGAGTCTGGATGGCATTGAGGTCAGGCCGCTCAGACAGATAACGGGCGATGCAGAGTTCAACGAGGTCTACTTCACCGATGTCCGTATCTCTGACACCATGCGTCTGGATGATGTCGGACGAGGGTGGCCGGTGGCGATAACCACGCTGATGAACGAAAGGGTTTCCATCGGCGCCGGACCCGTCAACACCGCCGAATCGCCGGTGGAGCACCTGTTGGCGGTCTGGAGCACCATGGGAAACGCGGATCCGGTGATGCGGGACCGCGTTACCCGCATCTGGATCCAGGCCGAGGTCAATCGGCTGACGAATGCGCGGGCTTCTGCGAATCAGGGGGCCGGCACACCCGGGCCCGAAGGTTCGGTTGGGAAGCTCGCCATGGCCGAGAATGTGCAGGAGCTCTACAACGCCGTGACGGACATGTACGGCGCCGAAGGGATGTTGTTCACCGACTACACAATGAGTCGCGAGCTGATCACCCTCTTCAGCGGGGACATGACCCGAAACTTCCTTCGTTCGCGTGCCACCTCGATCGAGGGCGGGAGTTCCGAAGTTCTCAGGAACGTCCTCGGTGAACGTGTTCTCGGGCTGCCGGGTGATGTCCGGGTGGACCGCGACAAGGCGTGGAGTGAAATCCCGAGAAGCTGACATCTCAAAGCGCGCGCCGGCGGCCCGCCACGCAATAGCGTGGGACAATGGCCCGCCGCACCAAAATCGTCGCAACCATCGGCCCTGCATCAGACTCCGAGTCCACATTGGCGGCGCTCATGGCCGCGGGGATGGACGTGGCCAGGTTGGGCTTGGCGCACAACACCCTCGATGAGGTGATGGAGCGCTTCCACCGAATCAGGCGGGTGGCGAAGGAACAGGGCCACGATGTCGGGATCCTGGTCGACCTGCCCGGTCCCAAGGTGAGGCTCGCGAACTTCGGTGATGACCCGGTGTCGTTGGGAGGTGGGCAGGCGCTCACCTTGGTACCCGGCATGGAACGTTCTGACACCACGAACGCTGGTGTTGACTACGAGAATTTCCTCGAAGACGTTCGTGTCGGGGACATGCTTGCGATCGGTGATGGCGCTCTGACGATTCGAGTGGAAGAAGTGAATGGCACGTCGGCAACGGCCTCGGTGAGTCACGGTGGAATCATTCAGGGCCGGCCCGGGCTCCATATTCCGTCGCACCGCCTCAGCATGCCGACCCCGACCCCCGAAGATTTGCGGTTGCTCGACGCATTCGTCGAAGAAGACGTGGACATGGTGGCGATCTCCTTCGTACGCTCCGCTCATGACATGAGGCGGGTCGGGACCGAACCCCATCCGCGGGGACCGCTACTGGTGGCGAAGATCGAAACACGATCTGCGGTGGAGAATCTGGAAGGAATCGTTGCCGCCTCGGGTGCGGTGATGATCGCTCGCGGCGACCTCGGAACAGAGCTCGGTATTGAAGAATTGCCACACCTCCAGAAACGGATCACCCGCGAGTGCATCGCGGGCGGGAAGCCGGTAATCACGGCCACGCAGATGTTCGAGTCAATGATCACTGCGCCGGCACCCACTCGCGCGGAGGTCAGCGACGTGGCAAATGCGATCATTGACGGATCCTCAGCCGTGATGCTCTCGGCGGAGACCGCTGTGGGGGCCAACCCCGTGAACACTGTGGCAACGATGGCTCGGGTTGCCGACAGGGCAGACGCCGATTTCGATTACGGAGCCTGGGCCCGAACCATCTCCCAGCTTCGATCGGAAGCACTCGGCAGCGGTGATCAGCGGATCACCGATGCCATGACGGCTGCCACCTGGAGAGCTGCCACCGAAATGGGCGTTTCCGCGATCATCTGTATCAGCAACTCCGGCTTTACCGTCAGGTCCATTGCCCGGTTCCGGCCGAGCATGCCGATCATCGGTTTTTCACCCGTGAAGCGGACGGTGCGACAGCTCACGCTCAGTTGGGGAACAATTCCGGTTCATGCCGAAGCGGGTGTCAACAGCCTCGCCACCATGGATGACCTCATCACCGCCGCGCGAGAGGCCGGGTACGTTCGCTCCGGTGACTTTGTAGCGGTACTCGCGGGCGCTGGCTCGGGCTCGGGCGAAGCCACTGACGTGCTCCGGCTCACACGGGTACCCTGAAAGTGCCCCAAGGGCCGGGCCAGACCGAGGTTGACGGCTTGGCAGTGCACTTGCGGGGATCCCCAGACGCACCGACCGCGGTGGTTCTGCTTCACGGCGCAATGGATCGCGCTGCCAGTTTCAGTCGGTGCATGAGACGCCTCTCCGAGCCGATCCTGAGCGCCCAGCCCTTCAGGAGCATCCCGACTGCTCAGGATGAAGTGGCCGCTTCAGACGTACTTGCGGTTGCCTATGACAGACGTGGGTACGCCGGTTCCCTGGAAGCGGGTACGGCGTCGACCATCCATGGTCATTCCGAAGATCTGGCTTCAGTTGTTGCCGGATTTGGCGACAAACAGGTGTTGGTGGTCGGACACTCCCTGGGTGGAACAATCGCGATGGACGCAGCTTCGGGACTACTGGCGAACTCGAATCTTCTGGGGGTGGCCTCCTACGAATCACCCCGTCCGTGGGTTGGCGGACGGGGTGGCGGCGAGGGACTGGACACGATCGCAGTCGGAACGAGGGAGGGACCGGAGGCAGCCGCCGAACACTTCTACCGTTCAATGGTGGGGGAGCGGGTTTGGGACCGACTGCGCGAATCCGATCGCCGTTCCCGGCGGGCGGAAGGGGTGGCGCTGCTGGCGGAGTTGATCGCCGTGAGGGACTCTGGCTTCTCGGTTCATGCGGACACAATCGAAGTTCCCCTCTTCTGCGCCCTGGGGTCACTCAGTTCTGAAAGGATCAGGGCTGCGACTCTGGAACTGGCCGAGGAGGCCAACATCGAACCGACAATTCTCCAAGGCGCTGGTCACGGCGCTCACCTGAGTCACCCCGACATGTTCGTGGCGTGGATTCGGTCCATGCTCGGCGAGGTCCCCTCCGGCGGAAGGCAGTAGTGGGAATACTCGCAAAGGGACAGCCGAAAACCGCCTTCGTACTCTCAGGCGGAGGCAACCTCGGGGCATTCCAGGTGGGCATGCTTCGGGCCCTCATCGAAGCTGAGGTCGTGCCCGATGTGGTCCTCGGGTGCTCAGTTGGCGCCATGAACGGAGCTGCCTACGCCATGGCTCCAACGCTGGCCGGTATCCGCAGAATGGAGTCGGTCTGGAGCGGGATCGGTTCCCCACACGTGATGCCGTCCTCATGGCTTCCCTCCGCATTGCAACTCCTCCGCAAAGGGGACTCGTTGCACACCAACGAGGGGATGGTGGCCACGATCGCCAACCTCACTGGCAACGCCAAGAGCTTCGAGGACCTCGCCTTGCCCTTCCAGTGCGTGGCGGTAGATGTCGATTCGGTACTCGAGACCTGGTTCCACGAAGGTGAACTCGAGACTCCGATCCTTGCTTCCGCCGCACTTCCGGCTGTGTTCCCGCCGGTGACCATCGACAAGCGGCGATACATCGACGGAGGTGTGGTCGACAACGTGCCGATTCACCGGGCGCTGTCCTTGGGCTGTGAGCGGCTCTATGTGCTCCAGGTGGGCAAACAGGGTCGACCGGAAGCGGAGTTGAAACGACCACTCGATGCGGCGCTTCAGGCCTACTGGGTGGCTCGGAACAACCGGTTTGCCCGGGACCTCGCCGCGCTTCCAGAGGGAACCGAGGCGATCCTCCTGCCCACCGGAGAGCGACCCGACATCCGATTCGACGACTTCGCACACTCCGCAGAGCTGATCGAGCAGGGATACTTGGCCGCTTCCCAATTCCTGGATCAGCGGGCCGAAGAACTCGAGGAACTGCGTTCCGAACGCAGCTTGAGAAGTCGATGGTCGAGGCTCCGCGCGCGTGCACTCAGGGACACCTCCGATGCGCAGGCGGCTGCCGACGATCCGAAGGGAGCGCTCATCATCCCTCGTCGCCGATCGGAGTCGGATGTCGAGTGACGGCACCATGGCGAGTGATTCCCCGCCGTTCTCCGGTGCCGTGCTTTGTGGTGGGGCTTCCACCCGCATGGGCAGGGACAAGGCACTCATAGGCGATCCGCCCTGGGCAGTCCGAGTCGCGCGATGCCTCGACGCCGCCGGTTGTGAGCCGGTCTGCTTCGTAGGAGGAGATCAGCGGTTGGCAGACGAAGGTTGGCCCCAGATTCCGGATGACTCTCCCGGAACCGGTCCACTCGCCGCTGTAGCCACCTTCGAAAGATTCCATCAGACACCCATCGTGATCGCTGCGTGCGACCTGCCGAATCTGACTCCCGATGCCGTACGCAAGCTGATGGATGCAGCAACGGATGCAGAATCTTGTGCCGTGTACGAACTCGATGGCGTCCCCCAGTGGTCCCTGATGGCGATACCCAAAGGGTTTCAAGGGCGAGCGACAGAGGTTCTGGCCACAGGATTCAAGTCTATGAAAGCGGCGTTCGGAGGTCTGGCGCAGCGGGTCGCGGCTGAGGATCCATGGGTGATAGCCGACGTCGATGAGCCCGCCGGGTAACCTCCGTGAGACCATTGTGAGGTCACCCGAGACGAGAGCGGCGAATGAGCATCCCTGAGATCACTGTCACCGAACTGCATGACCTGATGAAAGGCGACACCGTATTGCTGGATGTGCGCGAGGAAGGTGAGTGGGAGGAAGTGCGGGCAATCGGAACCGTTCACATTCCACTGGGAGAGATTCCGGAACGTGCCGGCGAATTGCCAGCTGGTGAACGGATCCACATCATCTGTCGAAGTGGTGCTCGCAGCTTGAGCGCAGCTGAGTTTCTGGCAAACCAGGGTCTGGAAGCGATCAACGTGGTCGGCGGCACGAATGCCTGGCTGCAGGCCGACCTTCCCACGGAGTCCGGTCCTTGATTCGGCACCGGATCGCCTGATCTGCGATGGAACCACACTTCGACCACATTCAGTCGAATGAAGATTTCGCCGCGCTTGTGGAGAGACTCGAGTTCGAGCCCTACTACGCCGTGGACACAGAGTTTCACCGCGAGAAGACCTACTTCCCCCAACTGGCCCTGGTTCAGATAGCCGACTCCCGGGGGGTCGCCGTGGTGGATGCCCTGGTGGTGGACCTCGAACCGCTCGCCGCGATTCTGGACGGACCCGGTGTGGCCGTGATGCATGCTGCCCGCCAGGACATGGAAGTGCTCGAGCGCGCCACCGGTACGGTTCCGCAAAGACTGATTGACACCCAGATCACGGCCGGATTTCTCGGTTACACATCCCCATCGTTGTCCAATCTCCTGGATCGGGAGTTGGGAGTCCGGATGGCCAAGGCCGATCGGCTGACCGATTGGATGAAACGACCTCTCACAGATGCCCAGTTGACGTATGCGGCCGCTGACGTTGCAAACCTCCTGCAACTCAGCGAACAACTCTGGGATCGAGTGCAAGATCGTGGACGACAGACATGGGTGCTCGAGGCCTTCGAAGAGTTGCGCACGACTCCTCGTGGACCGAGGGAACCGTCGGCGGCGTGGCAACGAATCAAGGAGATCAGGCATCTGAAGGGCGCGAAGCTGGCTACCGCTCAGGCTGTTGCTGCCTGGCGGGAGATCCGGGCGACGCAGAGCGACGTTACCCCGCGATTCGTTCTCTCCGATCTGGGCGTGGTGTCGGTTGCATCGAGCAATCCGGGCTCGGTGGAGGATCTTCGCCGTCTGCGAGGTGTGGACGGCCGTTCGTTCCGCTCCGGTGTCGGAGAGGAATTGTTGGCCGTAGTTGAGTCCGCCAAAGGCACCAAACCTGCATCCAAGGCTTCGGACAAAACCCCCGAGATGCCGTCGAACCTGCGTCCCGTCCTGCCACTCATCTCCGCCTGGGCAAACCAGCAGGCGCGAACCCTTGAGCTCGAGGCCTCCCTGCTGGCCACGAGAACTGACCTCGAGGACCTTCTGCGGGGAATTCCTGACGCTCGCCTCGCCACCGGATGGCGTTCCGAGATCGTGGGGGAACCCATACGCCGGTTGGTGGCCGGCGAAGCGGCGCTCGCTTTCGAAAAGGGATCCGGGTTGGTGCTGCTCGATAGACCCGACGATCCGCCGCTGTAGACTCCGGGTCGGTTTCACCTGAACAGCCCACAACCTCCTGGGCGGGAGTCTTGTGGTGTGGAGGTTCGGCCCGTTGTGCGCAGCCCGCAATCGCACAGGAAGCACGACGCTCAGGAAGTCAATGGCTCAAGAAGTCAATGGCTCAAGAAGAAGCCGACGGCCACGACGAACAACACGAAACCCCCGACCAGTGCGAACCGCCGGTCGCCGCGGGACCACCACCGAACCACGAGCCAGAGAACGCGTACCAGCGGAATCGCGATCAGAAGAACAATCATCCCGACTCCCGCCGCACGCCCGATTCGTTCCTGGGCGACAAGAGCAACGCCTGCAAGAACCACCACAGCTATCAACTCGGCGGATAGAAACTCCGCCATCGGCCGGAACCTCTCCTCCCGTGGATCGGGTGGTGAACTGTCGGGAAAGCCGTCGGTCATGTCGTCTGCACCAGTACGACCACGGCTATGAGCGCGAGCAACCCACCCGTGATCGTCTTTGCCCGGGAGGCCGGCAGTCGACTCTGAACCCGCGCCCCGATCAGGGCACCTCCGAGGGCACCCAGAACCACCGCCGCACCACTGACGGGTGCCAGACGCCCCTGACCACTGAACACGATCAACCCGGTGGCTGCAGTGATCCCCATGGTGAAAGTCGACGTAGCGGCCGCCACCTTCACCGGCACTTTCATCACTTCGCTCATCGCAGGGGTTTTCAGAAAGCCACCGCCCACCCCGGCCATCCCCGAAATCGTCCCGGCTATCAAGGAAACGGTCAGACCGGCTGGGAGTCGCTTGGCCAGATACGGAACGGACTGCCCCCCGTGGTGATAGGTGCCTCCAAGAGTTCCTGGCCACTCGCCAGGGGAGTCGTCCACAAAGGTGCTCTTCGGGGGATTTCGAACTCCCCTGCGAGCGAGCGTGGCAATCGCCCCGGCGAGAGCACCGAAACCCAGCACTCGGGCCAGCCACACCGCTGGAAGGCTGGTGGAGATCAAGGCTCCGAACACGGCTCCGATTGCCGCAGGTGCTTCGATGGTGAGTCCCAGCCGATGATGTACGAGACCATCGTCGAGCTGGCGCAGGGATGCTGCCAAGGACGTGCCGGCGACGGAGATGAGGCCCAGCGGGGCGGCCTCCAGCGGTGAGAGGCCGAATGCCACGAGAGTGGGCACCAGCAGGGTCGCACCACCGACACCACCGATAACACCGATAAAGGCGGTCAACGCTCCGAGAGGTATGAGGTAATAGGTGTCCATCATCGGCGAGTTTGGATCGCCGGGTGAGGTAAGTGATTGGTTCGGGGCATGGTTGTGGCACTGAAGGCAGCCGTGGTGACACTGGCTCGTGGCTGCGCCGTCACCGCGAACCTACCCCGAAGAACGCGCGGCGTGAGATTCCCCGGGCTGCGTCTGCAATGAGGGCAGATTGTGCAGCCTTTCACAGCGCCATGAACATGAACTTGCCTTTGGGGGAGGCTATAGTTACGGGTTCGGTCACCAACGACGGGGAGTGCGCCGTGAAGAAGGGTCGGCATCGCCGATATGAAGAGGCCAGAGCGCTCAAGCGTGGTCCGGACCTCGACATAGAAGATCTTTTCACAGACTTGCGAGAACAGGGGTCTGCCGGTGGTCCGACTCCGGTTCATTCCGACGAGTCACTGGATGATCCCTCCGACTCCATCGATGTCGAGGAAGAAGAAGACGACTACGCAAGGTACGCCGAGGGCGACTAACCCCCTGATTTCCTGCGTTTGGGGCCGGCGATCCTGGTGCCGTGACTGCTGAGCAGATCGATCTCCCGCATCAACTCGGAATGTATGGGCGACCCCACCATTGCGACGATTTCGTCTGCCATGGTGTCCACCACGCGATTTCCAACGGTAGCGGAAGGCCCGAACGCCTCGGAACCTTCGGTGCACCACCAATGGAACTCCTCACCACCGTCGCCCCAGTCGCGGCGGGTCCACTCACGCAAAGTGTAGGTAGTGTGCCCGACCTCGTCCTCGGAAAAGGTCAGTCGCAACGGGAGTTGCCAGCAGACTTCGGGTTTCCAGTCCATCGGGTTCTCTGAAGCGTCCCGCGCTGCCACATGCAGGGCACATCCAGCACCCCGGGCAAACGTGGGTCCGTTCTGCATGATGCAAGCACCTTCATGTTGGCGTGTCACCCACTCTCCCTCATCGTTGCGGTAAATGGCGCCGCCGGCATCTTTCGCTGCGTCGCGTTTCTGCCACTGCGAGCCATCGAGGTCATCGATGTAACGGCGCACCCGGATGCGGTCATCCTTGTCGGCGAAGTGGGCTCCGTAGGTACAACACCCCTGTTGAAGCTCACTGGCATTCTCCGGCAGCACTCCCTTGCATCCGGCTCCGTAAATGCAGTTCCACGAGGAGAGCAGAAACGTCACGTCGAACATCCAGGTGTCACCTTCGTATTCGAATGAAATCCAATCCCGCCTTGATGTCATCCGCAAGACACTACGCTCGGCCAACACTGTCTGAGACCATTGCCGCTCGAGACCATTGCGGTTGATTGCATCTGGCAGTGGGCCTGCTCGCTGAGTTGCGGAACACCGGACTGAGTCAACACAAGGGAAAGCACCGTCATGGCTGGCGAATTCGACAACATCCGATGCAGGCTCGAGGCAATCTCGGAGGAGTTGTCCGACCTGGCGATCCAACGGTTGCGCGAGTCGATCGACTCAGGTGGATCGGAACTTCCCGTGGACGAGAAACGTCTGACCCGGGCCAGGCGCGCTGTCGACAAGGCTGCTGCCCTGCTGGCCGAACCCGACGAGTTCAGGATCGACCACTGAGAACGGCCGAGGGTGCGGCTGCCACTTGCTCGTACAAGGTCGTCCGTTGCACCAATCTTCGCCCCAGCGGTTCAACCGCGGCGGCGAACTCTGCTGCCGAGGCACTTGTACCGTGCTCAGCCCCCGCGGCTCGCGAAATGTTCTCGTCCATGAGAGTTCCGCCAAGGTCATTCGCACCGGCCAACAACAGCTGGCGAAGCCCGCCCATACCCACCTTCACCCACGACCCCTGGACGTTGTCGATCAGACCTTGGTAGACGATACGAGCCACGGCGTGAACGAGTACGACTTCACGGAAGGTCGGGCCTCGTCGAGCGTGCTTCTGGAGATAGATCGGCGATGCCATGTGTACGAAGGGCAATCCAACGAATTCGGTGAACCCGCCGGTCTCCGCCTGAAGTTCTCTGGTCACCAGAAGGTGGCGAGCCCAACTGCGGGGTGATTCGATCGAACCGAACATCATCGTGACGTTCGAACGAAGGCCCACGCCGTGTGCCGTGCGGTGTGCCTGCAGCCATTCCTCGGAGTTGACCTTGTCCGGGCAGAGTGTGGCGCGAACCTCATCGTCGAGGATTTCGGCGGCGGTTCCCGGAAGAGTCTTGAGACCCGCCTCCTTCATGCGTCGCAGGTAGCTGTCCAGGGGTTCATCGAGGCGTTTGGCTCCCTCCGTCACTTCCAGAGCAGTGAACCCGTGGATGTGCAGCTTCGGTGCGGCTTCGGACACAGCACGTGTCACGTCCAGGTAGTAGTCGCCGTCGAAGTCAGGATGGATTCCGCCCTGCAGGCAGACCTCGGTGGCACCGAGCTCCTCGGCCTCCCGGGCGCGTTCTGCGATGTCATCCAACGTGAGCAGGTACGGCTTGCCGCGGAGGTTGAGGCTGAGGGGACCTTTGGAGAAGCCGCAGAATCGGCATTTGAACGTACACACGTTGGTGTAGTTGATGTTTCGATTCGCCACCCAGGTCACATCGTCTCCCACGACCTCGGCGCGGATGTCGTCTGCCAGCGCTCCAACAGCAGCGACTTCTGGTCCTCGCGCCGAAAAGAGGGCGGTGATTTCGTTCTCCCCGAGAGTCTGCCCCTGTCGAACTCCCTCGATCACATCGGAGACCGGTCCGCCGGAGGTGGGAGCTGCTCGGGTCTCCGGCACTGTGGCAAGCTGCAGCCTGGCCGAAAGTCCAGGGGTGCCGTGGGTCTCCCGGGAAACTCCTGCGTCACCCTTCGCACGGTTGGTGATCAATTCCATCGGTTCGATCGGTGAACCGGAGTACCACTGTGTGGACTTCTGGCCGATCTGGATGACCTCTGCACCGTCGTTGACCGAGCCGGATTCCTTCCCGGCAGAGACTTCCGGGAACACGGCTCCGGGATCGTCCCTGGCCAACATCTCGGCGTCGGCGCGATCCATCACGGCGAATCGAAGTTCGGAATCGAGCCAGTCGGCGCGGCCTGCGAACTCGGGGTGGATCGTGAGTCGCGGAGCCATGGTGAATCCGTTGGCCTCGCTGATGGTACGGAGCTTCTCGATTGCCGGCCAGGGGCGTTCAGGATTCACATGGTCAGCCGTCACAGGGGACACACCTCCCCAGTCATCGAGGCCTGCATCGAGCAGTTCACCGAAGTCGTCGCTCAAATTGGGCGGTGCCTGAATGTGGATGTCCGAGTCGCAAATCAGCCGCGCCATGGCTATGGCTTCGATGAAGTCGGCGCGATCACATGGCGGTTCTGCCGCCATGGCGGTGGAAGATTTTGGCCGGAAGTTCTGAACGATCACTTCCTGGACGTGACCGTGACGACGGTGGGACTCCGCAATTGCTTCGAGCGCTCGGGCGCGGTCGGTCCGGGACTCACCAATCCCCACCAGAATCCCTGTCGTGTAGGGAATCCTTAGTTCTCCGGCAGCCTCCAGGGTGGCCAAACGACGCTCGGGCCGTTTGTCGGGAGCTCCGCGGTGACACTCCAGGTCATCGCGAAGCGTTTCGATCATCATTCCCTGAGATGGGCAGACTCTCCTGAGCATCGCCAGTTCGGGTCCGCTCACCGCACCTGGATTGGCATGTGGCAGAAGGCCTGATTCGCGCAGGACCAGGGCAGCCATCTCCGCCAGGTAGTGCACCGTGGAGTCGTAACCGTTGCCATGCAGCCATTCCGCGGCCGCAGGATAACGTTCTTCCGGGGCTTCCCCGAGGGTGAAGAGCGCTTCGTGACAGCCTGCTCGCGCACCTTGGCGGGCCACTGCCAGTATCTCCTGCGGCGTCATGTACGGCGACTCGACGCGTGCTGGTGGTTGAGCGAAGGTACAGTATCCGCAGCGGTCCCTGCAGAGCTTGGTGAGCGGTATGAACACCTTTGGCGAATAGGTGAGCCGGGCACCGAACAGTGCATCTCTTCGGGTTCCAGCTGCCGTGATCAGCTCATCGGGGGTAAGTGCCAACGCTTGTGTGGCGGTGAGGTTCGATCCCGGATTCGTCACATCGCACCCCGGGGCGCCGTGGCGGGTTCGCCCGTTTCCGGTTCATTTGTTCCGGACTCGCTGGTGTCGGCACTCCAGGAATGGCGGCTTGTGATCTCGGTCGGGTCGAAATCACGCTGGCAGGTCCGACAATGCAGTTCGATCTCGACCTCGGTCCCACAGGGCGAATGGAGTAGAACCGTGGGCGGGTCACCCGCCGACAACCACTTGTCTCCCCAATGCATCAGCGATACGAGGATCGGAGACAACTCCCGGCCCATGTTTGTGAGGCGGTATTCGAAGCGGGGTGGGTGATCCATGTATTGGCGTTTGTCCAGAACCCCGGCCCCCACGAGGTCTCTCAGACGGTCGGCAAGAACCGCCTTCGGAATTCCCAGATCCTCATGGATTTCCGAGAAACGACGGATGCCCCGGAACGCGTCGCGCATGATGAGGATGCTCCACCGGTCGCCGATGACTCCCAGCGCACTCTCTATTGAGCACTGTCCGAATGGCGCCATGGTGGGGCGCCGTATGAGTTCCGAGTCCCGGTGCTCAGCTGAGCCGGGCGATGTTCGGCCCTCGGCCTCTCCAGCTGGAAATGGTTCGGTCGGCTTTTCCCGGGCGGCGTCCGGTGGCGTGCTCACAGGATGCGAAGCTAGCAGGGTTCACTATCCGAACCGACTCAGTTCGGTTTCCGAACTTAGTTGAGAGGTCGCTTTCCGAACTGAGTACAGGAGTTGGTTCTTGCCCGGGAATGGCAGCAGAGTCCGGAGTGCAGCCGAGCCGCTAAGCCTGCTCCTGTGACCTCAACTCGGCGGATCGGCGCTCGAGAACCGCCAGCAACTCGTCGAAGCTCCTGGAGAAGGAGCCGACGCCTTCATCTTCGAGAACACGTGCCACATCGTCCATGTCCACGAGGCTTCCGATCGCCTCCCAAGTGGCGTCCAGCCCTGCCGGATCGAGATCTATCGAACGTGTAACGGTGCCATGGTTCTCGAAATCATTCAGGGTGGCGTCGGGCAGGGTATTGACGGTGTCGGGACCGATGAGAGTGTCCACGTACAGCGTGTCCGGGTAGGCAGGGTTCTTTGTTGAGGTGGAAGCCCACAGGGGGCGCTGGACACGCGCTCCCTTGGCAACGAGTGCTTCCCATCGGGGTCCCTGAAATGCTTCGGTGGCCAGTCGATAGGCCATCTGACCCTGGGCGACGGCGGCCTTGCCGCGCAGAGCGAGTGCCTCGGGAGTTCCGACTTCCTCGAGGCGACGGTCAACTTCGGTATCCACGCGGCTGATGAAGAAACTCGCCACGGAGGAGATTCGGGACAGATCGTCAGTACCAGCCTCGAGAGCGTCTTCGAGCCCCGACATGTAGGCCTCGATCACTCCCTTGTATCTCTTGAGGGAAAAGATCAGGGTGACGTTTATGTTGCGACCTTCGGAGAGCATCGTGCGGATGGCCGGCAGTCCTTCTGAAGTACCGGGAATTTTGACGTAGAGGTTGGGCTGACCGATCCGGTCCCACAGCGACCGGGCCATCGCCATGGTGGCCGCGGTATCACGGGCCAGAGATGGGGAGACCTCCACTGACACATACCCGTCGCCACAGTCGGACTCGTCATAGAGCGGACGCAGGATATCGAGGGCGGATTCGATGTCGGCAACGACAAGATCCCAGTAGGTATCCTCGGTGCTCACGCCGGTCTCGACAAGGCGCCTCAATTGCTCGGTGTATTCCTCTCCACCATCGATGGCTTTCTGGAAGATCGAAGGATTGGAGGTGATGCCTCGCACTCCGCGCTCGACCCAGAGGGCGATTTCGCCGTTTTCCAGCCAGGATCGTTTGAGGTTGTCCAGCCATGGACTTTGGCCTTGTTCCGAATGAAGGTCTACCAGGAGTCCCATGGGTGCAGGTTAGGCGCGAGCGTCAATCACTTCGCCAGCGAGCGTCAGCCATCCGATCCGCAGACGTCAGCCGATCAGCCCGCGGGCCGCTTCTACCACGGCCGCCGGAGTGATTCCCAGCTTCTCGAGAACCAGTGATCCCGGCGCGGATGCACCGAACCGATCGATGCCCACACTCGCGCCCGCATATTTTTGCCAACCGGTCGTTACACCGGCTTCAACGGACACCACAGGGACTGTTGGTGGCAGAACGTTGTTTCGATAGTCCTCGCTTTGAGCATCGAACAACTCCCAGGATGGCAACGAGACAACGCGAGTACCCACACCGTCTGCCGAGAGGATCTTGGCGGCCTCGGCAGCGACTGCGACCTCAGTTCCGGTTCCCACCAGGACCACTTCAGGTTCCGCAGCGCCGGAAAGAACATACCCGCCTCTGGCCACTCCCTCCATGGCGCGCTCCGGGGATCCTTGGAGGGTCGGAGTTGCCTGCCGCGAGAGGATCATCGCTACCGGGCCATTCTGCTCCACGATCATCGCCCAGGCGGCCGCGACCTCATTGCCGTCTGCCGGCCGGATCACCGTGAGTTCCGGAATCAGCCGCAGCGACATCACTTGTTCGATGGGCTGGTGGGTCGGACCGTCTTCTCCGACTCCGACTGAATCATGGCTCCAGACGAAGACACACTTGGCTCCGCTGAGCGCGGCCAGGCGTACTGCCGGGCGCATGTAGTCGCTGAAAACGAGGAACGTGCCCGTTATCGGCAGTACGCCACCGTGAAGGGCAGCGCCCACAGCGGCCGATCCCATGGCGTTTTCACGTATGCCGTAGTGAACCTGACGTCCTGCTCGATCCTCAGGGGCAAGAGCTGTTGTGGCCTTGACCAGGGTGCCGGTGTTCCCGGTGAGGTCAGCCGATCCCGCCAGGACACCCGGAACGACCTGATCAATCACTTCGAGGACCAACTGATTGGCGGCGCGAGTGGCAGGGGACTCACCGAGTTCGAACTTGGGCAGCTCCGCCTGCCAGTTGTGCTCATCAACCGGTCCACCGGCGCCCGAGTGCGGCATTGGCCTGCTCGAGAGCGACGCTTCCCACTCGGCCTCGCGACCTCCGAGGGCTGCCCTCGCCCGGGTTTCCCATTCGGATCGCAACCTCGCTCCCCGCGAACCCTCTTCGCGGTAGAAGCCCAGAACATCATCCGGAACCCAGAATGGCTCATCCGGAATGCCCATCGCTTCTTTGGCCTCGGCGATTTCGGCGTCACCGAAGGCCAGACCGTGCGTGGATGGATTGTCGGTCAGCGAGGGTGATGGGTAGGCGATGTGGCTCCGAAGGATCACAAGCGTTGGCCGCTCGCGTTCGTCGCGCCCCGCATTCAGCGCGTTCTCCATCGCGTCGAGGTCCTCAGAGGCTTCACCCAGGTCGATGACCTGCCAGCCGTAGGCTTCGAAACGCTTGGCCGGATCATCGGTGAGGGCAAGTTCGGTGGGGCCGTCGATCGACACATGGTTGTCGTCGTAGGTGTAGACCAATCCGCCCAGACCGAGGTGGCCGGCAAGGGACGCGGCCTCATGGCTCAAACCTTCTTCCAGGTCGCCGTCGGAAACAATTGCGAAGATGTTGTGATCGCAAACCGCGGAACCGAATCGCTCCCGCAGCGATTGCTCGGCGATCGCCATGCCGACCCCGTTTGCGAATCCCTGACCGAGGGGACCGGTGGTCACCTCGACACCGGCGGTGTGACCGTACTCCGGATGCCCCGGTGTGGCTGAACCCCACTGGCGGAACTCCTGGAGGTCTCCGAGGGTCAATCCGTAGCCCGTCAGATACAACATTGCGTATTGCAGAATCGAAGCGTGCCCGCAGCTGAGGATGAATCGGTCCCGGTCCGGCCAAAGCGGCGCAGACGCGTCGTACCTCATGACGCGCGTGAACAACACATGGGCCAGCGGCGCCAAGGCCATCGCAGTTCCCTGGTGCCCCGAACGTGCTGCGTTGGGCCCGTCCATCGCCAACCCCCGAACCACACTTATCGCCTTGGCCTCCAACTCATCACTCATCTGACGTCACCTGCTGTGTTTGGGATTCCTGCATCGTACAGTCAGCCCGGAGGCCGGAATAAATAGACGCTGCTGTGTCCTTCGCCGAGTCCCAGGGGGCATCCGGATACTCCCAGTGCTGGTCCCGTTCCGCCTGCTTGGCGGATTCCGCCCGCATCACCATCGAGCCCGCCAGAGAGCAAACTGGCTCGTCGGCCATCAAGAAACCCCAGCGCGGCCAGGGGGGACCGGGCCGGATGACCCACACGATTCGCAATGGTGTCGAACGGTGCAATGGCCACGACTGCTGGCGTGCCCTCAGGCACTGGTGGCGCACCGGCAGGCAAGTTTGATCCGTTCTCCACCAGCACGCCTGCTCCTCCCTCTTCACACCGATTGCCGTTGAGGAAGGTCGATGGGTTCCTGATCCCCAGAATGGACCATCCGCCCGGCGAGCCTCCGACGGGATCAACCAGCGGGGAACCGTCGGTGTCCACAATGACGAACCCTGTTGTTGCCGCTGGTCGGCAGAAACCACTGGGCAGGTCCTCAACGACATCCGCTATCGCGCTCGACAGTGGCTTGCCGGCGTCGGGCGGCACCGCAGCGCATTCCAGACCCGACAGTGCCATGGCTGCGATTCCGGATCCCGAACTGAGTGGACGTCCCCCGACCAGTATTTGATCGGTTGCGAAGGCGATAGAGACCGCGGGGTCGACAAGGGAGTCGAATGCCGTGGCAATCTCGGTCATTGTTCCCTGGAACGACCGCGTGGCACAGACGACCAGCAGGGAGGCACCACGAAATCCGTGATCCAGAAGGCGCCCGGCGCACTCCCCGACGGACCGGGTCGCCACGGGGTGTTCCGAAAATGCCACATCTGCACGAACCTCATCGGGATCCAACACACCCGGGTTACTCACTCGGCGCTGGATTCCGGATTCGGGCCGGCTGACACGAAGGGCAGAACCGTGAACGGCACCACGGTGGGATCACCTCGGTCCAGGCTGACGTGGGCTTCCACAGTGCCGTACTCATCGAAGTCGAGTTCAGCCTTGACCAAACGATATGCGAATTTTCCCGGCTCGATGCTCAACGGCTGAACGTTTCGGGCGACCTGCTCTTCTCCTCTCAGGAAGCGAACTTCCAGCATGGCTTGTGGTTTGTCGACGGTCGCGCAACGGACGATCACGAACAGATGTGGTTCAATCCGAAACGGTGGTTCGCTCGGAGCGGCCTCACTGAACTTGATTCCGCCGATGTCCAGACGCGTGGAAGGGCCGTCGACCTCACGTATCTGGAGGTCTTGCGCGAATAGGGCCGAAACCACTTGCATGACCCCGGTTCTACCGCACGACAGCCCGCGCCGCCGCATGTCCGGGAGCGCCCCAGAAGCAAGGACCGACCCGGGGGCCGGCATCGAGCCTTCTACCATGCGGCAATGGCAATGCACCACCAAACGCTCTCCGAGGCTGCGTCCAAAAACCTGCTGGCTCCCTACGGAGTGCCCTTCGCTCAGGAGATTCTGGCCACAGACCCTGATCTGGCCGCTGATGCAGCGGCGAGTATCGGCTTTCCGGTGGTTGCGAAGTTGTGCGGCGACAACATCGCACACAAGACCGAGCGTGGTCTCGTCCGGCTGAATCTGCAGAACGCTGAACAGGTCGCGACCGCTACCGGCCAGCTGCTCAGTGCGGCGCGTGAAGAGGACTCTGCTACGGGAGTGTTGGTCGCCCCGATGCTGCAGGGCAATCGCGAGCTGATAGCGGGCGTCGCAACGGATCCGCAATTCGGGCCGACGATTCTGCTCGGTGTGGGGGGAATCCTCGCGGAGGCCATCGCTGATGTCACAGTGCGCCTCGCCCCGCTGGACATCCCCACGGCGCTGGAGATGATCGATGATCTGCAAACCCAGGAGTTGCTGGGCGAGTTCCGGGGGGAACCCGCGGTTGACCGTCAGGCTCTGGCGGCGGTGCTCACGGCGTTGTCGGACGCGGTGGTGTCGCAACCGCACATTCACTCAGTCGATCTCAATCCCTTGATCATCAGTGATGGAAGGCCGGTGGCAGTGGATGCCCTGGTTGAACTTCGCGACAACACTGTAACGAACCCTGACATGGAGGTGGGCACTGATTCCGGGTCAGGCAGAGCGACTGGGACGCACGGACGTACCAACACCAGCGTTCCTGACACCGCAGGGTTGTCCGGATTCGATGCGTTGTTCGACCCGACGGGGGTTGTCGTGGCGGGAGCGTCGACTCATCCGGGCAAATTCGGCTTCGTGAGCCTTCACAACATCCTGAGTTGTGGATACACCGGAGGAGTGTTCGCGACCAACCGCGACGGTGCCGAGGTTCTCGGGGTCGAATGCCTGCAGGACCTGGACGAGCTTCCGAGGGGAGCGGCGGACCTGATATTCGTCTGCACTCCCAAGCAAGCCAATGCGGATCTGCTCAGGAATGCCGCCGACAAGGGAATCAGCGCGGCCTTCCTGACTTCGGCCGGATACGGCGAGGCAGGTGAGCAGGGACAAGCTGACGAAGCCGAACTCGTGGCGCTGTGTGAGGAACTGGGTATCCGACTGGTTGGCCCCAATGGTCAGGGAATCGTTTCCACTCCGTCATCGTTGTGCGCCCAGATCGTTGCGCCGTATCCGCCCACTGGAACAATCGGAGTGGCCAGCCAATCCGGCAACTTCGTTTCAAGTTTCCTGAATTGGTCCTGCGCAACCGGCGTCGGGATCTCCCGCGCCGTTTCCGCGGGTAACGCCGCCGCGACCTCGGTTGGAGATTTCCTCGACTACTACTCCCACGATGCTGCGACCTCCGTCGGTCTGGCATATCTGGAAGGTATATCCGACGGGCGCCGGTTGGCCTCCACTCTGGAATCCGTGGCAGCCGAGATGCCGGTCGTGCTCATGAAGGGAGGTGCGACCTCCGGAGGAGCCCGTGCGGCGGCAAGCCACACTGGTTCCCTCGCAACCGACGACAGGACCTTCGACGGCGTGTGCAGGCAGATGGGCGTGAGCAGGGCTGCGTCAGTGGAAGAGGCGTTCGAAGCCGCAGCTACCTTTGCCACCCAACCGCTGCCCGCCGGCAACCGGGTGATGGTGATGACCACCGCCGGAGGTTGGGGAGTGGTCACCGCCGATGCGATCACCCGTAATCGAGATCTGCGATTGGCAACGCTGCCCGATGATCTGATGGCTGCAATCGACGAACACCTTCCGCCACGCTGGAGCCGCAACAATCCTGTGGATCTGGCCGGCGGTGAGACCCGCGACACGATCCCCACAGTGCTCGAGATCATCGCGAACCACGAGTCGGTGGACGCGATCATCTACCTCGGGCTGGGCATCCAGTCGAATCAGGCGCGGATGCTCCGCGAGGGTGGCTTTGCATCGAAGTCCCAGGACAGCCAGGAACACAGCGAGGACGCATGGGGGATCAACAGGATCATCGCTTATCACGAGCGTCAGGACACCCGATTCGCTCGAGCCGCCCATGACATCTCCTCCGCGACGGGAAAACCCATACTCACAGCCACAGAGCTCACAGTGGCCTTCCCGGACAACGCCGGCCCGGCAACCGTGCGCGAAACGGGCCGACTCTGCTACTCGAGTGCGGACCGTGCTGTGGCCGCGCTCGGGCATCTCGCCCGCCGTTCGACATTTCTTCGGCGAGGCAAACAGTGACCCGACTCTCGCGGGTCGCCGTGATCCTGGGAGCGCTGACAATGCTCTGCAGCCTCGCAGTTGTCGGCGTTGGATTCGTTGGAGGGATCGGAGAGGTCGCTCCGGCAGAACCATCAACTCCCTCGGGTGCGGCCGCCACCCCCGTGCTCTCGGCCCGGCGGATCCCCTCATGGACAACAGCACCCCTGGCCCGCCACGAAATGGCCGCCGCACTCGATCCCCTGATGGACCTGGCCCCGGTTGACAGTTGCCTCCAGGTAGGCGACGGAGTCAACGTCCTGTACTCGCGCAATGCCGAGGCGCAACTTGTTCCAGCTTCCAACCTGAAGCTCCTGACGGCCGCCGCTGCCCTCGACATTCTGGGCGGCGACACAACCCTCGACACCGTGTTCCTGGCAGATTCCGGGATCGTGGACGGCACGATCGACGGCAACCTCTACATGGTCGGTGGAGGAGATCCACTTCTGACGTCCGACGGGTACCAATCAATCCAACGCAGGTACACCCTGCCGGAAACCGATTTGGAGGTGATCGCAGATTCACTGGTCGAGCTGGGTCTGACCGAGGTGACGGGATCAGTGCTTGGCGACGCCACCCGTTATGACGCGGACCTGTATGTGGACTCCTGGCCTGACTACTACCTGACAGACGGAGAGGTCGGAAGTCTGTCAGCGCTGCTGGTCAACGACGGCTGGTTGGTGGACCCCACAACCGGGGCTGGTGGGAACGGGCCGGCCGATGACCCTGCGGCACACGCAGCATCCGTACTCACCCAGCTGCTTCAAGAACGAGGAGTGGCGGTGCAGGGGCCACCGGCGTCTGCCCCTGCCCCGGAAGGCTCGGCGGCCATCCACACCGCGCCGTCGCAACCCGTGGGCGCGTTGGCGAACGACGTGATGGTGTATTCGGACAACACCACTACTGAGCTGCTCGTAAAGGAGATCGGATTGAAGGTGAGCGGCGATCCCACAACCGATGCCGGGGTCCGCGCGATCGTGGAGTGGTCGAAGACCAGGGGTTACCCAATCGAAGAATCGGTACTGCTGGACGGTTCGGGCCTGTCGAATGGCAACCGCATCAGCTGTGCGCTGCTGGCATCACTCCTGCGAGATTCCGGGCCCTCCGGCACTCTGTCGAATACCCTCGCTGTTCCAGGTGAGCCCGGCACCCTGGTTGGCCGATTCACCGGCGAAGAGTGGACCGACAGGTTGCGGGCAAAGACGGGAAATCTGAACACCGTGAAGTCCCTCTCCGGATGGCTGTCCAGCAGGACCGGGACCGACCTTGACTTCGAGATGCTGTTCAACACGGGCGAGCGGCGCTCCGGCGTGAAAGACTCAGAGCTTCAGCAGGAGATTCTCCGGACTCTCCTCGACCACCCGATCACGCCATCGCTGATTGAGGCCGGCCCAATCACGGAGGGCTGATGAGTAGCTGCGACTCCAGGACAATGCCCATCTTCCCGCTCGGTACTCCGCTGCTGCCTTCCCAGCTGCTCCCTCTTCAGGTCTTCGAGCCCCGCTACGTGAACATGTTCGCCGAATCGAGTCTGGATCGTGGAGACGAGTTCGGCGTGGTTCTGATCGAACGTGGCAATGAGGTCGGCGGCGGGGAAGTTCGTACAAACATTGGGTGTACGGCTGCAGTACTTGAAATCCACCGGGAAGAGGACGGAAAGGCCGCTCTGTTGTCGATGGGAGCGGAGCGTTTCAGGGTCGACCAGTGGTTACCCGATGATCCGTATCCGCTGGCAAGGATCACGCTGCACCCGGATCCCGCCGCAGACCGCCTGACGATCGAGGATCTTGCCGCGGCAGGAGGGGAAGCCAAATCCACGGCATCACTAGCGTGTGAGTTGGGTGGTCCGCCACTGCCTCTTGATCTGGAATGGTCAGGCGATCCGGCCACGCGGCTCTGGCAACTGTGCTTGTTGGCGCCGCTGGGTGCCCTGGACAGGCACCAGTTGTTGTGTTGCCCGGACCCAACCGCACGACTCTCGCTGTTGGTGGAACTATTGTCCACCCAGCGCGTTCTGCTTGAAGCGAGGCTTCAGTAGTGGGATCCAAACCAATGTTCGCAGGCAGTGCTGCGCGCCGAGCAGACGTCCGCGTGCTACAAACATGTACGTCGACAGGAGCGAAAAGTGACTGACAACTCAGGTTCGAGGAGCTTCTTCAGCCCCGAGGAACCAGACAAAGGGCCCACCGAGCAGGTACGCGAGCTGGGAGATCTCGTCGTCTCATACGCGAAGCAGGAGACCGTCGATCCGCTCAAGACTGTCGGGGCCAACCTCGGATACGGAATAGCGGGCGCAATCCTGATCGGCGTTGGCTGGATCTTCGCCCTATTGGCCTTGTTACGCGCGCTGCAGACGATCGACACCTTCAACGATCCCTCGATTCTTGACGGTGGCCGATGGAGCTGGGCGCCATATGTGGTGGTCACACTCGCGGGCGTTGCGATTGTCGGCGTGTACGCATGGATGGTCCAGAAGAGACTCAACGAAGGAACCGACAAGTGAGCACCGTGAATGACCAGAAGATCAGCCGGGATGACATCAAGTCGAAACTCACCGATATTCAAGGTGAAGCAACCAAGACGGTCGAATCCGCCAAGAACCAGCTCGTTGCGGCGGCTGCCCTCGGAGCCATCCTCATGCTGATCATGATGTTCCTGCTCGGTAGGCGCAGCGGCAAACGATCATCCGCCGTGATTGAGGTTCGACGCGGCTGATGCTGGAGAACCTGCGGTCCGCGATCATGCGGGCACTCTTTGGCGCCGGCGTCGGTTCCGAGATAGCCAATCGGGGAATCAACTGGCTTTCATCGCAGACCCGCGAGGCGATTGCCCGAGATCCCCAACCGGTCACCCAGGCTCGGCTCGAACCGGGGGAGACCTACACGGTGATTGCCCGTCCAAAACCGACTCGCACCGAACGCAAGCTGGCCAATCGCCAAGCTGGATTGGCGGGGGCCGAAAAGAAGCTCAGCCGGCCAACCACCAAGCAGAAGCGGTCCGCACGGAAACTTCAGAAGTTGCAACGCCGCATGCAACGTACGCGACGGGGATCGAGGAAGTACCGTCGACTTGCCGCGCGGGAGGCCAGGGCTGGAGCTCGATTCGACAGGCTCATGGCCCCGGGAAGGAAGCTTCGGTTCGTACGGCGCGAACTCGGCGCCACAGAGACCGAACTCGATCTCCTGCGGTCGCAGAGCTTTCGACGTGCCCGGCGAAATCTCCTCGGCAGCAGCACCCGGACCGAAACCACGGTCTACAGCTGACACACTGAGGAGGTTCTGAGCACATCGGCCCGGAACCCGGAACCACTGCTCGGCGCGGTAGGGACTCGGCCCGCCGTGCTCACTGGAGGCAACCGTGAATGCAATGCTCGAAGAAGGCGACCTGGTACAGCTGCTCGACAACAAAAGCAGGCGCTACCAGGGCACCCTCACGGCCGGAAAGGAGTTCCACTTCCACTCCGGAATCATCGCTCACGATTCGTTGATCGGCCTGCCGGAAGGATCGAGTATCCGATCGACGAAGAATCAGGTATTCACGATCATCCGACCAACACTGGCGGAGTTCGTACTCAAGATGCCCCGGGGCGCTCAAGTGATCTACCCGAAGGATCTCGGCCCGATCCTGATGTTGGCCGACATTGGTCCCGACATGGTCATTCTCGAGAGCGGTGTTGGTTCGGGCGCCCTGTCGATGGCCATGCTGCGTACCGGTGCCACGATCATCGGATACGAACTCCGGGAGGATTTCGCGAATCGCGCCACATCCAACGTGGAGCGCTTTCTCGGGCCGGAAGCGCTGAGTCGCTACCGCGTCGAGGTTCGTGACTGTTATGAGGGCATTTCTGAACGAGACGTGGATCGGGTGGTTCTCGACATTCCCGAGCCATGGCAGGTGGTACCGCACGCCGAGGTGGCCCTCCGCCCCGGAGGACTCCTCCTGGCCTACACACCAAGTGTGATGCAGGTGAGTCGCCTCCGGGAAGCCCTGAGCAAAGGAGGATTCTTCGCTCAGGAATCGATGGAGGTCCTCAACCGTGGATGGTACGTGGAAGGCCAGGCTGTCCGACCGGATCACCGCATGGTCGGCCACACCGGGTTTCTCACCCACGCGCGCCGCAAGGCCGACTGACCCCTTGGCTTTGGCGTAGAAATGAACGTACTTGATCTGCTCCTCATGGCACTGATCCTGATGGCCGCCGTGGGCGGTTGGAGGATGGGCCTGATCACCCGTGCCCTCGGCTGGGTCGGGGCACTCCTGGGATTGGCAATTGCGGTCAGTACAGTTCCTTCCGTACTTCGCTGGATGGAAGCGCCGAGTGACACGGTTGTGGTTCTCGTGAGCGCTGCGGGATTCATCCTTCTTGCCACACTCGGTCAGACAGTTGGCGTGGCGATCGGGTCCAGGCTGCGTCCTGCAGATCGGGAAGGCGTGATCCGCCGCGTGGACTCCGCTGGTGGTTCGCTGCTTGGGATCATGGGGATTGTGGTGTTGGTCTGGCTGCTCGTGCCGTTGATGGCAACCACGAACGGATGGATTGCCTCGGTAACCCGGAACTCGGCCATCGCCACGTCGATATCGGATCATTTCCCTGATCCTCCTGAGCAAATCTCGACCATCGAGAAGACTCTGGTGGGTGGACACCTTCCGGAATTGTTCGCGGGCCTGGTGCCTGCTCCGGAGTTGGATGCGCCCCCAGATGGCTCACCGGTGGCTGCAGCGACTCTCGATGGCGCGGTGCCGAGCGTCGCAAGGCTTCAGGGCAGAGCGTGCGGACTGATTCAATCAGGATCCAGTTTCTCGGTCGGCGAAGGGCTCTGGGTAACCAACGCTCATGTGGTCGCCGGAGTCGAGAGCGTGGAGTTGACCGCTGCTGACGGCCAGGCCGTGGGCGGCGGCCAGGTTGTGGCCTTCGACTCCGACCAGGATCTTGCGCTTGTGCGCAGTGACCTGAGGCGGCCACCGCTGGCACTGGGTGAGCCTGCACTGAATCAGGGCGGTCTGGTGCTCGGGTTCCCGGGTGGTGGTCAGTTCGAACCATCGCCGTTCACCCTTGGGCGCCGGCTGAGCGCGACTGGCTACGACATCTACGACCAGAATCTCGTCCTCAGGGAACTGGTCGTACTCGCAGCGGACCTGGAACCCGGTGATTCGGGAAGCGCACTGCTCAACGGCGACGGTGAGGTGATAGGAATCGCGGTTGCAACCGCACCTGACCGCGCGGGGGTGGCCTACGGGCTGAACACCAGTGGAATTACTGATCTCATCGCCGCGAACCTGAAGCCTGTGAGTACGGGGGAGTGCCTGCGGTGAATCGGAGTTCAACCACGCAGGTAGGGATCACCCGGGTCATGGCCCGGAGCTGACTTACTCAGCTTCGATGTAGATGCACTCGCCAGGGCACTCTTCGGCGGATTCGATTACGCCTTCAAGCTCACCGTCGGGAATCACTGCGAGTCCCTCTGCTCCCGCTGGGTCACTCAAAATCTTGTCACCCTCCTTGACGTACGCCAAGCCGTCGTCGAGAAGTGCAAACACTGCGGGAGAGATCTCCTCGCACAAGCCGTCGCCGGTGCACAGGTCCTGATCGATCCAGACCTTCATTGCCATTGTGGTGACCTTTCCGCGAATTGCCGGGGAAGGTCATTGTAGGCACAAAACCCTATTTCAACGGTAGCCACCGGCATATCTCGACGGGATCGAATCCGACGATGAGAAGGTTGTTTCGCCATTGCCGTCCCAACCCGGCGGATTGGCGCTAGAACACTTGGAGACACCTCACGGAGGTTTTCAGTGGCAAATGGGGAAACGCCAGATCCTGAACAGGACGATTCCCACCTGAGAGATCAGGTGGCAGGCCTCGAGGATGAGATCGCGTCCCTGGTCCGCCGACTCCAGGACGCACCCAAACGGGTCCGCACCCTGGAAGAACGACTTCTTGAAACCAAGGGTCAGCTGGCGCAGGCCGTGAGCCAGAACGAAAAGCTCTCCTACACCCTCACCGAATCCAGGGATCACATACAGGCTCTGCGCTCCGAAGTGGAGAAGCTCACTCAGCCACCGTCGGCGTACGCCACGTTGCTCGGGTTCAACACCGACGGAACCGTCGACGTGCAAGCTGCGGGCCGCAAGATGCGGGTGGAGGTATCGCCCGGGCTGAATCTGAATGACCTCGCCAAGGGTGCCGAAGTTGTTCTCAATGACGCCTACAACGTGATCATGAGCCGAGGCCCCGACGGCTCCGGGGAAGTCGCAACGTTCAAGGAGCGCCTGGAGGACGGACAGCGCGCGCTGGTGGTCGGACGCGCTGATGAGGAACGTGTCGTGGAGATCGCGGATTCCCTGACCGGTGTGCCCCTGCGAGCCGGTGACACGGTTCTGATGGATTCACGCTCCGGGCTTCTCACCGAAAAGCTCCCCCGGCCCGAAGTCGAAGAACTGGTTCTGGAAGAGGTTCCCGACATTGCCTATTCCGACATCGGCGGTCTGGACGATCAGATCGAGATGATCACCGACGCAGTCGAGTTGCCATTTGTTCATCAGGATCTCTTCGCTGACTACTCCCTTCCCGCACCGAAGGGCATCCTCCTCTACGGCCCTCCGGGCTGCGGAAAGACCCTTATTGCCAAAGCGGTGGCCAACAGCCTTGCCCGCAAGGTCACAGAGGTGACGGGTCACGAGGCCCGGAGCTATTTCCTCAACATCAAGGGCCCGGAGTTGCTGAACAAGTACGTGGGTGAAACCGAGCGACACATCCGTCTCGTGTTCCAGAGAGCCCGCGAGAAAGCAGAGAATGGCACTCCGGTGATCGTGTTCTTCGATGAGATGGAATCGCTGTTCCGCACCAGGGGCACCGGCATCTCATCAGACATGGAAGCCACCATCGTCCCCCAGCTCCTCGCTGAGATCGATGGAGTGGAGACGCTGCGAAACGTGATCGTGATCGGTGCCTCCAACCGTGAGGATCTGATCGACCCGGCCATTCTGAGGCCGGGTCGACTCGATGTGAAAATCAAGATCAGCCGACCCGATGTGGAGGCTGCTGCAAAGATCTTCTCGCAGTACCTGACGGTCGATCTTCCCCTGGATGCCTCGGAGATCGACTCGCTGGGCGGAGGCGACCCAAACAAGGCCGTGAGCGCCATGATCGAGGCGACCGTGGAGGAAATGTACCGCGACGACGAAGCGAATCAGTTCCTCGAAGTGACCTATCAAAACGGCGACAAGGAGATCATGTACTTCAAGGACTTCTCTTCCGGAGCGATGATCGAGAACATTGTCAGGCGTTCCAAGAAGCTGGCGATCAAGCGGGAACTCACTGGAGCCGGCAGAGGCCTCAAGGTCCAGGATCTCCTGGATTCGATCCATCAGGAATACAAGGAACACGAGGACCTGCCGAACACCACCAATCCGGACGACTGGGCGAAGATCTCGGGCAAGAAGGGCGAACGAATCGTTTTCGTTCGCACCCTGGTGCACTCTGCACCCGATGATCCGGTCGGTGGTCGCTCCATCGAACGGGTCGCAACCGGACAATACCTCTGAACCGCGCATGGCCATTTCCAAGATCCTTGGCATCGAGACCGAGTACGGCATCGTGGTGCGCGGAGACAACGATTCCAACCCGATGTCGGCTTCTTCGATGCTGATCAACTCCTACATCAGCTCCCTCAAGGCCAAAAGCGGCGACGCTGCCCGGGTTCCCTGGGATTTCAAGGATGAGATGCCCGGCAACGATGCCCGGGAAGAGGCCCTGCGACTGTCAGTTGCTCCTGAGGTGGAGACTCACCTGGTCAACACGGTATTGACGAACGGCGCCCGGTACTACGTGGATCACGCCCATCCCGAGTACTCCGCACCTGAGTGTGCCGACGCCGCCGAGGCGACCCTGCACGATCGCGCAGGTGAACGGATCCTTCGCGAGTCGATGGCTGCTGCATCGCAGGTATTGCCTCCCGGCGAGGAAATCGTGGTTTACAAGAACAACTCGGACGGCAAGGGCAACAGCTACGGCTGTCACGAGAACTACTTGATGAGTCGTTCACTTCCCTTCGACCAGATCGTTGCCCACATCACGGCACACATGGTCACTCGTCAACTGTTCACGGGTTCCGGCAAGGTTGGTTCCGAGGTGCCCGGTGGTCGCACTGATTCCACACCGTTCCAGATCACCCAGCGGGCTGACTTCTTCGAGGAGGAGGTCGGCCTGGAGACCACCCTGAAACGTCCGATAATCAACACCCGCGACGAACCCCATGCGGATTCTGCCAAGTACCGCCGACTCCATGTGATTGCCGGTGACGCCAACATGAGCGAGGTCGCAACTTTCTTGAAGTTGGGCACCACAGCGGTCTTGCTGGCAATGGTGGAGGACTCTTCGGCGGGCGCACCGATGCGACTGGACGATCCGGTGCCGGCAATGCACGCCGTTTCAATGGACCTGGGCCTCGGTTTGCCGCTGCGAATGCGCGACGGAAGCACCATGACGGCGCTGGAGATCCAATGGGAATTCCTGTCCCGCGCCAATACCTGGGCAGATTCCGAGGGCCTGGATGCTGTGGGTGGGGATGAGGTGGGGAACCGGATCCTCAGTCTCTGGGAACAGGTGTTGACAGGCCTGGATTCCGATGTGCTCGGCCTCGCACATCAACTCGACTGGGTTGCCAAGTACCGGCTGTTCGACGGATACCGCCGCCGACATGACCTGGAATGGACTGATGCCCGGATCCGGGCGATGGATCTGCAGTATCACGACCTACGAGCCGGCTCCGGGCTGGCGGAGCGACTCGGTCTGGAGCGAATCACCACTGACGAAGCCGTGATCCGGGCCACCAGGGAACCACCTCCGGACACTCGCGCCTACTTCAGGGGACGATGCCTGGAACGGTTCGGTGATGAGGTGGTCGCCGCCAACTGGGACTCGATCGTGTTCGATGTCGGAGGTCCCAAACTTCAGAGGGTCCCCATGATGGAGCCCACCAGGGGCACGCGTGACCATGTCGGAGCGCTGATTGACAAGGCGAATTCCGCCGCTGATCTTCTGGCCTCGATCGGGCATTGACAACTCTTCAACCCCAGCTCAGGGTACGTTTGATCCCACGGGCCACCCTGTGGCTCCGGACCAGTGATGTAGGTGAGCCATGGCAGAGCGTGAACAGAAGAAGAAGTCGGCACCCCGACGCGGCAATCCGCTGGAACAAGAAGTCGATCCGTCGGCTTCCGGCGACAAGCTCAAGGCCGAGCTGGATGACCTGCTTGACGAGATCGATGACGTGCTCGAGACCAATGCAGAGGACTTCGTGAAGTCCTACATACAAAAGGGTGGGGAGTAACCCCTACTTCGGCAGCCGGTAAGGTTCACGCGGTGAACCAGTCCCATTTCCCTCCGGAGAACGATCCCGGCCCAGACTTCGCGGCGCTGGCCCGTCAGGCTGGATTGTGGCCGGAGATTCCAACCTCCCTGACCGGAGCCGAGGTGCCCCATGGCACCACCTGTGTAGCCGTCAGGCACTCCGAAGGTGTCGTGATGGCGGGCGACCGTCGCGCAACATCAGGCAATTTCATCAGCCACCGGTCAATCGAAAAAGTATTCCCGGCGGATCAGCACAGCGGCGTAGCCATCGCCGGAGCGGCTGGCCCGGCCCTTGAGCTCGTACGTCTCTTCCAGCTTCAGCTGGAGCACTACGAAAAGGTGGAAGGGTCGCCCGTCAGTCTTGAAGGCAAGGCCAACCAGCTTTCTCAGATGGTCAGAAACCACCTCCCGGCTGCGATGTCAGGCCTGGCTGTTGTTCCGCTCTTTGCCGGCTTCGACACCTCTCGGGGTCTCGGCCGCCTGTTCCAGTACGACATCACAGGCGGCCGCTACGAAGAACACGACTACGCCTCCGCCGGCTCCGGAAGCCTGCACGCCGGCACGGTGATCAAGCTCGGGTGGGCACCTCAGCTCGATATGGACGAAGCAATTGACCTCACACTCCGTTCGCTGCTCGAAGCTGCGGACGAGGACTCGGCCACTGGTGGCCCGGACATGTTACGGCGGATATTTCCCGTGGTTGCCAACATCGGCGAAGCCGGGTTCGAACGTGTCGCAGACGATGACCTCGAGCAGCGTTTCGTCACATTGTTCGACCAATTGGCCGCCACGCGCGGGTGGGAACGAGACAGTTCCGCCGGGGGAACCAGCTCATGACGATGCCCTTCTACGTTGCACCCGAACAGATGATGAAAGACCGCGCGGACTACGCGCGCAAAGGTATCGCCCGCGGGAGATCCCTGGTTGCATGCAGCACTGCCGACGGCATCTTGTTGTGCGCCGAAAACCCTTCTCGCATGCTCCGCAAGATTTCGGAGATCTATGACCGGATCGCATTCGCCGGTGTGGGCAAGTACAACGAGTTCGATCAACTGCGCATTGCCGGAATCCGCCACGCAGACCTGAAGGGGTATTCCTTCAGCCGTGAGGACGTTGAAGCAAGGAGCCTGGCCAACAATTACGCACAGATTCTCGGCAACGTCTTCACACACGAGATGAAGCCGATGGAAGTCGAGATCCTCGTCACGGAAATCGGTGCCGAACCATCCGGTGACCAACTGTTCCACATTCTTTATGACGGGACCCTGGTTGATGAGACCGGGTTCAGCGTGCTCGGTGGCGATGCGGAAGTTGTGGGCCAGCGCATGCGCGAATCCTGGTCCGAGGGCTGCACCGCCCAGGAGGGTTTGATGGCGGCAGTCCGCGCCCTGGCGGGAGAGAACTCGCTCGCTGCCGGGGATCTGGAGGTCGCCCTGCTCGAGCGGGACGGCCCGAGACGCCGATTCCGGCGATTGTCCGATGACTCCGTGACAGAGTTTCTGGCCAGTTGAGGGATTCTGGGTTTCCGGCTGGTTGAGTGAGTTTGGCGGGGTCCAGCACTTGCCCGCGCAACCGGACCCTCCGCCCCGCCGGAGCGGTACCGGGATAGGTTGAACACTCATGGAGCGACGCATCTACGGCCTCGAGAATGAGTACGGCGTCACCTGCACCCTGCGCGGCCAGCGGCGACTCAGCCCGGACGAGGTGGCCCGATACCTCTTCCGACGAGTGGTGAGCTGGGGCCGCTCCTCGAACGTATTCCTCGCGAACGGGGCACGCCTGTACCTCGACGTCGGATCGCATCCCGAATATGCGACGCCCGAATGTGATTCCCTGCATGATCTTGTGGCACATGACAAGGCTGGGGAGTGGATCCTTGAACAACTCCTCGAGTCTGCTGAAACGCGACTCGCAGAAGAGGGCATTCGGGGCGATATCTATTTGTTCCGCAACAACACCGATTCGGCAGGCAACAGCTACGGCTGTCACGAGAACTACCTCACGACCCGCTCCGATGAGTTGATCCATTACTCCGACGTTCTGATCCCCTTCCTGGTGAGCCGTCAGATCTATGCGGGAGCCGGAAAGGTGCTGCACACCGCCAGAGGCGCCCAATTCACGGTTTCGCAGCGTGCTGAGCACATCTGGGAAGGCATCTCCTCGGCCACCACGCGCTCGAGGCCGATCATCAACACACGCGATGAACCCCATGCCGACTCGGATCGCTTCCGCCGCCTGCATGTCATCGTGGGCGATTCCAACATGAGTGAATATGCAACATTCCTCAAGGTTGGAGCGTGTTCGTTGATTCTTCGAATGCTGGAAGATCCGGCGGTGGTGTTTCGCGACCTCACGCTGGAGAATCCGATCAGGGCAATACGCGAGATCAGCCATGACCTGACATTCGACAAGAAGGTTCGTCTCGCCAACGGTCGAGAATTGTCCGCCATGCAACTGCAGTCGGAGTACTTCGAGCGAGCGGACCGATACGCCCAGACGCACAACCTGTCTCCCCAGGAAAAGCAGGCTCTGACCATGTGGGAACACGTGATGGTCGGACTGGAGTCGGATCCGTTCTCGCTGCACCGAGAGATCGACTGGGTCACCAAGTACCAGCTGATCGAGGCATATCAGGCGAGACATGACCTCAAGCTGGGTGATCCCCGGATCGCTCTGCTCGATCTCCAGTATCACGACATTCGCCGAAGTCGCTCGGTGTTCTACAAGCTCCAACGAGCAGACCGTGTGGAACGTGTGGTCACCGATGCGGCCATCGCGGAGGCGGTCGAAGTGGCACCGCAGACAACCCGGGCTCGTCTCAGGGGAGAGTTCGTTCGCCGGGCCAAGGAGCGCAAACGCGATTACACCGTTGACTGGGTCCACCTGAAACTGAATGATCAGGCGCAACGAACCGTGTTGTGCAAAGACCCATTCCGGTCCCACGATGAACGCGTGGATCGACTGATCGAGTCCCTGTAGAAGATGCCCAACTTCCGGACGGGCTCGGTAACGGGTGTGATCGACGAGCGGCAGGGACTCCAGAAGGTTTCGCTGGAGATGGCCGACGGCAAACAAGCCCGCGGGTACGTACTGACGGAACTGATCGGCGATGTCTCGGTCGGTGACGAAGTGATCTGCAACACGACTGCCGTTGAACTTTCGTTGGGGACCGGTGGCTGGCATTTCGTCCACTGGAACCTTTCGCGGTCGGAACTCGATATCGCGGGTCCGGACCACATCATGAAGATGCGCTACACCAGCCTCCAGCGCGATGTGGGGACAAGCGAACTTCTGTATCCCGACGCCGCCGACCGTGAAATTGGCGGCACGCCAGTCGTCGTTTGTTCGGTGCACAGTCAGGTGGCCATGGTCGCCCTCGGATTCGCTGCCGCGTCCGATGGCAGGAGACTCGCGTATGTGATGACCGACGGGGCATCCCTGCCGCTGGCAGTGTCCGACCTTGTGGAGGCGCTGGCGAACCGTGGCCTGATCTGCGGAACAGTCACCGCTGGACATGCATTTGGCGGCGACCTCGAAGCGGTGACAGTGGCAGCCGCGTTGGGATTGGCAACTCATGTCCTCGATGCAGACGCAATTGTCGTGGGCATGGGTCCCGGAGTGGTGGGAACCGGCACGGAGATGGGCACAACCGCGATAGAGGTGGCAGGGATTCTGGACACGGTCAACAAGCGTGGAGGGAACCCGATCCTCTGCCTGCGGGCCTCAAGCGGTGACCCGCGGCCACGCCATCAGGGGCTCTCACACCATATGGAAGCAATCCTTGAACTCACCTCCACGGTTCCTGATGTGGCGCAACTGTGCAAGATAACCGATGGACTGATCGGTGTGAATCCCGTTGCGTTGGAACGGATCCCTGATCCTGCCGCTCTGCTCGCCCAGGCCGATCTTCGGGTGACCACGATGGGGCGGGACCAAACCGAGGATGAATTGTTCTTCGAGGCGGCCACCGCTGCGGGCATTCTGCTGGCCAAACAACTCTCGACCGAATCGAACGCCCCGACTGCGCCCGCATGAGGCATGGTTACCTGATGCAACCAGGGCTGGCCGAATAGGATCGGCGAGTGGACAAACTGGAACGACTGCTGACCGTCGCTGCACTGATTCAATCGTCGCCACATGGAATCAGTGCCGATGAGATCCGTGAGAGCACTGGCGCTTACAGCTCCGACCAGACCGCATTCCATCGCATGTTCGAACGCGACAAGAAGGAACTGCTCGACATGGGTGTCCCGCTCACCACCCATCCCGACCCGGACGAGCCCTCGAGTTCGATCTACCGAAGCAGCCCTGAAGGGCGAAACATAGCGGACCCGAAGCTGACTCCGGCTGAACTGGCTGCCCTGCGGTCTGCCGCGGTCGCCCTTGTGATGCAGGACGAAGATCTCGAGCAGGTTGCTGACGCCGCTGAAGGATTGAGGAAGCTCGGCGGGCTGTCAGATGCGCCTACCTCGATCGCAGCGGCCGAGATGGCCATCAACCACACGGTGCGAACACTGTTCGAGGCGATTGTTGACGGCAAGTCGGTGTCCTTCCGCTACCGGGACAAGGCCCGACAACTCATCCCTCGTCAGATCGTGCATCGCAGCGGCCATTGGTACCTGAGGGCCACGAGTGCCGAACTCGCGGATGACCGCACCTACCGAGTCGACCGGATCCAGGGACCTGTGCTGGTCGATGCAGTACCCGTCTCCGACATTCCCCAGGATCCACTCAATACGCTGCGAATGCGACCCTGGGAGTTCGGTGAGGGCGAAGCGGTCATGGCCCTCGTTTCACTCGATTCGGAGGTCGCCCCGTCGGCGTTCAGCGAATATCCGGACTTGCCCGTTCACGATCAGCCGGGAGATGGAACGACGGTAGTGGAATTGGCCGTCAGGAATCCTCATGCTCTCAACAACTGGCTCGTCGGATTTCTCCACCGGGCTGAGTTGCTTGAACCACCGGACCTTCGGGCGGGATTCGTGGACTATCTGAAAGTTTTGGCCTCTCCGGATGCCGTGGAACCTCCGGCACCGGAAAGGACCTGACCATGAGCAAGACTCCGAACGCAAATGAGCGGGTGCAGGTGCTTCTGTCGGTGTTCCCGTGGTTGGCGGAGAACGGATCCGCGACTCTGGAGGAACTTGGAGTTCGATTCGACTGTGATCCGGAGATTCTGAGGGAAGATCTTCGCTTCGTCTTCTACAATCTGGAACCGTGGACAGGCCCGGACGCGATGATCCGGGTGGAGATATTCGACGACGGGCTGGTGAGTGTGCACCTGGCCGACTACTTCAGTGAACCACTTCAGCTGGAACTCACCGAAGCATTGATGCTGCTGGCAGCAGGGAAGTCCCGGATCGACCAACTTGGAGAGACTGAAGCCCTGGGCTCAGCAGTGCAGAAGCTCGCCCACGCGATCGGCGAAAGGGCATTGGACGGCGTTTCGGTCGACCTCGGGTCTGCAGACCCTGAGTTGATGCGGCAGATGCGAACGGCACTGGGAATTCGCCAGGCCCTCGAAATCGACTACTACACGCAAGGTTCAGACTCGCTTGCCACCCGGACCGTGGAGCCGCACGAGGTACGCGGGATCGACGGCCATTGGTATTTGACGGCACATTGTCGCACCGCGGGGGGCAGCAGACACTTCCGCGTTGACCGCATCCTGCGGGCAATACCAACGGGTCCGGACGAGGTCTACGAAATTCCCGAAACTGTGGATCCACCCACAGCTGGACTGACCGAAGGTGGAACCCCGGTCGAGTTCACCATCGGAACTGACATGTTGTGGGTCCTCGCCGATGTACCCAAGAGCAAGGTTGCCGAATCCGACGAATCCGGCGACCGGGTGGTAGTGACCGTGCCGATTCACGGAGATGCCTGGCTGGATCGACTGTTGCTGCGTCTCGGTGTGGATTCCGAGGCAAAGGATCTCGATACGAACGAGGACCTCGGAGCCCGCCGGGCCGCCGCAGCAGAAGCCATCCTTTCGCGTTACGGGTGAACCTGTTTTCAGTGACCTCGTTGTCAGCAACGCGGGGTGCGAGCGATAGCATCGCCCGGTGATCGATGACGGTGGCGGGGTGCCTGACCCAATTTCCGCAACTCACCGCAGGAAGCGCCCGGGCTCCTCTGCCACTCGAAACGCTCTGGAATGGATAGTTGTGATTGCCGGCGCCGTGTTGGTGGCGCTGCTCATTCGCAACTTCGTTGTTCAGTCCTACCGGATTCCCAGCGAATCAATGATG
>JAHRAZ010000136.1 GCA_020027475.1 Microthrixaceae bacterium
GGAGATGCAGATGCCACCACAACAACCGGTGTGACAACCACCATCCCTGGGGGCATGACGGTCAAGGATTACTTCGACAAGTTGATGTTCCAGGCGGGCGAACAGATCAAACGCGGCGATCTGGTCGGCTACGGCCAGACAGTGGACAAGATCGTGACCTTGTTCAGCGACAATCCGACCGAAATCATCGACATACAGGCCGCCATCGCACTCCTGACATCACTCTTCCCGAAGGCTCCGGGCATCGCTACGTCGACACCCGGCGAAGAGCCTCGTGATGCCAAGATTCAGGCACTTTGCTCACAGGGAGTAATCACGGTGAGCACCGAAGGCGGTGCTCCCGCACCTCCTCCAGATGATGAGCCGACACCAGCACCCGCTCCTGAAGCTGGTGGCTCCGGTGGCGGAGACACCGGTGGCGGAGACACCGGTAGCGGAAGCACCAACACCACGGTTGTTGGTAACTCGGGCGGCGGAACCACAGGTGGCTCCACCACGACCACCGCAGCGAAGGTAAGCGTCACAGGCTGACCTTCACCACAAGACAGTTTCCGAAGCAGGGCCGGCAATAGCCGGCCCTGCTTCGCGTCTCGGCCCTTCGCGTCTCGGCATCCCTGGGAAGGTCAGCTTCTGATGCAACCATCCCGGGTGCCCTGAGCGAATGCAACACAAACCCTGGATGGAGACGAACCTGGGTGGAGACACCGGCGCCAAAGGGATGTCAGGAGAGTTCGAAGAACTCCCGGATTTCGGTGAGGCCGTCAACCGGTCCCACTGGCCAGCCATGCCCGTTACCCGGGTACCTGATCGCCTCCACCGTGGATCCATCGTCGCAACCGGAGTACGTGGTGGTCTCAACCTCGGTCGGTCCCTGACCAACGGTGCTCACGTCAGGATCCGGATCACAGCCTTGGCTCTCAGCCCAATCGGCAACCGAATCCGGAACTGACGGAAACGCGCGGCCGGCAATGATGCTCGCAGCTCCCAGCGATCCGTCATAGGGAACGGACGGGTCAGGATCCCCGTGAAGGTTCCGAGTCGGAATTGCCGCCTCGGACTCACATCCACCGAGGTTCATCCCGGCCATAGGCAGGATGGCTGCGACCACATCAGGCCGCGAGCATGCATAGAAGTAGGACATCATCGCCCCGTTCGAGAACCCCGTGACGTAGATCCGGTCCTCATCGACATGTCCCTGCGACTCGACGTCTGCGATCACACGATCGATGAATCCAACGTCACCGGCTTTCACAAGAGTGGCCGGCGGACAACACGCACCCGCGTTCCAGGATCCCAGCGAACCCTGTGGAAACACTGCTATGAATCGATCCTCAGCGACTGCTTCCTCCCAGTCGGCTGCGGCCTTCATCACGAACCGGTCGACCGCAAACCCGTGGATCACCACAACCAGGGGGACTTCCTCCCCCGGTTCGAGATCTGCGGGCTGGACAAGGATGAACTGACGCTGGATCAGACCCTCCTGAAACGTCACGTCGCGTACTTCGACGTTGCCATCCGCTGTGGTCGAACCCGATGGTGCAGTCACGGGGGGTTGGGTGGTCTCCGCCCCGGTGGTGTCCACGCTCACCTGCTCATCGATGTCAGATCCATCGCTGCCCGAGAAGACAAATGCACCCGCGATCACCGACACGCCCATGAGAAGCACCACGACGCCGCCCAAGGCAACGTAGCGCACGGTCTTGCGGGATTTCTTCGGGGGATCTGGCGCGGGACTGCTGGGAGCAATTCCGAACGGTGAGACGCTGTCCACCGGCCAAGTATACGAAGCCAGGGTGCTGGTGAAGCAGCGCGCAGCGCTGGAACTGACCCGGCGGTGCGCCAAACCTCCGATATTTCTGACGGGTCGTCAGGTCTTGGTAGCGTTCGAGGATGCTCGACGAAGCAAACTTTCGCAACGAGATCCGCGACTGGATGGCCGAACACCTCCGCGGGGGCTTCGAGCATCTCCGCTTTCGCGGCGGACCGGGCGATGAACACGCATTTGTGCAAGACCGCATGGCCTGGGAGCGAGAACTTGCCACTGGCGGATGGACATCCGTGGGTTGGCCAACGGAACACGGCGGCCGTGGCCTGCCTCTGAATCTCGAAGTCGCCTTCCACGAGGAGTATTCGCGTGCGGGCGGCCCCGGCCGAGCCGGACTCATCGGCGAAGGGTTGCTGGGCCCCACACTCATCCATTTCGCGAATGCCCGACAACAAGCGCGATTCCTTCCGGGAATCGTGGCCGGCACAGAATTCTGGTGCCAGGGCTACTCGGAACCAGATGCTGGATCAGACCTCGCGAATGTCAAGACGAAGGCTCGTCTCGACGGTGATGAGTGGGTGATCGATGGTCAGAAGGTGTGGACATCCCTGGCCCAGTGGTCGCAATGGTGCTTCCTGGTGGCCCGCACCGAAGAAGGGTCGGAACGACACAAGGGATTGTCGTATCTGCTCGTGCCTATGGATCAGCCCGGAATCGAAGTGCGACCGATCCGCCAGATCACCGGCACGGCGGAGTTCAACGAAGTCTTCTTCGATGGTGCCCGCACCTCGGCCGAACTTGTGGTCGGCGAGCCGGGGGACGGCTGGAAAGTCGCCATGGGAACTCTCGCGTTCGAGCGTGGAGTCCTCACCCTGGGACAACAGATGGCGTTCGACCGCGAACTGAACCACATCCTCACCCAGGCACGCTCAGAAGGTCGGCTCGGGGATCCCGTGTTCAAGGACCGCGCCATGCGGATTCTGAGCCGCGTCCGAATAATGCGCTGGAACGCATCGCGTGCACTGCGGGTGGACGAGTCGAAGCAACTCCCACGCGAGGCCATGATCAACAAGCTCTACTGGGCCTCACTGCATCGAGACATGGGCGAGCTCGCAATGGATGCCCTGGGAGCGGAATCCCTCCTCACCAGGTATTCGGAAGCAGAGGAGGGTGACGCCGGTGAGCTTGAGATGTCCCCCGACCACAAACTCTTCTTCTTCAGCCGATCGGACACGATCTACGGCGGCTCCAATGAGATACAGAAGAACGTGATCGGTGAGCGCGCCCTCGGGCTACCACGCGAACCGCGATAGAACGAACACCGACTCACCGAACATGCCGACAAGGCCAGCCATCGAGTCGAAGGCAGAAAGACCTGCGATGACCAAGAAAGAACTCCGATGACCAGGAATTCCAAGCCAACACCTCCCATCGAGCCACCCGGCAGGGAACTGCTCTCGGGCCGGCGGGTTGTCATCACCGCGGCGGCCGGATCGGGAATCGGGGGATCACTCGCCCGTCGGTGCATGCTCGAAGGTGCAACCATCACGATCTCCGACGCCCACGAACGACGGTTGGGCGAGACTGCCGACGTACTCGAGGAAGAGTTCGGAGTGCGGCCGGCGACCTACGTCTGTGATGTGACGAACGAAGACTCGGTACAGACCCTGGTGGCAGGTGCGATCGATTCCATGGGCAGCTACGACACGTGGATGAACAACGCCGGCCTTGGAGGCAACGGACTCATCACCGACCTCAGCGACGCCGAGTGGTCAAAGGTTCTCGATGTGACCCTCACCGGTACGTTTCGTTGCTTGAGGGCGGCACTCCCGCACCTCTATGAACAGGCTACCGGCGCGGTGGTGAACAACGCTTCGGTGCTGGCATGGCGGGCTCAGGAAATGCAGGCGCACTACGCAGCCGCGAAGGCTGGCGTGATGGCGCTCACGCGTACTGCCGCGATCGAGGCCGCCGATCACAACGTCCGCGTCAACGCCGTGTCACCAAGCCTCGCGATGCACCCGAACCTCGAGAAGGTCACTCCGCCGGGTCTGCTGGCCGAGCTGATCGACAAGGAAGCATTTGGCCGAGCTGCCGAACCATGGGAGGTTGCCAATGTGATGGTGTTCCTGGCAAGTGACCTGTCGTCCTACATGACGGGCGAAATCGTGCCCGTTTCCAGCCAGCACGCCTAGGGGATACCCATGACAGTTTCTTTCACGAATCCTTCTGATCTGCTGGCTGCTGCCGGCACCACGTTCGAGCCAACCGACTGGATTGAGGTGACTCAGGAGCGAATCAATCTCTTCGCGGACGCCACCGGCGATCACCAGTGGATTCACACCGATGTCGAGCGGGCCAATGCGGAGTCACCCTTTGGTGGCCCGATAGCGCACGGTTACCTCACACTGTCACTCGTGAATCTCTTCCTGCCGGAGATGTTCGTCATCGAGAACTTCTCGATGGGGGTGAACGTGGGTCTGGACAAAGTCCGGTTCCCCTCTCCAGTACCAGCGGGATCGCGAATTCGCGGCGTCGGCGAAATCGTTTCCACGCAAGAGATCAAAGGCGCTGTGCAAGCCGTCACCAGGATCACAGTGGAGATCGAAGGCTCAGACAAACCGGCATGTGTGGCGGACACAGTCAGTCGCTTCATGGCCTAGGGATGCCGAGGACCATTGGGGCACCGAAAACCTGACTGCAACCAACAAGCAGCCGCCTGGGGACATGATTCACGACACTTCACACTTGGTCGTTGCCAGAGCGACTCAACCGGTCCCCGGTGTGGGCGTCCGGGCAAGCTACTCGGCGCCCTATTGGGTACCTGTGTTACCCGTAGGTAACATGACCCGAGCCAACACACCACAAGAGCAAGAGCCGACATCTTGGTCGGACCCGATATCCCAAGGGGAACACACATGCCTGAGGCAGTAATCGTCTCGACCGCCCGCACGCCGATCGGCCGAGCCGTGAAGGGTTCACTTCGCGACCTACGCCCTGATGACCTGAGCGCCCTCATCATCGGCTCGGTGCTCGACAAGGTTCCCGAGATGGATCGTGAATCCATCGAAGATGTGCTCTGGGGTTGCGGACAGCCCGCAGGTGAATCCGGCCACAACATCGGTCGGGTTGCAGCGGTGATCGCGGGTCTCGACAATGTCCCGGGTGTCACAGTGAACCGCTACTGCTCATCATCTCTGATGACCATTCGCATGGCAGCACACGCCATCAAGGCCGGCGAAGGTGAGATCTTCCTCGCCGGTGGCGTCGAAACTGTCAGCCGCTATTCACAAGGCATGGCAGATGGCCCCAAGGATCCGGTCTTTGCCGATGCAGAAGCACGCACGGCCGAGCGCTCGGAGGGTGGGGCTGCGGTCTGGAGCCCTCAGCCAGGACTTCCCGACATCTATATCGCCATGGGCCAGACCGCAGAAAACGTGGCGCAGTCCGAAAACGTGTCCCGGGCGGATCAGGACGAGTTCGCAGTGCTGAGCCAGAACCGTGCCACCGAGTCGCTGGAAAACGGATTCTGGGAAGCGGAGATCACCCCTGTGGACACCCCGGAAGGCACGGTCACCCAAGACGACGGCATCCGCCCCGGAACCACGCTCGAGAAGCTCGCAGGCCTGTCTCCCGTGTTCCGCCCCGACGGCACCGTGACCGCCGGCAACGCCTGTCCCCTCAATGACGGTGCCGCTGCAGTTGTGGTGATGAGCGACGAGAAGGCCAAGGCATTGGGCCTCACCCCACTGGCCCGCATCGTTTCCAGTGGTGTCACCGGCCTGAACCCGGAGATCATGGGGATGGGACCAGTCGAGGCGTGCCGTCAGGCATTGGGCCGAGCGGGAATGACCATCGATGACATCGATCTGGTCGAGATCAACGAGGCGTTCGCCGCCCAGGTCGTTCCCTCAGCGCGACTTCTCGACATCTCCTACGACAAACTGAACACTCGCGGCGGGTCAATCGCCTTGGGTCACCCCTTCGGCATGACCGGCGCCCGCATCATGACCACTCTGATCCACAACCTTCAGGAATCAGACAAAACCTTCGGCATGGAAAGCATGTGTGTTGGTGGCGGTCAGGGTATGGCAATGATCGTGGAGCGCCTCAACTGAGGTAATCCAGGTAACCATTCGGAATCCTCGGGATTCAGAGCACCACAGCGTTGCACGTCCAGAACATCGGCGGCTTCAGCCTGCGATCAGCTCAACCTCATCGACCTGGCGGGGAAGCATCGGACCGGGACGCTCGGCGCCAGTGCCTCTGACCCGGTTTTCCCCATCCACGAACACCACGCTCGGAGTGTGCTCAGCGGCCTCGGCGTGTTCCATGTCCGCGAACGTGGCGATGATCACGATATCGCCCACATGCATCAGGTGGGCAGCGGCACCGTTGATGCACACGACACCGGATCCCCGGGGGCCATCAAGTGCGTAGGTCGCCAGACGGTTGCCGTTGGTGACATTCCATATCTGGACTTCCTCGTGTTCGAGGATCCCGGCGGCGTCGAGCAGGTCCTTGTCGATGGTGACTGAACCCTCGTAATCGACGTCCGCCTGCGTCACGGTGGCGCGGTGGATCTTTCCCAAGAACATTCGGCGGCGCATAAGCGTCTCCCCGGTCGGTCGCGCCCCTACATCGGGTGCACGCTGCTCCGATAATCATACCGAGGTGGCGTCAGAGCAAACCAGCCCACTGGTAATGATCATTTCCGAACAATGCGGTCGTGGCCCCGATTTTCAAACTGGCCCCCGAGCCCAGGGTCTCCCCCGAGCCCCAGGCGTGAGGTCATCCTCCTTGCTTCATCCAGCAGTTCAAGCATGTGCATGAGCACTGGCGCTCGCTGCCGAAACACTTCGACCAACTCCGGGCCGGCCACTCCCCCGTAGGCGGTCGGACCTTGGTGATCTGCGTTTCGCACCATAAGCGCAGGCAGCCAGCAGAACTTCACCAATGACGCACACATTGCCAGACGGGCCATCTCCGGCGGATACGGCCATTCCGAGGCTTCCAGACCGGCGGAGAATCCTCCCCAAACCGCACGGTCAAAATCGCGGAAGGAGTCCGGTGACTGAAGTTGATTGAGCAGGCCGTCGGGCACGAAGGTTCCGATGTCCTCTCCCACTGCTCCGGACCCCACACATCCCCAGTCGATCAGAACGTCATCAGGATCCTCGCCATTATCAACCGTGCGGGCATCCGCATCCGTCGGTAGCGGACAGATCACGTTGTTCGCCCACAGATCGTGATGGCAGATCGTCTGGGGAAGGGAGTCCAGCAGATCCGCCCAGAGCGGCAGCTCGTCCATCATTCGACAATAGCCATCTCTGATTCGGTGCCTCTCCGCACCAAACCCTTCCACGACAACTGGATGCTCCCAAGCTTCCCCGCGGCAATACAACTCGGATTCGACAGGTCGGGATGAGGCGTACTGGTGAATCCAGCGGTGACTCCACCAGGATTTCGCACCACGTGCTCGCTGCGACGTCTCCGAAGAGCCTTGGGACTCCCCAAGGCGCCGCGCAATCCTCATGTAATCGTCAAGTCCAAGATGCGATCCGCCGATTCCCTCCACGTATTCGATGAGCAGGCTCACCCTTCGACCGTCTGAGTCCAGACCCAACAGATGCGGCGGCCGCAGACCGCTGGCGCTGTGGACCTTTGCCAGGCCCGAGCCGTATACGTGTGCTTCGCGCCGCCAGTAGTTCCAGTGATCTGGCCTCGCCGAGGCTGCCCAGTGCGCCACTGTCACCGGCGCCGACGACGCCAGTTCCTTGCGGATGACTTTCTTCCCATCCGCCAGGATCAGTTGGTCAACCGAGACGGTTGCGGAGTTGTTGGGATTGAACGTCTGGTGTTCGACCCTGACGAACTCAGCCAGGCCGGCATCGGCCAGCTCCCGATTGATCCTGTCGGTATCCAGGCGCCCCGCGATCACGTCCAGAGGTTACGCGCGCAGCCACGTCGGCTCAGGAGGCACCGTAAACGGGAGTCGGGCGCTCCGCCTCGGCCAGCAGGTCAGCCACCGCGGCACCAACCTCGCCCGGTTCCCACCTGGCACCCTTGTCGATGCGCGGCCCGTGGCGATAACCCTCGGCGATACCGATGATTCCCGCCTCCACCTCGAATACCCGGCCGGTTACATCCGCCGATTCCGGCGAACCCAGCCACACCACGAGCGGACTCACGTTCGCGGGATCCATCTCATCGAATCCTCCCTCCACGGGAGCTTCCATCATCGAGGCGAACGCCTCTTCGGTCATCCGGGTGCGCGCAGCAGGGGCGATGGCGTTGGCAGTGGCACCGATCCGCGCCATCTCCGCAGACTGCACCAGGGTCAGCGAGGCAATGGCGCCCTTGGCTGCGCTGTAGGCGGCCTGCGCCACCGAACCCATGAGACCCGCCCCAGAGGAGGTGTTGATGATGCGAGCGTCGTTGGTCTCGCCGGCCTTGGCGCGGGCACGCCAGTACGATCCGGCGTGGCGAGCGGGAGCGGCGTGGCCGATCACATGCACGCGCAGAACTGCTTCCCACTCTGCCTGCTCGGAATTGACGAACATCCGGTCGCGCAGGATTCCCGCGTTGTTGACCACCACATCGAGCCCACCGAAGGAATCCACGGCCAACTGAACCATCTCGCCCGCCGAATCCCAGTCGGCAACATCGTGTCCGGAGCCAACAGCTGATCCGCCGAGCCCGGAGATCTCGTCAACCACCTGTTGCGCAGGTGTGTCGGAGGCATCGGATCCGTCCTGGGCGACTCCGAGGTCATTGACAATCACCTTGGCTCCCTCGCGGGCGAACGCCAAGGCGTGCTCTCGGCCGATTCCGCGACCGGCACCCGTCACGATCACAACTCGTCCGTCGCAAATTCCCATCCTTTGCCCTCCTGGAGCTGCCAATCACCCGTACGGGCGCAGGTCTTCCCCAAGAATCTGACACCTTGTCAGAAATTGGGCAAACCGGGTAGGTTTCCCCGATGCGCGTCGGAGCAACAATATTCGCCACGGACCAATCGATGGATGTCTCATCTCTCGCGATTGCGGCGGAGGAACGTGGATTCGACTCGATATGGATTCCCGAACACACACACATCCCCATCTCCCGCAAGACGGCGCCGCCAACCGGCGAAGACGAGCTGGCAGAGGAGTACAAACGGTCTCTGGATCCCCTGATCGCCTTGGCAGCCGCAGCAGCGGTCACCACCCGCATCCACTTGGGGACCGGAGTGATGCTGCCCGCCCAAAGAGATCCGATCGTGACCGCCAAAGCGATCGCAACCCTGGCGAACCTCGCCAACGGCCGCTTCGAACTGGGCATTGGATTCGGGTGGAATGTTGACGAGATGGAAGATCACGGCGTGAACTACTCCGAACGCCGGGAGCACTGTCGTGAACACGTGCTTGCCATGCAGAGTCTCTGGTCCGGCGACGTCGGCGAGTTCCACGGTGAGTTCGTGAACGTCTCAGCGAGCTGGTCCTGGCCGAAGCCGCAACAGAAGGTTCCGGTTCTCATTGGTGGAGGAGCCGGTCCCAAGATGTTCCGTCACCTCACCGAATACGCCGATGGCTGGATTCCCATCGGTGGTGCTGGACTCGCCGAATCGATTCCCCTCTACAGACAGGCGCTGGAGAAGGCCGGCAGGGATCCTGAGGCTGCCCGGATAGTTCCCTTCGGCTCCTTGCCGACAATCGAGAAACTCGAACACTTCCGCACGATCGGTGTCACGGAGGTGGTGTTCCGGATTCCTTCTGCCGGAGAGTCCGAGGTGATGCCTATCCTGGATCAACAGGCCGACCTGCTGGAGAAGTTCCGGCGTTGACACGCTCCCCTGTTCAACCGATGCGCCAATTCCGATTCCCACTACCAGTCAGCTGTTCGGTCGGATTGCCCACACTGAAGCAGAAACCGGCGCGATCATGGGTCCGTGGCAAAAACAAACGATCCCAGGCCCGGTTCTGACTCCATCGACACGCACGTGGTGCGATCCAGACCCAGCGGCCGCCAGGTCGGTGCCGGGATCCTCGTGGTCGTTTTGCTCGTCTTCATCGCGTCCAACAGTGACAGCACGCAGATCTCGATGCTGGGTGCATCCGTGGAATTGCCTCTCTGGGTGGTGCTGGCAGCAACCGCGCTCGTCGGATTCGGCATCGGAATGGTGGTCGGTTCGCGTCGGGCAAAAGCCAGACTACGCCGCAAGTAGACGACGCCTTCTGCAGCCTTGCTCAGGCCGAAGACGGCATCCAGTGCCCGGAGTTCACCGGTAGCGCCGTACCGGTCACACACTTTGCCAATGGGGAGGCGAAAAACACGACGGCACCCGAGATCTCCGATGAATGCGGAAGGTAACCGAGCGCCGTTTCGGCAGCCCTTTCGCGGTATATGTCTTCCCACGTGGTGCCGGCACCGCGATCGTCGGCCTGCCACTCGAAGTAGATCTTCACATTTTCACCCCAGATGTATCCGGGGTGAACCGAGTTGACACGGATTCCGTACTGTCCCAACTCCATCGCCAGAGTTTTCGTGACCGCACCCAGCGCAGCCTTGCTTCCGGCGTAGGCACCGGCACCTGCCTCCACATGCTGAATGGCCATCGAGTTGACCATGATCACCCTGGCGTCACCATGGCGTTCGCCTGCAGCCTTGAGCAGGGGAAGCAATCCCTGGGTGAGTTGGAGAGTGCCGAAGTGGTTTACGTCCATCGGTCGTTTCCAACGGCTCAAGTCCGCGTCCTCGAAGTTCACGTGATCTCCGCCGTGGAAGGCCGAGTTGACCAGGATGTCGAGTGAGCCGCCGAACTCGGAATCAAGAGTCGCCGCCACCCGTTCGCAGTCCTCAGCGCGGTTGATCGAACCTCGAAGCTGCACTGCGGAGCGGCCTAGGGCTTCGATCTCGGCGGCAACTCCGGGTACGTGGCTGTCAGAACGGCCCAGCAACGCCACATCGGCGCCCTCGCGGGCAAGCCCGAGAGCGATGTCCCGACCCATCCCAGGACCAATTCCCGAGACCAGAGCGGTCTTCCCCGTCAGCAGATCTGCCATTTGATTCTCCTCGTCTGTCGGTCACCCCTCGGCTGTTCCCATGTCGGTTCAAGTGTGCAATCCGGCGAACGGAGTAGCCCGATTCGGTGTTCACAACCTCAGGATCGGCGGGTTTCGATCCAGGGCATGTCCCGGTCCTCGAGGAGCTCGCGGGGCAGGCCAAGTACCTGTTCCGAAACGTTGTTCTTGTGAACCTGCTCCGTTCCGCCGCCAATCTTCGGCGCAAACTGATTCAAGCACTGGTACTGCCAGAACCCGTCGCCTTCGGCTTCATGCAGGAGCATGCCCTCTGCCCCTTCCATCTCGAGTCCCAACTCCACGCGATGGGTCAGGGCGTTGGTGAAGAAGTTCTTGAGCAAGGAACCGTGCAGCGCCAGCTCGTAACGGCCCTGCATCACGGCGGTCTGGGTTCGCCAGCCCATCCATTTGAGGATCCTCTCGTCGCTGTAGACCTGGGCGAGTTTCTGGCGCATGACCGGATCGTTGACGGCCCCGGTGCGCCGAGCAGTGGCGATCACGGTCGGATACCCGGTGGACTGGCTTGCCCCCGAAATCATCGAGCTTTCGGACCGCAGGGTGGTCTTCGTGACCTTCCAGCCACCTCCGAGTGGCCCGACCATGTTGTCGGCGGGGATCCTCACGTCGCTGAGGAACACCTCGTTGAAATGGGCTACCCCCTGGGCTTGAACCAACGGCCGGACGTCTATCCCCGGCGAGTTCATGTCCACTATGAAGTAGGTGATTCCGCCGTGTTTGGGAGCATCCGGGTCGGTTCGTGCGATCAGGATCCCGAAATCCGCGTACTGGGCACTGGAGGTCCAGACCTTCTGTCCATTCACCACGTATTCATCGCCGTCCAGTACCGCCCGCGTGGCTATGGAGGCAAGATCGGATCCGGCGCCCGGCTCTGAGAACAACTGGCACCAGGATTCCTCTCCACTCAATAGCGGTGCCAGGTATCTCTCCTGCTGCTCGGGGGTGCCGTGGGCCATCAGGGTAGGCCCCACCAGCGCCTGCGCGGCCGTCAGGAATCCGGATGTCACATCGAATTCCGCCATTTCCTGGCCAAAGACGATCTGGTGGGCCGGCGTCAGTCCGCGCCCACCGAAGCTCTCCGGCCATGCGAGTCCCGCCCAGCCGTTGTCGTACAGAATCTTCTGCCACTCATGGCAACGCCGACGGAAGTCTGCAGCCACGACCTCATCGGTGGAGGCGACGTTGCGCGACCAGTCACTCTCGTCGCCGGTGCGCAAACGGGCGTTGGCCGCCAGGAACTGTCGGACCTCGATCCGGAATTCGGCCATCTCTGGAGAGTCTTCAAAATCCACGAACGGATGGTAGACCCCAGAAGTGGAACCTGTTCCATTTCTGAGTGCACGCTGTTCGGACTCCGGCGAGAATTCGAGGTCTGGCTGACCGGGGGATCAGGCCTTGCGGGGCCTACCCGCCCGCGCCTCCGGAGAGGTTCGGGGTGACACCTTCGGTATCAGAGACATTCGATGATGGTCACGTTCGCCTGCCCGCCGCCTTCGCACATGGTCTGAAGGCCGTATCGGCCGCCGGTGCGCTCCAACTCGTTGAGCAGAGTTGTCATCAGGCGAACGCCCGTGGCACCCAGCGGGTGCCCGAGTGCGATCGCTCCTCCGTTGACATTCACCTTTCCCAGGTCCGCATCAAGTTCCTTTGCCCACGCCAATACAACTGATGCAAAGGCCTCATTGATCTCGACAAGATCGATGTCATCGAGGCTCATTCCGGCTTTCTCCAGCGCGTAGCGGGTGGCTGGGATCGGGGCCGACAGCATCCGGATCGGATCTTCACCTCGCACCGAGAGGTGATGTATGCGCGCACGTGGCTTCAGACCATGTGTCTTCACAGCGTCCTCCGAGGCAATCAGCATCGCTGCCGATGCATCGGAGATCTGGCTGGCAAGGGCCGCTGTCAGGCGGCCACCCTCCACCAGCGTCGGGAGACTCTTGATCTTCTCCACGTTCGGCTCTCGCGGACCCTCGTCAGCACTCAACCCGGCCAGCGGTTCGATCTCCGCCTCGAAACGGCCTTCGGCGCGGGCTCGAATGGCCTTGGTGTGAGAATTGATCGCGAAGTCCTCCATCTCGGAACGGGAAATGTCCCAATCCTCGGCGATCATCTCAGCCCCGCGGAACTGGCTCACTTCCTGGTCGCCGTAGCGGGCCTGCCAACCCTTCGACCCGGAGAAGGGATCGGTGAATCCGTAGGCTTCACCCGCCAACATCGCCGATGAAATGGGTAGGGCCGACATGTTCTGGACACCGGCAGCAACCACGAGGTCGGTCGTGCCCGACATCACGGCCTGGGCCGCGAAATGAACTGCCTGCTGTGAGGAACCACACTGGCGGTCCACCGTGGTTCCGGGGACCTCCTCGGGGAGTCCGGCCGCGAGCCAGGAAGTACGCGCGATGTCACCGGCCTGGGGGCCGATCGTGTCCACACATCCCATCACCACGTCCTCGACGGCCGACGGATCGACACCGGATCGGTCCATGAGGGCCGACAGGGTGTGTGCCCCGAGATCGGCTGGATGCACCTGCGACAGGCCGCCACCGCGTCTTCCGACCGGAGTCCTTACCGCGTCAATGATGTAAGCCTCGGCCATTTTGTCTCCAGGGGAATCGGGTGCCGTTGGACCGGGCCAACGCTACAACGCGCCAACCACGCTCCCCAACCGATCATTCCCGCCGAGCCCGCATGGCCAGAGCATCGGGGAACTGCTCGATCAACTCGAGCGCCGACGCGCCCGCAGATAGGAAGTCCCCGCCTCGCACTCCTGTTGCAGCACGCAATAGTCACAGTACGTACCGGCAACCGCTGGCGCCTCCGAAGGATTCCAGACGCGCTGGTAATCCTGCACCACCTCCGCAATCGAGGTGTCCAC
>JAHRAZ010000011.1 GCA_020027475.1 Microthrixaceae bacterium
CCATGACAACCGCCTTGGTGTCATTGCTGACCGGACGTGCGGTGCGTCACGATGTGGCGATGACCGGCGAGATCAGCCTGCACGGCCGCGTACTGCCGATCGGTGGCGTGAAGCAGAAGTTGCTCGCAGCGCACAGGGCGGGAGTGACCACTGTGATCATTCCCAAGGACAACGACGCAGATCTGGACGACGTTCCCGAAGATGTGCTCGCCGACTTGTCGGTGCATCCGGTGGCCCATGTCGAAGAGGTCCTGGACCTGGCGCTCGACTGAGCTACAGCTCCGAACGGGAACCCGGGTCTTCGGAATGGTCTGTCGGCCATTTCGAGGCCCAGATGGTCGGTGGTGGATCCGAGAGGATGTGGCGCGGAGGGAGGGGGATTCGAACCCCCGGAGACCGTGAAGCCTCAACGGTTTTCAAGACCGTCGCAATCGTCCGCTCTGCCATCCCTCCGGGATCTGACTCTAGCCGGTAGGGCCGGTTTCGCTGTTGGTCGCGCGACGGTTCGGAGTCGTTGGTTGGTGCGACCGGGGCAACACGATCAGTCGGACTGTCGTCACCTGATCGACGAGCTGAACCGACGAGTTACTCCGGGCGGTAGATGCCCAACGCACCGAACAATCCGGTGTAGATCGCACCGTCCGGTCCAACCTCGGTGGCGGCGTAGAAGGAGTTGTCACACGAAGTCGGGAACTCGTCGAAATACTGCTTGAACAAACCCGATGTGGCATCCGGGAACTGGGCGAGTTGTTCGTCAGCGCAATTGTCGGTGGATCCAGGGCCGGCGACCCAGAGGGCATCCTCGCCACTGGCGAAGTCCACACCCGTGAGTCCCCAAGTTCCGTCGCGCAGGCCGATTCCGTACACCAGGTCGCTGTCGGAGCTCATTGTGGGGACACCATTTGGAATGGCAAGGTCGGGGTTCGCCCAGACCGTTTCACATGTACGGGTCTCCGGATCCCAGTCGATCCTTTCGATGCCGGACGGCGCGAGGTCCGGATCACCTCCCGAGAGAGCGGCTGAACCCTTCTGTATCTGTTCCACGAGATCCGCGATGGCCTCGGTGTTCTCCAACCGGTTGTTGACCAACACCGACGAGTAATCCCTCACGAGCACCGACTGCTCGGTTTCGGTGCTGACGGCATCGGGATCGCCGAACGTGACCGGGGCTTCACAGGCGATCCGAGGGTCCTTGCCGGCAGCAATCGGTTCCCAATCTTCAGGTACTTCATCACGCCAGAACAGGGTCACATGCATGAGTTCCTGCCCATCGGTGATCACCACGAGCTGATCTTCCTGTTCGTAGGTGCCCATCAAGCTCGGTGTGCTTCCGGATCCACCTCCACCCAGTCGTACTGCCGACAGGGTTTCACCCGTCTCGTACGGAGCTGACCATGTGACCTTCAGTTCGCCGTCGGATTCAGATTCATCGGCGCGGTACATCTGCCGGTTGGAAACGAAATAGATGCCGCCGTCTTCGTCAGCAGCAATGTTGTTCGTGATCGACTCGACAGAGTGGTCACCGTCCACGCCGATACCGCTGCAGCGGTCACCGTTGAGCGAGAGCAAGCGCAGCGAGTCATCGGTCATGTCCGCCACGTCACCGGGCAACAGGCCGATCATTCCCCGTTCCGTGGCGAACGCGACATCGCCGTCGTAGGTGAGTACCTGTCCGACGATTGTGTCACCGGTCCCACACAGAGCGGCGTCGGGAAGTTGGTATGTGTCGAGCAACTCAATGGCCGATTGCGGATCCCGTTCTTCCGAATCCCCATAGGACTCGAATCGGCTGGAGTAGCCGACGATCAGGTGGTTGTTTTCGTCGACCATGTTGTAGGCACCGCTCAACAACGCAACGTCTGGCGGTGGTTCGAGTCCCTCATCGACCGGCACGAAGATGTCGATTGGATCGCCGGTGTCCGGATCGATCTTGGCGATCGCGCGCAGGTCAGGCGTATTGGACAACGACGTCCAGGCCACGGTGGATCCGTCGGGGTATTCGGGCGAGAAGCTGACGATCACCGGAACACCGGGAAGGGTGGTTCGGGATGCACTGACCGAATCGTCGGGTCCGAGTGCGGGATTGTCAGAGGAACCCTGCGCGTATGACGACCTGTGCGCACCCGACCACGCCGAATCGGCCAAGTAGGGATTACGCGGCGGTTCGCCGCTGGAAGCTCCGGCCGGTTCGGTCACCTCGGTTGGATCGGTGGCGTCTGCCGACTCGTCGTCGGAGCTGCAGGCGCCCGCCAGGAGGACCAAGGCAGCCAGAGTTGCAAATGCCGCAGACGCACGCATGCCAAGACGAATCATTCTGAAACCCTATCCAAGGAAGCTATCCGGGGAAGCCGGCGGGACAGCTGTTCGCGGCTCCGATCCGGCCCGGGGGGCTTTCCGATCTGGTCCCCGGTGACTTGGCGCCGGATGGCGCGAACGGTGTCAGTAGGCGCCGATCTGATCCTTGATTGACCCGATCCATGTGTCAGCACGTGCTCGAGCAGCTCCCACGTCAGCCCGGCGGGCCGGACCCGACTCGCCGGCTGTCGGGTATGAACCCAGGAACTTGACGTCTGCCTGGGTGGCTTTGAGGGACAGCAGGCAGTCAGCCACAAGGGCGTCGGCCACGTGACCCTCCATCTCCAGCAGGAAGCAGTAGTTCCCCAGTGAGGTTTTGGTCGGTCGGGACAGCAGCAGGCTCAAGTTGATCGACCTGGCCGCGAACTCCTGAAGTATCGCCAGCAGCGAACCCGGTCGGTTGGCTTGTTGATAGACCACGATCGATGTCTTGTCGTGACCGGTGGGCTCGGGCACGCCGCTGCGTGCCACCACTACGAATCGGGTCTGGTTCTCAGAATGGTCCTCGATGCCTGTCGCAAGGATCTCGAGGCCGTATACGTCGGCCGCCCGCTCATTTCCGATCGCTGCGGTGGCGAGGTTGGCTTCCCGGGCAACATAAGCCGCCGCTTCCGCCGTGGAGTTGGCCGCCATGTGCTGGCTGATCGGAAGATGTTCCCTGAGCCAGTTCCGGCACTGGGCGGTGGCCACCGGGATGGACATCACTGTGTCCACCAATTCCAGGTTCGCCCCGCGGCGGCCGAGAAGATTCATGCACACCGGCTCGACGAGCTCGCGCTGAATCAAGAGATCGACGTCGAATGCCAGCGTGTCTATCGTCGCGTTCACCGTTCCTTCGATTGCATTCTCGATCGGGACCACCCCAAGATCCGCCTCGCCTTCGGAAACGGAATACAGCACGTCAACCATCGAGTTGCAGACCACCAGGTCGGCTGAAGTCAGGTCTTGCTCGCGGTGAAGCGCCTGTTCGGTGAACGTGCCGGCCGGACCCAGATAGGCGACAGTCTTCGATCGGGATTCGGAAGTTGGGTCGGGTGGAGGCATCCGCAGAGAATACCGGCCTTCCGCCTCGCGTTGCGAGGGTGATCCGTGCCTACGCTGGAGTTATGGCGCCGGATGAACTGAATGAGTCCAGTTGGAGACTTGAGTACATCAATCTGGATGGGGTCAGCTACATGGCTGCCGGCGATGATCCTCCCGAGATCACCTTCTCCGAAGGTCAATTCACCGCGGATGACGGAGTCAACCGCGGTGGTGGTGGATTCGAGATGGGGGAAACCGGGTTCACCGTCGGACCGATTGCGAAAACCAGGGTCGCCTACCCAGATCCGCTACGGGAGGAGAATCGCCTGTTCGAGCACCTTGGGGAGGTTCGATCCTGGACGCGCCACGGGGACATGCTCCATCTGGAGTTTCCGGGTGGAGAGATGGTCTACCGCCTGGGTGAAGAGTCAGGTCGAATTGCCTGAACACCCATGACGCCACAGGGCGACATAGGACGGCCATTCAAGTTCGGGCTGGATGTAGCCCACTTCTTCGAGTTCCTGCTGAAGGCGAGGCAAGGCAGCGAACGGCACACCGATGTCAACGTGATGGGCCAGGTGGTAACCGGTGTTGAAGGGAACGAACATGAACTTTGCCGCCGCACTCTGATGTATGTGGTGTGTGGTTTCGCGGCGGTCCGCTGATGCTTTCAGTCCGGCGTGCTCGGCTACTGCACGGAGCCGATTGAGTACGCGCCACACGGTCAGCCATGGCAGCAGCCAGAACGCAGGCCAGACCCACCAGTGGCCTCCGATGACCCAAAGGGCTCCGAACATCACTGCTTGCACCGCGAGAATCTGGATTGTTGTGGAACGAGCGGTGGAACTTTTGAGGCTGAGGAGTAGTCCCTTGAGGTTCTTCCAACCCGAGTTTCCGAGGGCGTCGCGGGTCAATTTCCGCCGCCATGAATCGGCGCTTATGGGATAACCGCTGTAGAGCGCCATGTCGGGCTCCCGGGGACCGAACTCTTCCTTGTGGTGAGCCATGTGAACCCGACGGTAAGCGTCGATCGGTACGAACACCGGGTAGGCCACAAACCACTTGCCGATGAAATCGTTGGCCCTTCGGTTGGAGAACAGAAGTCGGTGGGCCGCCTCGTGCATCAGAATCGCGAAACGGACCATCGCACGAGAACACATTCCGAACGCGATTAGCCAGCCAAGCGGATTTCCCCACCAGGCGGCCAACGCGATCACTCCGACGGATTGCAGCCAGATCCCGACGGTGTGACCGGCATTCTTCAGATTCGGTATTCGGTAGAGTTGCTCCCGCAGTTTGCCAACGGGTCGACCATCGGCTCGGAACTTCTCATTGGGCTTCATTTCGGTCAGTGCGGATGCCGGTGGAGACATCGTGGCCACGACCGCCCGAACCTTCGGGCCCGGCACTTCGGCCCTCGTCACAGCACTCTCAGGTTCTCGACCTTCGGGTTCCGGATATTCACGATGCGTCTGAAATGAGACCGCCTCCGTGGACGGTGTCTCCATGGCTGCCGGGTCCGGCGAGGTCATGCGGCGCATATTACAACTATCGCGACACCTGTAGCAATCTGGTAAGGTCGAGCCAGATGGAGCAGGACTCAATGAGGCGATACTCGATTGGCCAGGGGGAGTCGAGGGAGCAGGAGGAGTCTCAGATCTACGGCCGATCGTTGTCGGCCAGGTCGGCCATGGCTTCGATGCTGCTGGGGACGGAACCTCCAGTGCTGCCTTCGTACGCACTAGTGAGGGCAGGAGAGTTCCTGGGACTGTCCGAAGGAGCCGTCCGCACGGCGCTCTCGCGGATGGTTGCCTCCGTAGAAGTGATCCGCAGCCCTCAAGGGGATTATCAACTGACCGGGGTCCTGGCGGAGCGTCAGCAACGCCAGATCGCGAGCCTCTCCGCGGAGTTGCAGGTGTGGTCCGGCAATTGGGAGATGTGGGTGGTCACCGGGGGTGCTCGCGAATCCGCCGAGCGTGCAGAGCTGCGCTCCTGCGCGGTGGAGATGCGCTTGGTGGAGCTGCGTGACGGTGTCTGGCTGCGGCCGGACAACCTTGACGCAGGTCGGTTCCCCACAGCCGCTGCGGTCCTGCGCGAACAGACACAACGGTTTGTCACCCAGCCTGACCGCGACGATCTGCTTGCCGCGCGGTTGTGGGATCTCGAGGGATGGTCTGCGGCGGCAGAACGACTTCGTGCGCAGATGACGCGATGGATCCCCACCCTGCGCGCTGGAGACACCGAAGCGCTGCGGCCCGGCTTCCTTCTCGCGGCCGCGGTGTTGCGTCATTGCAACGCCGATCCTCTTCTTCCCCGTGAGTTGTTGCCCCGAGAGTGGCAAGGTCAGCGGTTGCGAAGGGACTACGACCAGTTCGACGCGGTGTACCGAAACCTGTTGTCATGTTGGCTGCGAGATTCGAGCCAACCACCGGCTTCGAGAGAACCTGACGCTGAGCGGTAGCGTTCCCGACGTGACCAATGACGTGACCAATGATCGTTTCTACTTCCGCCAACTGCTTGCCGGGCGTGACTTCGCCGCCGAGGATCTGCTCGCCCGCCAGATGGTGAACTTCTCCTACCTGATCGGAGACAGGCAGAGCGGGGAAGCTCTGGTGGTCGATCCGGCCTACGGCGTTGCAGAACTGAAAGCGGCGGCAGAGGCCGACGGAATGTCGTTGAGCGGAGCGCTTGTCACCCATTTCCATGCCGACCATTGCGGTGGATCGATGATGGGTTTGACGATTGAGGGCGCGGCGGAGCTGCTCGAACTCGAGCCCATGCCGGTGCATGTGCAGTCCACCGAGTCCGAGTGGGTGATCAAGTCCACGGACCTCACCCGCAACGACCTGGTCGAGCACGGACCGGGTGACGTGGTGTCCGTCGGGGACGTCGACGTGACACTTCTGCACACTCCCGGGCACACTCCGGGTAGTCAGTGCTTCCTGGTCAACAATCGTCTTGTGGCCGGCGACACGCTGTTTCTCGATGGTTGCGGTCGAACCGATCTACCGGGCGGAGATCCGGCAGCGCTGTACGAGAGCATCAACACCACACTCGCTTCCGTACCCGACTCGGCGATCCTGTACCCGGGACACATGTACTCGGCCGCCCCATCCGCATCACTGGGAGCAACGCGGGAGAACAACATGGTCTTCCGCCCTCGCTCTGCCTCTGAGTGGGTCCGCATCTTCGGCTCCTAACGCAGAACCTTCATTGCCAAACCACTTTCGTGCGATTCGCCTTTGAACTATTGCGGCCAGGCACACGCTTCGGCAGCAGATACAACGGACGAGGGCGACGCGGCGCACCACCATGGTGTGATCTGACACACTCGGAGTCCCAAGGGGGTTGCCGTGGCGAACAAGGTCGACAGCACAGAGGTCCGAGGCGTGGTGGTGCGGGGTCCGAACGAAACCGTCTCCATCGAGACCATTCTCATTCCGGATCCGGGACCTGGGGAGGTCGTGGTCGACGTAGCGGCGTGTGGGGTCTGCCATACGGACCTGCATTACGTCCAAGGTGGCATCAGCGACGATTTCCCGTTCCTGCTGGGACACGAGGCGGCTGGCACGGTCTCCGTCGTCGGTCCGGGAGTCACCGAAGTCTCCCCGGGTGACTACGTGATCCTCAACTGGCGGGCTGTATGTGGGCAGTGCCGAGCCTGCGCACGAGGCCGACAGCAGTATTGCTTTGACACCCACAACGCCACACAGTCGATGACGCTAACCGACGGCACACAACTCAACGCTGCTTTGGGCATCGGCGCATTCGCGGAAAAGACGCTGGTGGCCGCCGGTCAGTGCACCAAGGTCGACCCCGAGGCCCCGCCGGAGGTGGCCGGGCTCCTGGGGTGCGGTGTGATGGCAGGTCTCGGCGCCGCGATCAACACCGGTTCGGTGGAGCGTGGCGACAGCGTGGCGGTGATCGGATGTGGGGGCGTCGGTGCAGCCGCTGTGGCGGGAGCCCAGCTGGCAGGTGCCAATCCGATCATCGCGGTCGACATCGATGACCGGAAGCTGGAAGGCGCTCGACGCTTCGGAGCCACCCACTCTGTCAACTCCGGCGACGAAGATCCCGTCGAGGCGATTCGTGCCCTGACTGGCGGCAACGGCGCCGACGTGGTGATTGACGCAGTCGGGATGCCCGCAACCTACAAACAGGCGTTCTACGCCCGGGACCTGGCCGGCACAGTCGTGTTGGTGGGAGTTCCCCGCCCGGACATGCAGTTGGAGCTACCGCTGCTGGATGTGTTCGGTCGTGGCGGTTCACTGAAGTCGTCATGGTACGGCGACTGCCTACCGAGCCGTGACTTCCCGATGCTGATCGACCTGTATCAACAGGGACGGATTGATCTGGACGGGTTCGTCAGTGAACGCATCGGGCTCGACGGGATTCAGGATGCTTTCCGGGCGATGGAGTCCGGCGACGTCCTTCGTTCGGTCGTCGTGCTGTGAGTACCCGAATCGACCGGGTTGTCACCTCCGGGGTGTTCAGCCTCGACGGTGAGGACTTCGAGGTCGAGAACAACATCTGGATAGTCGGCGACGCCGACGAGGTGATCGTGATCGACGCAGCGCACGACCACAAACCCATTCTGGAGGGTATCGGCGGGCGCCGAGTCAAGGCGATCGTTTGCACCCACGCGCACAACGACCACATCAACGCAGCCGCTGAACTCGCGGAGGCCACCGGTGCGCCGATCCGATTGCATCCCGACGACACGATGCTGTGGGAGGCCGTCTACCCCGACCGACGCGTCGACGCGACTCTGTCCGATGCGCAGACCCTGAACGTGGGAGGCTCTGAGCTCACGATCATGCACACCCCGGGGCATTCCCCTGGTGGGGTGTGTATCAGTCTCTCCTCGCAGCGAGTCCTCTTCTCCGGCGACACCCTGTTTCACGGTGGACCCGGCGCCACCGGTAGGTCCTTCAGTGACCGGGACCAACTCGTGGAGGTGATCCGTGCCAAATTGCTCGGGCTGCCGGGTGATACCCGAGTGTTCACCGGCCACGGCGACTCGACGAACATCGGCGACGAAGCGGCGGCTTCAGCGGATTGGTGAGCGTTCTGGAAGGTTCCGGGTCGCCGGTCAGGCGGCGGCTTCCGCAGCATCCGGTTCAGCGGGATCCGGTCGGTAGAACAGCGCCAGCGTTCCGAATCCAGCGAACAGCCCGAGCCCTGCGGAGATTCCAAAACCGGTCCAACCGCTGAGAGTGTCCTCGAGGCCGAGCAGTCCGTCGAGGGAGTAGGCACCTCCAC
>JAHRAZ010000109.1 GCA_020027475.1 Microthrixaceae bacterium
GGGCCTGTTGATGATCAGTGAAGCGATTCCGTCACTGATCTCGGTGATTAGTTCGGACATGAATGCAGACATTAGAGGCACTTCGGGGGAACCATGGGCACAACACGGGCCGGCAACACCCGGATACCCCGGCCACCGGTGCTTTCATGACACGCATGAACCCCGGGAGCCGGGTAGTTTCTGGCGATGGCCCTCATCCCGACGCTCGCTGCGATCCTCCTGGGTGGATGGTTGGGAATGCGGTGGGGTGGTTCCCCCGAGAATGCTCTGGCCTGGCGGCCCACGGGGTGGCCTCTCGGGCTGGCCGGAATCACCCTGATGATCCTCAACGATGTGATCGGGCCCGGCGGGAGTCTTGGGGTCATTCTGAGACTCCTGGCCCTCGGTCTGGTCGCAGCATTCGCTTTCCTCAACATCCGCACCGGCGGGATGATCCTGGTTTTTGCCGGGTTCGCGTGGAATTTCCTGATCACATTGTTCCTCTGGGGTATGCCGGTTTCGGCTTCGGCGCTGGTTTCCGCCGGGATAGCTGACAACCCGGAGGAGGTCGACGCATTGACTCTCACGGCCGGCAGAAGGGTGGCGGAGGGAGGATCGGCCTTTCTCGGCGATTTCATCCCGCTTCCGTGGGGTCAGGTGATCTCGATCGGCGACATCCTGTGGCTCACCGGATTGGTGCTCGTCACCTCCTCGGTCCTCAGGCGATATGAAGTCCGAAGTTCCCGGATGTCACCCACCGCGTACAACCGCGCGCTATCCGCTCTGAACCGGGGGCCTGCACCCCGCAAAGGTCCCGGGCTTCATCCGTCGCGCCTCTCGGACCGGTCATCAAGGGATTCAAGGCCGCCGCCGAGCTGAGCCGGCCAACGCCGGGTTGCCCTGCCCGATGACAAAGAAGGTCTTCTGGGTTCAAATGTCTCCCACATCGGAAACACCGGTGAGAATCAGGGAGGAACATCAATGGCAAAGCTCGGACTCGATCCAGCGGCGATGGGCAAGGTGAGCAGCCAGATGCGGGCGGAAGCCGGCAAGATCGGCAGCGCGTCGGCCAAACTCGACGGCACACTGCGCTCGACCTGGTGGGAAGGCAAGGATGCCTCCTCCTTCAAGGGCGAATGGGAGGGGCACCGAAAGGCCCTCAAGCAGGTCGAACAAGCGCTCAACGAAGCAGCCAAGCGCGTCGACAAGAACGTGCAACAGCAGCAGCAGGCGTCAGGCAGCTGAGCACATCTTGATCCCCCTACGTGTTTGCTACCGAGTGGATCACCATGGTCACCACGATCTGGAATTCGATCTCTCAGCGGACACAACAATCGGGGAGGTGGCTCAACTCGCCCTGAGTCACCTCCCCGCCCCCAATGAACTGCGACGACCCACACTGAACCATGAAGGCAGGGTTCTGGGAGGCGAACTCCTCGCTCTGGATTACGCACCGCGATCCGGAGCCACGGTGTCACTTGCACAAGACGTGGGCACCCGGTCGATGACACCCTTGAACGCTCCCGTGTTTGTCGTGAGCGGCGACGAGAGAACACAACTGGACTACGGCCTCAACCGGGTGATCCACGGAGCAATGATCGAGGTCGGGTCCACGATCACCGTGAAAGCAATTGGGGGCTCGCGTGTGACGGTCAACGGTCAGGTTGTACGGGGCGCCGCGCCGGCGGGTGATCGGACGCTCATCCGCAGCAATTCGACAAGCGCCACCATCGAACAGACCGCCATGCTCATGCCGCCCAACAGGGGCCCGGTATCGATCCATGGGTCCACACCGGCAGCAGTGAGGCAACCGGATGCGGTCGAGGTGGAACTCCCGCAGCCTCCCGCTCGGGAAAGACTTCCCGGCTTCCCGGTTCTGTCGGCATCCGTTCCGCTGCTCATGGGGGCCGCCATGTGGGCCTTCACACGCAGCCTGTGGTCGGTCGGGTTCATGGCATTCACCTTCGTGTACGTGTTGGCAAGTGGAGTTGAAAGCCGACGGGAGGCGAAACGCGAACATGCCTTCAGGGAGCAAGAGTTCCATCAGGAGCTCGAATCCACCCGGGACCGACTCACCGACATTGGCATCGCGATCGAATTGGGCGACGACACGGCTCACCCCGGCGGGCAAGAATTGATCAGTTGGTTCGAGCCCCTGTCCGAACGGGTCTGGGAGAGAACTCCAACACATCCTCTTCCACTGGAGGTTCGGCTCGGGCGCAGCAACCAACAAAGTGGCATCGTGATCGGCCCACCAAAGTCCGGACGGCCCGATCTGCTCCGCATGACCTGCGAGGTAGGCGATGTACATCGACTTCAGTGCCGGCCACTCACAGTTGACTTGGCAGATGTCGGAGACCTCACGCTCGTGGGATCGGTGGAGCGTGGAGAGGCTCTCCTTCGCTCAGTGCTTTTCCAGCTCGCCGTGCTGTGCCCACCGAGTGTGGTGGGTTTCGACATCCAGCAGTGGAATCATCCGTGGCCCTTTCTTCGGTGGCTTCCCAACAACGCTGATGCCGACTGGACCATTCGAGTTGGTTCGCCACCGTCGAGCAGCCGACCCACGGGGACCATCGATCTGCGCCTGACACCCGGGCCCGCTGCATTGGCGGACGATCCGTCGGCCACGATTCGGCTGCGCCCCGACGGATCCTCGTGGTTGCACATCGGACACCATGAAGCCGTTCGGTTCGAGCCCGAGGCCCTGTCCAACTCTGCTGTGGAGAACCCGGCCCGGGAACTTTCCGCGTTGCGCTCCGTGGGTGCCCAACGAATCGCGAAGTCCTCGGTCTCCGACTTGACGCTGTCGGACATCGGTGTGGAGCGCTCGCCTTCGGGACTCACTGCATCGTGGGCCCAACCACCCGAGGGCCTGTCCGCGCCACTCGGCCGACTCGCCGACGGATCCACATTGCTAGTCGACTTGATCGCAGACGGACCACACGCATTGGTGGCAGGTACAACTGGCTCGGGCAAGAGCGAGTTGCTCCGGACGTGGATGGCATCCCTCGCGTCCAAGTACTCCGCGGAGGAACTCAACTTCATCTTCGTCGACTACAAAGGCGGTGCTGCGTTCGGGGCACTGAGGCAACTTCCCCACTGCGTCGGTCTCGTCACCGATCTCCGCGCCGGAGGGGCACACAGGGCTCTCGTGTCACTGCGGGCCGAATTGCAAAGACGTGAACGCTGCCTGGCATCGCATGGCGCGTCATCGCTGACCGAAGTACCGAAACCATATCGGCCGGCGAGAACCCTGCTCGTGATCGACGAATTCGCCACGCTCGCCTCCGAGGTCCCGGACTTCCTGGAGGGAGTACTCGACGTAGCCCAGAGGGGCCGCAGCCTGGGTTTCCACATGATCCTTGCCACTCAGCGGCCCGCTGGTGTCATCAGCGATTCGATTCGGGCGAACACGTCGTTGCGAATCGCCCTCCGCCTTCCCGACGCCGATGACAGCATCGACGTCGTCGGCGACCCCGCCGCCTCCCGTTTGGCCCGCGATGCACCGGGTCACGCCGTGATCCGGTTCGGCCACGAAGAGATCCTCTCCGCCCGCATGGCTCACAGCGGAGCACCGGATGGCTCGATTTCAGCTCCACCTGTGCGCAATCTGGGTCAACCGCGAACGATGTCGAGGGACTCAGTTTCCGGATCGGCATTGGAAAGCTTGGTTGCCGAAATCGCGCGCACCCACCGAAAACTGGAATTCAGCGAACCTCATCGACCGTGGACCGAGCCGCTACCACGCCAACTCGGGTTCGAGGACTTGCTCAACGAGAAACCTGCAAACGAGAAACCAGTTGATCCTCTCGTGCTGCCGCTCGGGTTGATCGACCTCATGGAGGAGCAACGCAGGGAAACGTTTGTGGTGGACTTCCGTCGGCGAGGAGGATTCCTCGTTGCCGGTGCTTCAACCTCAGGACGTTCGACGACACTGGCCAGCCTCATCTGGGCGGCTTCCGAGTCGGATTCCTGGGACCTGCATCTCATCGATTGCCGGGGATCCGATCAACATATCCTCGCAGGCGATCGGCTCACCGGCTGGATGAAAGGAACCGATCACGAGTCCGTCCACAGACTGCTCAACGCATTGATCCACCGGCTGGGTCAGCCACGGCCCGACTCGGGAAGTCGTCGCGTACTGCTTCTCGTCGACGGCATGGGGGAATTCTGCGAACAACAAGAACGTATCAACGGCGGACGGGCCGTCGACATGGTGAGTCGCCTCGCCGCGGAGGGCGCCGCGAACGACATCCATGTGGCTGTATCCGCCTCACGTCGCGCAGATCTCCCGCATCAACTGGCTCACCTGCTCGGAAATCGGTTGCTTCATCGTTTCAACGACGTCGATGAACCGCTGAACTGGGACGCTCCTGGCGAATTGGCCGAACCGGATCTGCCATCCGGGAGAGCGTGGAGTTGTGAACACTGGGTTCAGGTTGCGATTCCTCCAGTCGAGCCGACTGCACCGACCACCTGTGCGCGCCTTGCGGAGCGGGTGACCCGGGGAGTAAGCACCGGAACTTCCGCGGTGACACACTCGACAGATCACCCAGGCAGGCAGCGCTGGAGCCTGCCACTGGGAATTGCCTCGACGCTGCTCACCACGGCTTTCCTGGATCTGTCCAGACAACATGCTCTGGTGATCGGGTCCCGGGGTACGGGTCGCTCCACCACGTTGTGGACCATCGCCGAGTCTGCACGTCTGGCCGGCATCGAGGTGCTGAGGGTGTCCGCTGAGTCCCAGGGCGCACTGACCGACCTGGCTGGAAGTCGCGCAGCCGGGACCGCCAATCCAGCGCGGCTGCTCATTCTTGACGACATCGAGGAGTGGATCGAGGAACCCGGTGCCGACGAGGCTTTGTGTGACCTGATCCGCAATTCCCGCAAATCGAATCTGCGAGTGGTGGCCGCAGCGGAGAGGGCGAGTGTGCAACGAAGCTTCGCCGACTCCGTCCTGAAACTGCGCCATGGCAGAAACGCGGTTCTGCTCGGACCACAGCCGGAGGAACTCGGTTCGATCGTCGATACCGACATTGCCCGTCGTGACGACATTCGCTGGCCTCTCGGCCGAGGCATTCTCGTTTCCGGCGGCACCCACGAGGTCATTCAGGTGGCACTCACGGTGCTTGACGAGTCAGCCAGTTGCTAGGCGTCGACCACTTCGTGTGAATCGCTCGGATCCAGCAGGCTGAGATCGGCAGCGGTCACCAGAGTGGCTCGAAGCGCGTGATCCACCAAGGTCTTGCGACGATCCGTGGCGTTGTTTCCACTCTCTCCATGCAGACCGCTCACACCAACCCGGGAAAACTTCAGGCAGAGGTGATCGAGCTTGCGGTTGAACTTGGACATCGACCATCCCAGACGCAGAGCACAGGCCCGGCTGGCCGGTGTGGAGAACTCGGGAGTCTCGGAACGCAACGCCGGCTCACACAGGGCCAGGAGCAGACGGTGTTGATCCTCGTTCAGATCCACCATTCCCCATTCAAGGGTTCGGTCACCATCACCGGATTCCTCCAGGTCGACGCCGAGGTCGACATCCTCCACCACTCCGAGAATCTCGTAGGAGTGGGGGCCGGCGCTGAACCCAATGCTGAACTCGGCCATGGTGAGGGCGAGACGACCGCCGGGCGAAACAACTGCAGAGTTCCGGCGGACCCGGTCGTGGACATTGAGCAGGATCGAACTCCCGGTGTTCGTGAGCCACCAGTCACCTGCCCGGCGCTCGAGCAGTCCGACGCGGCGGTGCAGATACGGGTTCGTGTCGATCTCGATGTCGGCGACCCTTCCGAAACTCAGCGACCCGGATGGACCGATCTCACTTTCCTCACCGCAAAAGTCGATGAACAAACGTCCAGTCATCGAACATCCTCCCTTGCCCTCATCCGGGCATCCTCTCCAATCGGAATTCTAGCGCGCTGAGTGACGTTTCCGCCCTTTTCATATCACTTCACACACGTTTCGGCATGGAAGCGACCTGAATCGAGCGGCGATCCGGGTGGAGGGAATGCCAGCCAACCCGGTGTTCCGGATTCTGCAGAGGGCGACCACAGCGGCCAATGTGTGGGAGTGAGTGATGATCCCGTGATCGAACGGCGCAAGCAGATCCTGAAGTGGACAACCATCGGCCAGCGATTCGGTTACGGCTGCTTCGGTGCGACGCTCGTGATCTTCTTCGTGGGCTTGGTCGCAGGTTTTCCGAGTTGGACCCTGCAGTCGATCATCGTGTTGCTGATCCTCGGCTCGGTCGTGCTGTTGCCATCGATCATCCTTTCCTACGCCGCAAAGGCTGCCGATTCAGAGGACCGCGGGGAACCCTTCACCTACTGAGCTATCACGGCCCGGATCAGGGCAAGTCGGCGACTTCGGTGGCCCGCCACACCGGTTCGGTCTGGAACTCCGGTTCGTCAACCGCACCACAGGTGGGCATCGACACATTGCGCTCCAGCTCCACCCGCACCCGCAGTCCCCCTTGTGGTTCAACGCCTGTTGAACGAACATCGATCGTCGTTGCCAGGGTGTCTCGCTCGTGGGCCACGACCACTGCCTCCCGAGGCGACTCGGCCCAACTCCAGCCGAACCGAACGAGTGCTTCGCGGTCCGCCACTTGGGCCACGGCACTGTCAAGTGTGACTGCTCCCCTGCAATGTGGCGTCAGACTGGCCGGATCGGTTCTTTCGAGGATGCCCAGGCTGGTTATGGCATCCAGATGTGCCCAAGCGAAGCCGTCGGGCAGCGACAGCGCAGTCGGAGCAAACCGGTGACCGCCGGTGTGGGATGTCCTCCAGATCCGAAGATCGGAACGATCCCCCAGACGACCAACCACTTCGTCGAACAACGCCGGTCCTGAACTCCCGCAACAAACATCGCGCGATCCGTGAGTGCACAAGAGAAGATCCTTCACCTCTGCTGGAACGTCACTGCGCCAACGATCATTGGCCGCCAGCGTCGACTCCTCAGCTGCCACAACACCTGAACACAGCTCCACGAGTGCCGAGGATGGCAGATCGGGATCCAGGGTCCACTCCCGGCGAGTCAGCGGGGAAGCCCCGCCGGCAGCCCTCTCCCAGGCAATGACCTTGACGCCGTCACCAGTGGGCACCAATCCCTGGGGCCGCCAGATTCGACCGTCACGGCCCGAGATGGTGGGCATGGGAGCCTCCGCCATTTTCGAAAATGGCGGAGACAGCGAAATATCGCCTGGCCAGGGCAACGGGATCCCGACCGCGAGAATCCCGTCCCAGAACAGAGCGGTTCCGATTGGATCCACCGCCAGCGAGCGGTGGGCGGAAGCACACCTCAACTTTCCAAGAACCAGATCATCGGCCAGTTTCACGGCGTCACACTACCGGTGGGTCAGAGGTGAATCAGCGGCGCGGACACCCTGATCGGTATCTCAGGGGTCCACTCACCGCATTGCGGACTCGTTGTTACCGCACGGTAACCTGACGGCGGAGGTTGATTGTGCGACTGCCGGCCGCGGAGCGCCGAGACCAGATACTCAGCACCGCCCTGACCGTGTTTGCGGACCGGGGATACCACCTCGCGTCGATGAACGAAGTGGCCGAAGCCGCAGGCGTGACCAAGCCGGTTCTGTATCAGCACTTTGCATCCAAACGAGAATTGTTCGTTGAGCTGTTGCGCGAAACCGGCCACAGCTTGCAGACACGGATCGCCAAGGCCACGGCGGAGGCGAGCAGCCCCAAAGAACAAATCGAGAAGGGCTTCGACGCCTACTTTGACTTCGTGGGCAAGAACACGGACGCCTTCCGGATCCTGTTCGGATCCGGAGCCCAGCATGACCCCGAATTCGCTTCGTTCGCCCGGGATGTTGAGGAGTCCATCGCAGCCTCGATAGCGCATTTGATCGTCGTGGACGGCCAGCCGGCCGCGGATCAGGAGCTTCTCGCAAACTCCATTGTCGGCATGACCGAAGCGGCATCGAAGTACTGGCTTTCCCAGGATCCCCGCGGGGATCTGAAGTCCGTCGGCGAACAGGTTGCCCGACTCGCCTGGTTCGGCATGCGTGGAATCGACGCGGCAGAACTCACTTGAGCGGCTACCGTTCGAGCGGTGAGCGACGATGAAGGTTTCGAGGTAGTTGTCGAGATCCCCCAGGGATCCCGCAACAAGTACGAGGTCCAACACGAATCAGGGGAGATCTGGCTCGACCGTCACCTCTTCGTGGCAACCGTCTACCCCGCCGAGTACGGATTCTTTCCGGACACACTTGCCGAGGATGACGATCCCCTTGATGCAATGGTGCTGCTGGAGGACCCGACGTTTCCCGGGTGCCACGTGAACGCTCGGCCAGTCGCAGTGCTCGAGATGGAAGACGAAGCGGGCCGGGACCTCAAGGTGCTCTGCGTTCCCGCGGGGGACCCCCGCTGGGCAAACATCCAGGACGTCACGGACGTGCCCGAATATCTGCTCGCGGAAATCAAGCACTTCTTCGTGGTCTACAAGGATCTGGAACCGGGCAAGGCCAGCCATATCGGCGACTGGATGAATCATCACGCCGCGCTGGACGCGATTGCGGATGCCAGGAAGCGCCACACAGAACACCTCGGATGATCCGGTTACCTCGGGTGCTCGGGCACGTCGACGTCAACTGAGACGTCGCGTACCCGAATGGAGCGACTCAGTACTTCCTTGACGGCTTCCTTGTCCTTCTCCGTGAGATTTCGCCCTGTGATGCTGCGTGGCCACCGCGATTCCATCAGAACCACAGCGAACTCGTTGCTGAGCAGATACATCACGGACAACAGGTAGACCCACGACAGCAAACCGAACACCACCACGAAGATCCCGTAGGTGTCCGATGAGTTCAGAACAAAGCGGTCCACATACCAGCCTCCGAGTCTCTGGAGCGCGGTCCAGCCCACACCCACTGCAAGCGCCATCGGAAGAATGTTCACGAACGGAACCTTGCGCCGACAGAGCAGATACTGCAGTCCTGTTGCACACAGGAACGCCGCCACGAAGGGAAACAGATAGGCGGCCAGCATCCGCAACGTTGTCTGGTCGGCGGTGAACACGATCGTTGCTGCTCCGGAAATCAGCAGACAAAGGCCCACCAACACTGCCCCCGGGATCGAACGAAGCTTTCTCCAGATGAACGGCGGCCGGTCGAATCGGGGCACACCCCAGATCGTGTTCAACGCCTCCTGCAGCATGTCGAGCAGGCCGAGACCAGCCCATAGCGAAAGCAGGATGGCCAGCACCACAACAACAGCACTTCCCCCAATCTGTCCGGCACCTTGAATCTCGCTGCCAACCACCGGAAGCGAACCGAGTGCGGAGTCGATCAGGCGGTCCCTGAACTCAGGGTCGTCGTCGAGGAGGAGCCCAATCACATTGACGAACGCCAGCAGCAGCGGGAACAACGAGAAGAAGCCTCGGTACGTGAGCAGCATCGCCAACTGCCCGCCCAGATCCTCGCCGTATTTCTTGATTACTCCGTGTATGAATGCCACCGGAGGGATCCGTCGGTGAAGCGCGTCGACCTTGTCTGCGGTGCGGTCGATGATGTTCGGCTGGCCGGGTTCAGGGGGATCGGAGGGATCAGATTCAGACCGCGATCCGCCGGCCTGATCCTCCCCGGCAGCCTGTTCACTCGCCACCGGTTCAGCGTGTCCCGAAGTCGAGGGATTCCGGCAAGGGATTCAGACTGCTCAGAGGTCTTGGGCAGGAGTGATGACCTGCTCGCCGAACTTTGCAAGCGCCGCTTCGGGATCAGGATCCAGTGCGAAGATGAATCCCGGTACACCCAGTCTGGTCACACCCTTGGCAGCCATCGATTCGACCGCCTCCAGAGGATCATCACCCCAGATGCCGGGATGTATTCCAGTGACCTCGATCGAATCCGGATCCCGGTCTGAATCCTCGGCGCTGTGGCGCATCACCTCGATGAGCGTGTCGATGTCACCCTCACCCGGGAAGAAACCGTCACCCAGTCGGCCGGCCCTGCGAGCAGCAACCTCGGTGTGACCACCGATGTGGATCGGTACCCGAGCGTTGACCGGCTTGGGGTTCACCGACACTCCCGAGAAGTTCACGAACTCGCCGTCAAACTCAGCGTGATCGGAGTCCCAGAGTGCGCGCATGGATTCGATGTGTTCATCGCTGCGGCGGCCTCGGCCCTCGAACGGGATACCCAGGGCATCGAACTCCTCTTCCAGCCAACCAACACCGATGCCGAGTTCCAGACGGCCACCCGAGAGGTCGTCAAGTGTGGCCAGTTCCTTGGCCAGAATGAGCGGATTGCGTTGCGGCAGGATCAGGATGCCGGTGGCCAGGCGGAGTTTCTCGGTGTGTGCCGCGACCCAGGTCAGCCAGATCAACGGATCCGGGAGCGGCGTGTCGGCGGCCATCGCCATCCTGCCCGATGGGTCATAGGGGTACTTCGACTCGTAGCCATCGGGGTAGACCACATGTTCAACGGTCCAGACCGACTCGAATCCGGCAGCCTCGGATGCCCGGCCCATCGCCACTGCACCATCTGCGGTGGCAAATCCCAGTGCGTTGGCAAACAACAATCCGAATTTCATGGGGTCCCCCTCGGGGATGTGACGGAGCTGTGATCCTTGAGCAGTCGCCACTGATCGATGTGCGATCAGGCACGGCCGAAGGCATCCAGCCCGGGGTTGCGTACGGTTACCGCACACACCGTAACTGGCCACGGCACGGTGCGGGTCCACAAGGGCAACCGATCCGCCGCCTGATGCCACCAGCCGGAATCCGGGTCCCGACGGCGACGTGTGGTGTGTAGATGGCGTGCTAACTATGTGGGGTGGCAGAGGAACCGGACCGCGACAGCACAATCCAGCGCGACACCACAATCCGCAACGCCACAGCCCTGCTCGGCGAGCTCGTGGCCGGCCTTCCGGGCGGGGGCGAACCCCGCGACGGTCAAGTGCAAATGGCGAAACTGGTCGCCGGAGCCCTTCACGACGGAGACCAGATTGCCGTCCGGGCGGGCACTGGCACGGGCAAAAGCCTCGCTCTACTGGCTGCCATATCAGCGGCGCACAAGCGCACGATCATTGCCACCGCGACCAAAGCCCTGCAGGATCAGTACGTCGAGAAGGAACTCCCTCATCTGGACTCGGTGAAGCCTCTCGACTGGGCGGTGGTGAAGGGCCGGGCCAACTATGCCTGCATGTTGCGGGTGTCCGAAACCGTGAGTCGCCTGGCCGGGGAGCCTCCCCCTCAGGAAGAGGCGCTCTTCACACCTGACGATCCGGAACCCACCGAGGAATCGAGCCAGTTGGCACAGGTTCTCGATTGGGTCCAGGACACCGAAGTGGGCGACCTGTCGGAGCTTCCTTTCGAGATGAACTGGGAAACCCGCGACTGGGTGGCCACCGGTCCTGAGGGATGCCCGGGAGCAAAGCTGTGTGCTCATTCCGAGGATTGTTTCGCCGAGCATGCCATCCGGCGCGGCCGGGAAGCATCCGTGGTCCTCGTCAACACTGCCCTGCTCGGAGCTGATCTGGTGGCCGAATCAGGTTTGCTCGGAGAAGCCGAGGTCCTGGTGCTAGACGAGGCACATGTCGCAGAAGACATCCTGTCGTCGAGTTTCGGGGCTGAGATCTCGGCGCGCGACATCGAAGGATTACATCGCGCTGTTCGCTCAACTCTCAGCGGCGACATCAAGGAGAAGCTCGCCGGGGAACTGGCCGATGGAGAGGCCAGGCTCAGCCGGGAACTCGATCTGCTCGAAGGGGAGTCCTTCCCGCAAGGGCTGCCGACCGGTAGCAGGTTGGCCGAGGTGATCACAGATCTCGCCATCACCACAGCAGCGATGCAACAGGAAGTTCGCCGGCTGATCAAGGAAAATGCAGGCAACCCGCGGGCGGAAACCGCTCGACGGATTTCCGACCGTGTGTTCCAGATGCTCAACCTGCTGATCGAGACCCGCGAAGACGACGCTCTCTACATTGAGGAGGGAAGTCGAAAGCTGAGGCGGGTGCCGATCGACGTGTCTGCGCTGCTGAAGGAGAAGGCGTGGGGGAATTCCGCAGTGGTGCTGACCTCCGCCACGCTGCCCCCCACACTCCCGGCGCGCATGGGATTCTCACCAGACGCGCAGTACGCGGATGTGGGCTCGCCCTTCCACTACCGAGAAGCCGCAATGCTCTATGTCCCACGGTTGCTGCTGGCGGTTCCATCGCGGGAGCGCACACCCAATCATCCCGACTGGCTGGACGAAGCATGGACCGAGGCATCCGGGATCATCGACGCGGCCGAAGGCCGCACCTTGTTCCTCTGCACCTCCCATCGCAACGCCCAGGAATTCGCAGAGCGGGCACGCCAAGACCTGGCCTGGCCAGTCATGGTTCAGGGAGATGCCCCGAAATTGAAGCTGCTTTCCGAGTTCGCTGCCGATCCCCATTCGGTGTTGTTCGGCACCATGGGCCTCTGGCAGGGAGTTGATGTGGTGGGCCCGTCGCTCAGTTGTGTGATCGTGGACAAGTTGCCGTTTCCGCGCCCCGATGACCCGCTCTGGCAGGCCCGGGCCAAACATGCACGCAAAGAGATCGCGGAGCGCGAAGGCATATCCGCGGACGACGCCGGTTATCGGTCGTTCCTGGCAGTGCAGGTCCCCTACTCGGCCTCGATGCTCTCCCAGGGCCTTGGCCGGCTCATCCGCAGCGCCACCGACCGCGGACTCGTCATGGTCCTAGACCCCCGCCTGGCCGAGAAGGCCTACCGCAAGCAGATCCTCGCCGAACTGCCACCATTTCGGCGTTCACGAACGAGGTCAGAGGCAGTTGAGCACTTGCGCGAATCGCTGGAGCTGGACGCCTGACCCCAATGTCGCGAGTTGCTCACGTCGCATCTGAGTCCCCGGCCGTCGCTGCCTCATGGACGTTGCCGTAGACACTGTCCTCGCCCAGCTGGTCGATGACGCTGTCCCTGCGCAGGAGGTCCAGAACGTGGGGTTCCACCCGCGCGAGCCGAACCTCGACGTCGTGGCTCTGGGCCAGGTCCAGGATGCTGCCCAGCTGAGCCGAGCCCTGCGAATCGATGAACGAGACGGCCTCGAAGTCGATCACCGTCGTGTGCGGCCTGGGGTCAGCTTCCTGGAACAGCTCCCGCAACCCATCCTCGAACGCTTCCGAGCTGGCAAAGAAGAGTCCTCCCTCGAATCGGACGATGAGCACGCCGGGCTGGATCTCACCATCGGTGTAGCTATCGAGGCTGCGGAAGACCTGGGTGTCAGGTTTGCGGCCGAGTACCGGCATCGCCGGTGTCGTGGCCACATAGATCAGCCAGATGATCGACAGACCAATGCCAATCATCACGCCGGGGAGCACACCGGCGGTCAGGACACCCACAAGGGCGGCCATCGCGATCCAGAAGTCGACCCGACTCACCCTGAACAGTCGACGCATCGCGGGAACATCCATCATCCCGCCCACCACCGCCTCGATGATGATCGCGGCGAGGACCGGGAACGGGAGGTTGGAGAACAATGGGGCCAGAACCAGCAGCGTGAGAACAATGACCGCCCCGGTCGTGAGCGACGCCACCGGGGTGCGGGCCCCGGAGGTGTCGTTGAGCGAGCTGGCCGACAGGCTGGTGGAAACAGGGATTCCCCCCACCAGACCCGATCCGACGTTTGCTGCGCCTTCGGCGAAGGACTCCTGGTTGATGTCGATCCGGTATCGGTGCTTGGAAGCGAACGAGCGGGCATCGCCGGCAGTCTGGGAGAAGCCGATGAGCAGCAAGCCGATCGACGCCGAGACGATCACCGATATGTTGTCCCAGACGAAGTCAAGGTCGGGGAACGCGACCGACGGCAGGCCGCGGGGAACATCGCCGACCAGCGCCACTCCCTCCGCACCCAGATCGAGCGCCCATCCGGCAAGGATGCCGACGACGACGAGCACAAGTGCCCCTGGGACCTTCGGGGCCGCATAACGGAGTCCGAAGATCAGCGCCAGCGAGAGCACGCCTATCACCAGCGTGGTGCCGTCGGTGCCGTCAAGGCCTTCGACCCAGTCGATCAGCAGGCTCCACGAGTTCGAGCCCTCGGCTTCGGTGCCGGTGAGCTTCGGGAGTTCTGAGATCACCACCTGGATGGCGGCCCCGAACAGGAACCCGGTGATCACGGCCTTGGAGAGGAAGTCGCTGATCCAGCCCAGTTTGAACAGGGCGAGAAGCATGTACAGCAGACCCGTTACCAAGGTGATCGCTGCAACCAGCGCGACAGCCTTGTCACCGCTGGTGAGTCCGGCAGTGATCAGTGCGCCCGCAGCAACGGTGGCCAACGCCGAGCTCGGACCCGTTGCGATCTGGCGGGATGTCCCGAACAGTGCATACAGGATCGCTCCCGCTGCCGCTGCATAGAGTCCGTTCTGGACAGGAACTCCGACAATGCCCGCATAACCCAGCGACTTCGGGACCACCAGAGCGGCCACAGTCACTCCGGCGATCAGGTCCGGCCGGAGCCAACGCCGGTTGTAGTGGGGCAACCAGCCGATTATCGGGACCAGCCGGGCAATGCCTGACGGCTCAGGGTCCGGCGACCCGGCCGCTTTGCCCGCTTCGTCCGTTGACTTGTCCGATTGAGACTGATCCGAGGAGCCGGCCATCCAATTCTCCCGGTAGATACAAAATCACGGCTGAATGCCCTGTGATCGGACCGGAATCTAGCACTCCAACCTTTGCGTGAGAGCGCAAAGCTGCCGTGATCGCGTGGTGTCCGAGGACTGGTTCCATCCGCCCGACCGCCGGAACGCTCAGCCGGCTCCGCTGCAGGTGCCGGGGATTCCGACTTTCGAGGGGGAGACAACTCGATTCAGCGAGCTCAGGTGGGAAAGCCACTGCGGATACCCGCCCGCTTCACCAAGGGAGAGCCCGAATTGCTCTGGGCACTGGATGTCGGCCACGAGCGCCTGCCAAGAGGCGACAACGGCGCTTTGGCGGCTCCTCCCCGACCCGAACGCAGCGAAGGCGAACGTCCAGGCTTCGATGTGGCCCACGGTCACGGCGGTGACTTCCACGTCACATCCCGTCCCGGCCATTGCCCGCGAGCTCTCCGAGATGATGATCTCGTCACCGTTCACCGAAAACCTGCGCTTGATGACAATCTTGTGGACGTCCACCCACGGCGCCTGCGGGTCGCTCTCTACGAGATCCTCGGCTGGACTCCACTTTCGCCATACTTCCAACCGACCCGCGAGACCTGAATCCAGGACGAGCTTCTCCCCGACCGACCGTCGCACCTTGAGTTCCAATGTCTGTCGAAATCGCCGTTTCACACCCATCTCGCGCCGGTCGTCGAGCCGGTAGCGGTCGCACCGCTCCTCGATGGCGCCGGTTGTGCCGGCACGTGTGAACCACGACTTCACATCGGACGGGAGTCGTCCTTCGAAAAACCAGCGGAGTTCGGTGGTGTCGACAACCGAGATCCCGCCCAGCGCACGCTCACCATCGTGCTCCGCTGGGTCTCCGCGGCGCTCGAGAACCCGCACTGCAGGTATCGCCAGAGTTTTGATGTGCGTACGTTTGTCAGCAGTTACCACGTCGGGCTCCCAACAACGCGACTCTATCGAAGGCCCCCGTGGCCGCGCCACGCAGTCGCTTGGTCGCGCTCCGCGGCTCCGACGTCGGGACGGTTCTCCTCATGGCATCGCTCGTTATGGCATCGCTCGCCTCACGGGATCGCCCGCATTCGATCTGCCGGGTCCGCGAGCAGCTCCGAATCGAACGGCTCCTCATCGACCCACATGATCGATACACCTTGGCCCGGGTTACGCCTTGCCCCGGGTTCACCCCGCCTCGCTGGAAACCTCGCTGGCATCGGCGTTGCCGGGGTCAGCCGGGCTGGGTCCGCCCGATTTCGCATCGTCTGGACCAGAAAAGTGGTTGTACGCCAGTCGGAGTCCCCACTCCAGCAGGATCAGCAGGATCGCGTATGTCGAACCGTTTTCGAAGCCGGCCTCGGCCAGACCCGAACTCCACTCGTCGAAATCCACCGAGTTCTGACTGAAGATCGCCACTGACAGCAAGGCAATCGGAATCATCTTCGCGAGCTCACTGGCAGGTTCCTGCCAGAGATACACGAGGATCCGCACCGCGGCCACGATTCCCGCCGAGATCGCGTATATGTCCTCAAACTCCTGACCTTCGATCACGGCTCCGCCGAGCACAGCGAGCATGAGCGCCGAGAAAACAACCACCAGGGGGATTGCGATGTATTCCCACAGCCTCGTGGCCGTGTCCCTGCCGATCGTGGAGTTGCGTCGATCCAGCGTGTGACAGAACCAGCGGAGGCCAGGGTCACGAGCATGCAGTGACCTGTAGAACGCAACGGCAAATATCGAGTAGGCAACCATGCCAACGGTGACACCCAGGAATATCCAGGTCGTCTCCTCGATCTCCACAAGTCCTCCAGCCTTCAGCGGGTTTGGTGCACCCTAATGCTCGACGCGAATCCCCGGTGGCCCCTCGGGACCGCTCATCGCCGGTGCTGCTGGATCGAAGGGTTGCTCCAGCGGCGTCCAACTCCCAGCATTCCTGAAATCGCAGCGCCGACGTGGAACCTGTGTGCTGGAATCGGGAGATGGACGCAACCGATCTTCTCCTTGATCTGTATGGCCGCATCCCGCCATTGGCGAAGTTGGCAGTAGATGGACTGGACGCCGCTGAACTCCGCCGCATTCCGAGTCCCGGAACCAACAGCATCGGCTGGTTGGTCTGGCACGTCGGACGGGTCCAGGACCATCAGATATCCGAACAGATGGATGTCCCGCAGCTCTGGGTTGCATATGGCTGGGCCAATCGCTTCGGCATGGAACCGGAACCCTTGGACATCGGGTTTGGACACACCGCGGAACAAGTCGCCGCCGTCCAACCAACTGGTCCGGACATCCTGTTGTCCTACCTCGGGGCAACGCAGAGCCGCGCCGAAGCCATGATCGCGGACCTGAGGTCCGAAGATCTGGACCGGATCGTGGATGAGAGCTGGGAACCACCGGTGACACTCGGCGCAAGGCTCATCAGCATCGCCGATGACTGCCTGCAACACGTCGGCCAGGCCTGCTATCTCCGCGGATTCTTCAACGACTGAATCACCGGACGCGTAAGAATCCGGTCGGACGCGGTGAGGCTGTGGCCCCGGAAAGGAACCACCGCCTCCTATCAACCTACAAATCCTGGACCTGAGCTACTCGATGCGCAGCCCGGAGATGGCTCGGCTGATGACGAGCTGCTGGATCTGTTCGGTGCCCTCGAAGATGTCCATGATCTTGGCGTCACGGTGCCAGCGTTCCACCGGGTACTCACGGGTGTAGCCGTACCCACCGAGGATCTGAATGGCTCGGTCCGTCACCCAAACCGCTGTGCGGCCGGCGTGGAGCTTGCTCATGGAGCCCTCAGCGTTCTTGAATCCGCCACCGTTGCGGCTGAGCCAGGCAGCGCGATAGGTGAGGAGGCGCGCCGCATCGATCTGAGTGGCCATGTCGGCCAGCATGAACGCGATCGCCTGGTTCTCGATGATCGGCTTGCCGAAAGCAACACGCTCTTTGGCGTAGTCGAGGCTGTACTCGTACGCCGCACGGGCTATGCCGACGGCCATGGCTGCGACGGCCGGGCGGGTCGCTTCGAACGTCGCCATCGCCGGCTGCTTGCCCGAGGTCTTGCCTTCTTTGGCCTCGCGGGCACGGGCCAACTTCTCGTCAAGTTTCTCTTTGCCACCCAGGAGGCACGCGCCCGGGATGCGAACGTCTTCGAGGACTACCTCGGAAGTGTGCGAGGCACGGATGCCGTGCTTCTTGTACTTCTGGCCCATGGAAATCCCCTCGGTTCCCGGAGGGATGACGAAGCTGGCCTGACCACGACTGCGAAGGCTGGGATCAACTGTTGCAACCACCACGTGAACGTCGGCAATGCCGCCGTTGGTAATCCATGCCTTGGTGCCGTTGAGCACCCACTCGTCTTTGGCCTCGTCGTACACCGCACGGGTACGCAGCGAGGACACGTCAGAGCCTGCGTCGGGTTCGGACACACAGAATGCGCCGAGCATCACGTTGTTCTCGTCGCCGTAGCACTGCGGAACCCATTCCATGACCTGCTCAGGTGTGCCGGAAGATGCAATGCCTGCAGCGGCAAGCCCGGAGCCGAAGATCGACAAGCCGATACCGGCGTCTCCCCAGAAGAGCTCCTCCATGGCAATCGGCAACGTCAGTGCGGTGGGGTCATTGAGAAGCGCGTTGCTCATGAAGTCGAAGCTGTACAGACCAATCTTGGCGGCCTCCTCAACTACCGGCCACGGGAACTCCTCTCTTTCGTCCCATTCCTCGGCGACGGGCCTGATGACGTTCTCGGAGAACTCGTGCACCCAGCTCTGTATCTGGAGTTGGTCTTCGTTCAACTGAAGGGAGAAGTCACTCACTTGATTTCACCATCGATCTCTCTCGCCGAACTGGCGCAAAAACGTATGTTACCGATGAGTAGGTTACCCGCCGGTAACATAGATGCAAACATCGCAGGCAGGGCAATTCTGACCAGTCTCCAGGCGTTTGCCAGCCGGGAATCGGCTGGGTTCGCCGAGCAAACCTGGCCGGATTCAGGGGTGCTGGCTGAACTCAGGGGTGACGGACGACCGTGCCCTCAGCGGAGTCCTCCACGACCCAGCCGAGTTCGGTCAGTTCATCACGGAGTGAATCCGCGACGGCCCAGTCGCGCTCGGTACGCGCCGCATCCCGCCGGGCACACATCTCGACGATGTCAGCGGGGATGTCCTCACCGACTCGACCGACTTCGAGGCCCAGCGCGCTGAGGATTTCCAGCACTGTGCTCGCCACCGGGGCAGCCCCGGCCTCGTCACCGGAATCCAGGTACCGATTCACCTCGGTGACACCAGTGAAGGCAATCGCAACCGCACCGGGAGTGTCCATGTCGTCGTCCATGCGCTCACGGAACTCGGCCAGCATCTGCTCAGCACGCTCATCGGGATCGCCTCCCCAACCGTCAACATCCGCGCTGACGGTGCCGGCTCCCGAAACAGCTGCATGCGGATCCGCAACCAACTCGCCCACGCGGTCAGCGAAGTTGTCGAGTCGCCGCAAAGCTGCTTCGGCATTCGAGATCGAGGCAGCGGTCACCTCCACCGGAGAGCGGTAATGCGATTGCAGCACAAGCAGTCGGTAGGCCCGCTGATCGTGTTGGGCCACGAGGTCGGTCAAGGTAGTGAAGTTGCCAAGGGACTTGGACATCTTCTCGCCACCGACCTCCACGAATCCGTTGTGCACCCAGTGGCGCGCGAACTCACTCCCAAGCGCAACCGCCTGGGCCCGTTCGTTCTCATGATGGGGAAACGCCAGATCCAGTCCCCCACCGTGGATGTCGAATCCCTCGCCCAGGAGGTCGAGGCTCATCACCACACACTCCGTGTGCCAGCCGGGTCGGCCATCTCCCCACGGTGATGGCCACGACGGTTCACCCGCTTTGGCGAACTTCCACACGGCGAAGTCGGCGGCATTGCGCTTCTCGTCACCAATGAGGACCCGGTCGCCGCCGCCGGCCAGAAGCTCATCAAGGGACTGATTCGCCAGAAGTCCGTAGTCCCCCACCGAGGACACCGACAGGTAGATCCCGTCCGAGGTCACATATGCAGCGTCAGCATCCAGCAATCGTCCGATCAGGTCCACCATCTCCGCCACATATCCGGTGGCATGGGGATCGGAATCCGGACGCAGCACAGAAATACTGTCCATGGCTTCCCACCAGACCTTCTCCCAGGTCTCGGCCACCTCTTCACAGGAGATTCCCTCATCGTTGGCACGGTTGATGATGTTGTCGTCGATGTCGGTGATGTTCGACACGTAGGTGACATCCAGACCGCTCCAGGTCAGATATCTGCGAAGGACGTCGAAAACGAGGGCGAACCGGCCATGGCCAAGATGAGGAGGGCCGTACACCGTGGGACCGCACACGTACATCGATACCTTCTCAGGCTCGCGCAGTTGTAACTCCTTCACGGTTCGAGATGCCGTGTCGAACATGTGAATCACGTGGCAATCCTAATGGGATCCCGGATTCCCCAGAACAGATCGACACCCTGGGTTCAAACCACCTTCCGGCCGTGGGTGACCGACCACTACCCTTGCGGACGTCATGCCAGCAACACCTCCCCAGCCCATGTCGAATCGCGAAGTCCCCGACAAGCCCAGTCTGGACGGTCTGGATGAGCGCTGGGCCGCCGCTTGGGACGACAACAACACCTATACATTCGACCGCACCGCCGAGCGGGAATCCGTCTTCTCCATTGACACGCCGCCCCCGACAGTGTCCGGTTCACTGCACGTTGGCCACGTCTTCTCCTACACGCACACCGACGCGATTGCCCGCTTCGAGAGGATGAACGGCAAAGAGGTCTTCTATCCCATGGGTTGGGATGACAACGGACTCCCCACCGAACGGCGCGTGGAGAACTACTTCGGCGTGCTCTGCGACCCAACCGTTGCCTACGACCCGGATTTCACAGCACCCGAAACGCCGGCGAAGCGGCGAGACGACTTCGACCGGGTCAGCCGGCCGAACTTCATTGAACTCTGCGAAGAGCTTCTGGTAGTAGACGAAGAAGCATTCGAGGATGTCTGGCGCAAACTCGGGCTCTCGATCGACTGGTCAATGACCTACGCCACCATCGACGAGAAGAGTCGCCGCATTTCCCAGCGTGCCTTCCTGCACAATCTTGCGCGGGGTGAGGCCTACTCATCGGTTGCACCGAGCTTGTGGGACGTCACATTCCAAACGGCCGTGGCCCAGGCCGAACTCGAGGACCGCGAACTGCCGGGGGCCTACCACAAGCTCGCGTTCGCCCGCCCCGATGCCGATCCTGTACTGATCGACACAACCCGCCCCGAACTGGTCGTGAGCTGTGTCGCCCTGGTGGCTCACCCGGATGACGAACGGTACAAACCGCTCTTCGGAAGCACCGTGACCACCCCGGTATTCGACGTCGAGGTTCCCGTCGTCGCCCATTCCCTGGCCGAGCCCGACAAGGGCACCGGCATCGCGATGATCTGTACCTTCGGCGACCTCAATGACGTCATCTGGTGGCGGGAACTGGATCTGCCGATGCGAGCCTGCATGGGCCGGGACGGTCGCTTCGAAGCAGAAACCCCGGCGTGGCTCACCAGCGATTTCTCAAAGGAGTCATACGCCCGGATAGCCCGCAAGGGTGCTGGCGGAGCGCAGCAACAGATGATCGAGATGCTCTCCGATTCGGGGGACCTGATCGGGGATCCCGAGAAGATCAAGCATCCGGTCAAGTTCTACGAGAAGGGCAGCAAGCCCCTCGAGATCGTCACTTCGCGCCAGTGGTACATCCGCAACGGTGGTCGCTCCGGCGAACTCAAGGACGCCTTGATCGAGAGCGGATCCCAGATCAACTGGCATCCCGACTACATGCATCACCGCTTCGACAACTGGGTCCGCGGACTCAACGGGGACTGGCTGGTTTCGCGCCAGCGGTACTTCGGGGTTCCGATTCCCGTCTGGTACCGGCTCGACGCTGAGGGCGAACCCGACTACGACGATCCAATCGTCGCCGCTGAAGAGTCGCTGCCTGTTGATCCGCAGGCAGAGTGTCCTGCGGGATACACCGAGGACCAGCGAGGGATTTCCGGGGGTTTCGCCGGGGATCCCGACATCCTCGACACGTGGGCCACATCATCGCTCACTCCCCTGATCGCCTGCGGTTGGCGAGAAGATCCAGATCTCTTCTCCCGCACCTTCCCCATGAACCTGCGCCCCCAGGGCCACGACATCATCCGAACGTGGCTTTTCTCCACTGTGCTCCGCAGCCATTACGAGTTCGGTGACGTGCCGTGGTCCGACACTGCGTTGTCGGGCTGGATTCTCGATCCGGACCGCAAGAAGATGTCGAAGTCCAGGGGCAACGTTGTGGTCCCCACCGATTTGCTCGAGCGATTCAGCCCTGACGCCGTGCGCTACTGGGCCGCATCGGCGCGGCCCGGAACGGATACAGCCTTCGATGAATCACAGATGAAGGTCGGCCGGAGGCTCTGCATCAAGTTGCTGAACGCCTCCAAGTTCGCAATCGGCTTTGCAGTTGATCCCGACACCGGCAAAGTCAACGCCACCAAGGTGTCGGACATCACCAACCCGCTGGATCTGTCGATGCTCTGCGGATTGGCAGATCTCGTTGACGAGTCGACGGCTGCATTCGAAGCGTTCGACTACGCCCGGGCTCTGGAACGTACCGAAACGTTCTTCTGGGCATTCTGTGACAACTACCTGGAACTCGTGAAGGCCCGCGCCTACGGCAACGCCGAGGAGTCCGGCCCCAGATCAGCGATTGCCTCCCTGGAGCTGGCGCTGTCGACACTCTTGCGACTGTTCGCTCCATTCCTGCCCTTCACCACCGAAGAGGTCTGGTCCTGGTGGATGAACGGCACCATTCACCGCACTGTCTGGCCAGACTCCGCAGCAATACGTGCAACCAGCGGACCCACTGACGGCGCAGCACTCGAATTGGCCACCACAGTCCTCGGAGAGATCCGCGGCGCCAAGTCGTCCGCGAAGGTGTCGATGCGCAATCCGGTGGACCGACTGTCAATCACCGCGCCGGCAGCCCAGTTGGCATTGCTGGACCAGGTTGCTCCCGACGTCAACGACGCAGGCCGGGTAGGCGAAGTTGTTACCCACGTTGGCGACGAATTGGCAGTCGAGGTGATTCTCGGCGAACCGTAGGCACCGGAGCGATCTGGTCGGCTGATCGCGGAGCACATCCTGCGGATCGCCTGCAGGCCTCTACCTGCAGGGGCCTCCGTTTGATTAGGTTGCACAGACACGCCGCCAACTCTGGAGATCCAATGGTCGAAGCCCTGAGTCCCGAACAAGCAGTACAGCGACTCACCCCGGACGACAATCTTGCAATTGCGCTCGGACCTGCTCATCCAGTTGGGTTCCTGCATGCGCTGGGAACCCGCGATGACTGGAGTGGCCTTGAGGTAGCGGGTGCCCTGCTCACCGATCTCTATGAAGTCTTCACAAAACCGGGTGTGCGCTTCCGCAGCGGATTCTTTGGACCGGCCGAACGGTTCCTGCGCGACAGCGGAGCCAACATCGAGTACGTGCCAGCCGACTTTCGCCGGTTCGGACCCATCGTGCAGGCGACTGCCCCTCGGGTTATGGCCACCGCCACCGCACCGCCCGATGCCCATGGAAACCTCTCCTTCTCGCTGCACGCGGGGGCCACGATGGACGAATTCCATCGCGCCGGCGCCGACCCGGATCGCGTCCTCGTGGCCGAGTACTCCGACAAATACCCGCGCACAGTCGGACTGCCCCCGAAGTATCCCCACGCTTTACACGTGGACGAAGTCGACATCCTGATCCACAGCGATGCCGCACCGGTTGACCTTGCCGACGCGGACGGAACCGATGCCGACCGCAAGATTGCCCAGTTCGCCGAAGAGTTCATCCCCGACGGGGCCACCCTCCAGACGGGTATCGGAGCAATCCCGTCACTGATCGCAACGGGACTTGCCGAGGGCAGCGGCGGCGGTTACGGGGTCCACTCGGAGATGTTCACCAACGGACTGATGCGGCTCTACAAGGCAGGCAAGGTCACCAACGACCACAAGGGTGAGTTCGACGGTTTCTCGGTGACCACGTTCGCCGCCGGCACACCTGAGCTGTACGAGTGGCTCGACAACAACGAGGACGTGCGTTTCCTCCCCGTGGATGTCGTGAACGACTCCCGAAGAATTGCGGCCAACCGCCACTTCATATCGATCAACGGCGCCACCGCCGTGGACCTCTTCAGCCAGGTGGCGGCGGACACCATCGCCGGACAACAGCATTCCGGCACAGGTGGGCACGAGGACTTCGTTGCGGGCGCCGGCCTCGAGTTGGAGGATCGATCGCTGCTTTGCCTTCGATCCTCCAGCGGCGCGGGCGAAAACCGCATCAGCCGGATCGTGCCCAACCTGGCGCCCGAGATGTTGGTCACCACGCCCCGGCACCAGGTGGACGTGATCATCACCGAATACGGCTGTGCGGAGCTGTCCGGTTTGACGGTTCGCGAGCGCGCCGAGGCCCTCGTGGGAATCGCTCATCCCGACTTCCGCGACGAGCTTGCCGAAACTGCATCCGAGATCGGCTGATCCGGCGCCAGACGGCTCAGCCGTTGGCCTTCAAGACTGCCAACGCGTCATCAGCGTGGCGATTCATGTTCATCTCGCTGCTGAACGCGCCGAGAATTTCGCGATTCCGAGCAATCACGAACGTCGCTCGACGGTTCACCAACGGCCCCGGCCGCTTCACGCCGAACATCGCTGCCACCTTGCGCGAGGGATCCGAGAGCAGCGGCATTCCCAAGCCGTTCTGGGCATCGAACGCGCTCTGCCGGTCCACGCTGTCAGCCGAGATGCCGACGGGCTGGGCGCCGACCGCTTCGAACTCCGCTGAGAGATCGCGGAAGTGGCAGGACTCCCTGGTGCACCCGGTGGTCATCGCCTTCGGATAGAAGAACAACACAACCGGTCCGGTTTCGAGCAAAGTCGAAAGCCTACGAGACTTCCCGAACTGGTCATCCAGCTCGAAATCCTGAACCTCTGAACCTTTTTCCAACACTGGTTCTCTCCTCCCATGCCACTCCCGACCCTTGGCGCCGGGGGAATGCAATGGTTCGTCTGCCGAGATTGTGAATCAGGTGATCACCAACACCACACCGAGGCCATCCGGTCCCACGCGGAGGTCATCCACGCGAACTGCAATCGTGGAACCATCGTCACCGGCCGGAAGGTGAATCGTGGTCGGCAGGCCGAATCGCAGCGGGGCCAGCGACAACATCGAACCGAGGCGCCGGTTGAACCTGTTCACGAATCCGGGGACCACCGACGGCAGTTCGATCCAGGCGGAAGACACCATCACTTCGAGTTGACCGCGCATCAATCGCACCTTGATCTCGGTGTTCACCGAAGACCGGAGGTCCGGCAGCCATTCGGCCAGACGTTGCTGCCGCAGGGTACTGCGGACCTGTTGTTCGCCGAGTGACACATCCATCTCGAAGGGCAACGGCAATCCGCCGGCGGCCCTCTCGATGATCAGGGCGACCAGTCGGTCAACTCCGGAACTCGCCACACTCACACCGAATCGTTTGCCGGCCACCGGAACAGGCATTGCCCGACCTTCGGTATCGGAGTTGGCTGCCAATCCAATGGACAGCACACCGGAGGAGATCCGGACTTCGGCTGGACCCGTGTCTGCACCCAACTCCGCGACCAGTCTTCCGACCTCCGGCCCCAGATCCACTCCCACCAGACCCACAGCCTCAGCCAGACCCGTGAAGAGTTGGTCGCCCATCATGGCGAACATCATCGAGGTCATCTGAAGGACGCCGGTCCAGGCGTCCGAGTCGACACCTTCCGGTGTGGGTCCGCCGGCATCAATGCCGAGATTGATGAGTGTGGCTCCACGGAGATCGATTCCGACAGACAGCGAATGGTCCTCCCGCAACTCAACGAACGGATCGACCAGACAGGTCAACGAAACGGGCAGCGGGGCGGGCGAAGATGGCATTCCCGAATCCAGCGGGCCCACCTTGTCGCCCTCATAGTCGAGCGTCCTGGTCTCCACGTCGCCGACACCGAGAACTGTGACTCGAGCTTGGCCGTCATCATCCGAGCGAAGATCGAACTCCAGTCCGGTGACCGTCAGACTGAGCGAGAGCGTCACCTCGCCCATCGCGGGCAGAGTCACTTCCTGCTCCACGGTTTGCAGCGGTATGCCATCGGCCAGGCCAAGCAATGAGATGTCATTCAGGAAATCGTCGGTTATCGACAATGTGAGCGCCTGAGGGGCATTCGCCGCTGCCGGTGGCTTGCCCGATGGCGGAGTCACATGCCCGGGCGACAGGCCCGCAGGTCCAGAAGCCTTCGCTGTCCTGTCCTTGCCCGTGCCCCGCTCCCCGGAATCCTGGACGGACTCAGATGGTTTCTCCCTGGGCTTTGCCTTTGGCAGTGCCGTGGATGCCTTTGGCACTGCGGTGGATTTCGATCCGGAACGTTTGGCCCTGGCGGCTGATCCCTTCTTCCCGGAGGCCGTCTTGGCGGGCGCACGCTTCTTCTTCGAAGCTGGTTTCTTCCTCGAGGCCGGCTTCTTGGCCGGCGACTTCGCCTTGGAACCAGAAGCCGCCGCCTTCTTCCTTGCAGGCGACTTCTTGCCGGTCTTGTTCTTCGAGGTGTCGGATTTGCCGTCAGCCATGGACCTGTTCTACCCGAACAGGAGTTGACGCGCGACACTGAACCCGTGGATGCGCCCGGGGACCCCCAAGACGACCATCAAGGCGAAGCCGATGATGGCGGGGCTGAGGAACACCCGGAGCACCCGTTCCGCGACGCTTTCTCAACCGTCGCGGACGCTGCACTCGAGGCTGAACAGCTCCGCACAGAAGAGGTTGAATCCGAAAAAGAGTTGCGGCGGGGTGTCATCATTCGAAGCCTCCGAGCGGTGGGCGGCATCATGATCATCGGCGCCGGAATTGCGCTGCTGCCTCTGCCGGGCCCCGGCTGGGTGATCATCATCATCGGGTTGTCGATGCTCCCCTTCGCCTGGGCAAAGCGCACGATCCGCCTGATTCGCCGCAATATTCCCGGGATACCCGAGGACGGCAGGATTCCGACCAGAACATGGATCATCATGGGAGTGATCGCAGTCACGGCGACACTGCTGGCCATGAAGTTCGGTGGCGCCATGGCCGATTGGCTGGGCCAGCACTGGACCGACCTCTGGAGCTAGCGGGCCCCGGTAGCTTGGCCATGTGGATCCGGCATTCCATGCGCAGCCATTGCCGCAATCACGTAACGGAGTCACGCCAACCGAGTAGCTCCCGGGCGCCGGCGCTTCCTCTGACGGTACGCATGGCCGAATCGTGGTTCCAGCACTCGGAATCCCCGCAACCCCGGGTTGGGTTCTCCAACCAGGCCGTGGGGATCTTGACTACGGTTCCTCCGATGTGGACCTTCCCCGAGGCAACGCCCCTCGCACTCTCCGGAGCGAATACGCCGGCTGACGATCAGAACGTGATCACCATGTCCGTGCACCGCCTGGGTGAGGACAACGACGGTGTTCCGGTTGTTTTCTGCCACGGATTTCCGGAGCTCGCGTATTCATGGAGATACCAGCTGCCGGCGGTCGCTGATGCGGGATTCCGAGCCATCGCCGCGGACCAGAGAGGTTATGGCTCCACCACGGCACCGGCGGACATACACGCATACGGACTGGCCAACCTCGCCGGTGACCTGGCCGACATGCTCGATGAACTCGGAATCGACAAGGCGATCTTCGTGGGACACGACTGGGGTGGCTACGTGGCTTGGGCCATGCCGGTTCTTTTCCCGGAGCGGACCGCTGGTGTGGTCGGCATCTGCAGTCCCTACCAGCCGTTTGCCACAACGGAACTGCTCAGGGCACTGTTCCCCGATCCCGACAAGATGTACATGTTGTGGTTCCAGGAGCCCGGCGTTGCGGAATCCTTCCTCGACGACCGCGTTGCCCCTGTGTTCGAGAATCTCATGGTGGCAGGCAGGGATCCCCGGGAAATGGCCGACGACGGCATCGGACGCGGCGAGGGCATGGACTTCAACCCGTTCAGGCGAATCGAGGAACTCAGCGGATTGGGCGACCAGATCGCGAGCCGCGAGGAACTCGATCATTACATCGACACGTTCAACCACACCGGTTTCCGCGGCGCCATCAACTGGTACCGCAACATCGACGCCGAGTCGGTGGCGCATCCGGATATCGGAACCAAGGTGCTCGACATCCCGACTCTGATGATTACCGCGCAGTGGGATCCGGCGTTGCCCCCCTCGATGGCCGAAGGCATGGATGCAGTCTGCACGGACCTGGAAACCCACATGGTCGAGCGAGCCGGGCACTGGGTACAGCAGGAGTATCCGGATCAGGTGAACTCCTACCTGACCGACTGGCTGACCAGACGATTCGCATCACCGGAGCCCACTGGGAGCTGACACCGATGAGATGCCATGCTGGGGAACACAATTCGACAACCCAACCCACGGACACGCAGTCGCAGGTCCGAACGGCCCCCAGGAGACCACAATGAGCATCAACATCGGCGATCCGGCACCGGAATTCACGCTGAAGGACACCGAAGGCGAAACCGTGAAGCTCGCCGACTTCCACGGCAAGCAGTCGGTGACCATCGTATTCGTCGCCTTTGCCTTCACCGGGACGTGCCAGGACGAACTCTGCGAGATCAGCGACAACCTCTCGGAGTTCAACGATGCCGACAACCAGGTGCTGGCCATCTCGTGTGACCGCTCCCCAAGCCAGAAGGAATGGAAGTCACAAGAAGGTTTCGACTTTCCGGTGCTTTCGGACGGCTGGCCTCACGGTGAAGTTGCACGTGCATACGACTGCTTCGACGAGAACCTCGGATGCGCACTACGCCAGACAGTGGTCGTGGGCGTCGACGGTCGCGTCAAGTCCGTGTTCGCCTCGAGCGGCCTCGGTGAGGCTCGGGAATTCGCCAGCTACTCAGAAGCCCTGTCGGCCATCTGAGACAACAAGTCACGCAACTGTTGGGTGCGGGCCGTCCAGGTGAAGTTCTCGCGGACTCGCCTGGCGGCCATTTCACCCATCTCTGCGCGGTCTTGGTCGTTCAGCAGCCGGGCAACGGCGGATGCGACCTCTGAGGTGCTTGTGCCATCCACAAGACTGCCGGTTTTGCCATCAATGAGGGTGTCGGGCACTCCCCCGATGTTTCCCGCCACCACCGGCACACCAACCGCCTGAGCCTGGATGAACACGATCCCGAATGCTTCCACCTCCAGACCCAACCGCCGCTCGCGGCACGGCATTGCGAATACGTCGGCCGCTGCGTAGTACTTGGGCAGCTCCCCTTCGGGAACCTGGCCGGCGAACACCACATGGTCCGAGTGCCCGAGTCGGTCGGCCAAGCGCTCGAGAGCGCCGCGTTGTGGTCCTCCCCCGACGATCATCAGCCGCGCATCGGGCACTTCGGAACGAATCGCCGACAGTGCCCCGATCAGCTTGTCCTGACCTTTTCGCTCGACCAGCCGGGACACACACACGATCAGCGGAGCATTTTCAAGACCGTGGAGCGCACGGATCTGAACACCTGAGACCGCCTCGTTGAACTCAGAGTCATCGATTCCGGGTGGAAGCAGGACGTGCTCCGGATGGCTGCCGAAGGCTGGAGCCAACAAGGATTCGCACCAGTTCGAGACATAGGTGACCACATCAGCTTTGCGGCCGATCTGTCCGAGTACCGCTGAACCGAACGGCATCCGAACCGCTGACACCTCAAGTCCGTGGGTGAAGGAAAGATACGGCACTCCGGTGCAGGACCTGATGTGTGCACCCATCAACCCCAGTGGGAACGCAGCACCGAACACGATCACCTCTGCGTCCATCCGTTTCACCAGCTCCACGGCTCGGCGGCGCACCAGGAGGGTCGGGAGCAGCACAGGGGAACGCTCCCGAATCACTTCGTACGGCGCTGTCCGGTCGAACTCGGCCGAACCCCTGGATGTGGATGCGTACACAACCACGGTGTCGCCCGCAGCCACCATTCCACGACACAGCTGGTCAACGTAGTACTGGATGCCACCCACACGTGGTGGGAGATCGTTGGTGACTACCAGGACTCGCAAGATTGATCAGTTCCGCACGTGATGTGAGATCGGTCGGCCTCGACTTCAGACCAGAGTGTTGCGCATGAAATCCAGCATCGACTCCCACGCCTCAGCCGAAGCCTCAGTGTCGTGGACCTCCGGGCGGTCGTCGTTGAAGAATGCATGATCCACGTTTGCGTGCACCTTGATCTCGGCGTCCTTGCCGAGATCCTTGAGTTCCTGCTCAAGGGCCTTGGCGGCTTCAGGACCAAAGAAGGGATCGAGTTCTGCGAAGTGGCCCCGTAGCGGAGCCTGGAGCTTGGAGAAGTCCGGCTTGACCGATTCCCACGGAATCAGGCCGTAGAAAGGCGAACACGCACCTATGGACTCGGGTTCATTGCACGCCACCACCATTGCCAATCCGCCTCCCATGCAGAAACCGATGACCCCGACCTTCTCTGTGCTCACGGCGTCACTCTGGAGAAGGAATGCAATCGATCCGCTCATGTCCCTGGAGGCACGTTCGATGTTGAGCGCCATCATGAGCTTGCCGGCTTCGTCCGGTTCAGACGTTGTTTCGCCGTGGAAAAGGTCCGGAGCCAGTGCGGAGAACCCTGCGGCCGCGAACCGGTCGACAACATCGCGGATGTGCGGCACCAGGCCCCACCACTCCTGAATCACCAGAACCCCGGGGCCACTGCCTCCTTCGGCCGCCGCGAAGTAACCGCTGGCGGAGGACCCATTACTTGGAAACTCGACGATCTGACCCATGGATGGCGAAGTTATCAGCGAGGCGGCAGGTCTGCGACCGCTCCAGGGGATCAGGATCACCCGCAGCCGCTCCAACGGCCATGGATGTGGCACCGCTACCAGGGATCGCTACCAGGGATGCAGCCGCACGAAGGACCAGGGATTCAGCCTGCGAGGCGCGCCAATTCGGGAGCCATCGGACAATCGGGTTCACCAAGTTCATTGACCGATACCAGCCCGGACGGGCCGACCACGTGTGTGAATGTTTCGATCGGCACCAGCACCTCGCAGGAATCCAGTGCCGCCCGCGAATCACTCCAGTGAGTCACCAGCGATGACCAGAGATTCTCATGCAGATGGTGCCCGACACCTCCGACGAGCCACCGCTGCCGCGCGGATCGATCAAAGGTTTCCCAACGAGCGCCGTCAACAATGGCCGCTCCTTCACCGATCACCCTCGCGTCAATCAACTCAACGCCGAGTTCGCCCGGGTGAACGCGCTGATCCAGATCAGACTCGACATCCTCGGTGGAATCGTCATCAGCGTTGAACCCAGCGGCGGACCGCTCGGTAGCGAGACCGTCGAGTGCAAGCGACGACGACGCGATCGTTGTATCGGATTCCAGTTCGGATATGGCTTCGGCCGCTGCGTCCCTCACCCGTCCGGCAGCCAGCAGGCGAGCACATACCCACCACAGAGGTCCACACGAAAGCTGCCGGGAGAGCACGCGGCGACTCGCCGAAACCAGAGCAGCCGGCTCATCTGAAAACATCACGAGTGCCGAGGCGGCCTCAGCAGCCAGCGTTGCTGAAGGAAGATCCTGGGCTCTGGCCACGAAGCGCAGCCGCTCTATGGGGTGCACGGCACCGATCCTAGGTCCGCAGAGACTTCGGTGGGGCCCGAACTGCGCGCTATCGTCGCTGACCGTGGCATTCAACACCGACGTCGAACTCCATCCCATCGGCGGCAACCCTGTTTCGCTGGCGGACCAGACCCAACTCTTCCACTTCGTTGCCGTGGCCATCGATCCATACGAAATCGAGAGTTCCTGGATTCTCGAGACTGCTTCTCGAATTCTTTTTGAACTCCGCGAAGCCGACTGCCGCGTGGCCTGGCTGGTCACAGCCGACGAGGACGATGCCCGCACCTTCCTCGGACCGCACGTCGAGAACGTTCTCACCTTCTGTGACCCCGACCGCGAAGTTGTGAAGGCTCTGGGTCTGGAACAGATTCCGGCATTGGTTCACGTCAGCACCAGTCAGGAGTTGGTCGGAAGGGCCAACGGCTGGTCCCCGGAAACCTGGAAACCGATCACCAACCACTTGGCCGAGGTCCTTGCGTGGAACCGACCTGAGTATCCCAAGCCGGGGGATCCGCCGGCATTCGCCGGCAGCCCGGCCCTCGGCTGACACCAACAAGGCACTGTCGATCTTCCGCTGCATCCCGTGCCGCCAAAGGGCACTGGATCCACCGGAAACTCCGTTCCCTGACTGTCAGCGGGCCAGCCAGCCGCCGTCCACGGCGATGGTCTGGCCCGTCACGTAGCTCGAGGCATCGGATGCGAGGTACAACAGCGCACCATCGAGTTCGTGTTCCAGTCCCCCACGCCCCATCGGCGTGTTCGACTCTATGAAGGCGAGTCCTGATTCATCGTCGAACATCCCCTCCTGTGTCATCTCGGATGGGAACCACCCGGGCGCTATGGCGTTGACCCTCACGCCCTTACGGCCCCACTCCGCTCCGAGCGCCCGGGTCAGGTTCACAACCGCGCCCTTGGCTGCACAATACGAGGCCTCCTTGATCGGAGCGGATCCGACGAATCCCAGGATCGAAGCGATGTTCACGATGCTTCCGCTGCCCTGATCGATCATCACAGCGCCGGCCATCTGACACAGGTGATACACAGCATGGAGATTGATGTCCATCGTGCGTTGATAGTGCTCCAGCGGTTCGGACTCGGCTGGTTGCACGCCTGAGTAGCCGGCGTTGTTCACCAGTATGTCCAAACGACCCATCTCCGCGGTGACACCCATGAGTCGCTTGCGCGCCTCGCCATCTGTCAGATCCGACTGCACCGGGTGGATCCGCTCCCCCAAACCATCGACCAGTTCAGCCAAGCGGTCCATGCGGCGCGCTGCCACCACGACCGTGGCTCCCGAGGCGTGCAGAACGCGCGCAAATCGGTTGCCCAGACCGGAGGACGCGCCCGTGACAATCGCCACCCGATCGGTCAGATCGAACATTCGCAACGCAGCGATGGAATCGATGATTTCCTCCGGCCCTCCGGCCGTGTCCGGAATATCGTCTGAAGATGAATTCACCGTGGCGAACGATACCAGCGCACCCCGCCAGGGCATGTCTCTGAGGTCGGGCCGAAAGACAGAAAGACAACAAAAGACAGAAAGACAAAAGACAGAAAGACAACAGCCACCTCATCGATGACACCGGTTTCAGAAGCCGACCATGACGTCTCTCCGAATCGGCAAGGCTCTACCTTCTGCGGTCTTTCAATTGCACCACACAGCTGAGCTTTCGATCTGTGAACTGACCAGTATGCTTCTGGATCTCCACCGGACTCGGGGAACGAACGGGGAAACGAATGAGCCAGCTGACCTATTCCACCACAGAACTCCTCGACACGGGTGACGTTGCCGAACCATTGATCGCCAATGGCATCGTGTGCCACGGCGGCCTCGACGACGACGGAAGCTACATCTCTCCGCGGACCAAGTATCGGGTTCCCGCGATTGCAGCTTGGCAGACCAACCACCTGAAACATTTCGCGGGCTCCGAACTCATCGACGTCCGCATCAACGACTGGCCCGCCAACTTTCCGACTCTGGAGCAGACCCGGATGCTCCTGCGTCGAGGCGCCCCGGAATCTGTGATCTCGAGCCTCACACGAATAGGCACGGTTGAGGGATTCGGTTCGTTCCTGCGCTTCACCGAAGTGCCCGACCTCCAGTCGATGATTGTTGAAGACATGAGCGGAACCGCGCTTGCCCACCTCGACAAGGGATTGATCGAGGCCCACTCCCGGGACGAGGCGGGCTGGGAAGAAGATGGCGTTGTCGAGGCAGGCCACAGAGACATGTGGTTTGCGGCACGCGACATTGCGTTCGAGAACCCGATCACCGAAGACCAGACGCAGATCATGCTCGAGCGCATGGGGATCGTCGCCCCCGGCGGAGCGCCCGGGCCGGCAGCCCAACCATCCCGACTGCTGCCCGACGACATCAACGCACATCTCGATCTGCTGTTGCAGCGGATGATCCGACTCCTGATGATTGAAATATCCGCCTTCCACACCTTCACCTGGGCTGAGGCATTGCTGTCCGACGACTCACTGGTGGCTGGAAACGGTAAGGCCGCGTTCATCGTGAATTGCATTCGCGCAGATGAAACGCCGCACGTCGAATACTTGCGAACGGCACTCACCGAGTTGCGTGACCGCACGGTGATCGGCGATTCGGGGAAACACCACAGCGGCGAAGAGATAGTCGACACCATCTGGCAAGTGGCACGAACCGAGGCCACGGGAGTGCGACGCGAGGCCATGATCCAGACCCTGGAAGGCGAGATCAGGTTTTCGCTCGAGGGTCGCTCGGATGCGGATGACATCTGGGAAGAGTTCAGATCCCTCGGGGAAACCTCCAGCTGAATCTGTAAGAGACCTCAGGGTCCGTCAACAGAACCCCAAGGATCCGTCAACAGAGGCCTCCGGACCGTTGGTCAGGAGCCACTGGTACATGGCAATCCCGGAGGCAACTCCGGCGTTGACCGATCGCGTCGAGCCGTACATCTCGATCGAGCAGATCATTGTTGCGGCCTCCCGGGAAGCGGGAGAAAGTCCCGGCCCTTCCTGGCCGAAGAGGAGCACCGAGTTGGCCGGCATGGGAGTTGCCTCGATCGGCACCGACCCCTCGATGTTGTCGATGCCGACGATCACAAGATCCTCCTGAGCGGCCCAGGACACAAAATCCACGACATCGCGATGGTGCCGGACCTCCAGATACCGGTCGGTCACCATCGCACCCCGCCGATTCCAGCGGCGCCGACCCACGATGTGAACTCCAGCCGCACCGAACGCATTGGCATTGCGCACCACCGTGCCGATGTTGAAGTCGTGCTCGAAGTTCTCTACGGCGACGTGGTATTCAAAGCTGTTTTCAGCCAGTTCCGCCACGATGGCATCGTGGCGCCAGTAGCGGAAGCGGTCGATGACGTTTCGGGTATCCCCTTCGGCCAGGAGTTCCGGATCAAGTCGGGGGTCATCCGGCCAGGGTTGGATGTGGGGACCAACGCCCACGCGGCGCTCAGTGGAGTCCTGCTCCGGAGAGCCACCCTTGATTGCCGCGTCGGTTCGTGGTGCGGCCTCGGCGCCGCTGCCGTTCGCATCTGCGTTGTCAGTCACGACCCGGGAATCTACCGTTGCGAGCGTGCCAGACAACACCCCAGCCGGCGAAGTGATAATTCTGATCGCCCACGGAAGCCGGAGCCAGACGGCAAACGACAATCACCACATGTTGTGTGGTTCCCTCGGCGAACAAGCTCACGCCAATGTTGTGCCTGCCTTCCTCGAACTGGCCGAACCCTCGATCGGCGAAGCCATCGATGCAGCCGCGGCCGCCGCGGGTTCCGTGCGTCTCCTGCCATTGTTCGTCCACGCCGGCAACCACGTGACCGGCGAGATTCCCGAAATCGTGGAGGCAGCCAGAGCCCGAAACCCGCAGACCGAGGTAATCCTCTCCGGCTATGTTGGCGCTGATCCGGCATTCTTCGATCTGCTCACCGAATGGATCTCCGGCGGGTGATTCGAACCCCTGCACGCGCAGACCCACATGCACCAGACTGAGCAGCCATGAGCCAAGTTGCGCACCCATGAGATTGTTCGAGACCAGGCACCATCGCGTGAAGCGCGAGACCCTCGAAGCTGGGTTCCTCGACGAGTGGCGCGTCATCTGTGCGCAACGATTCGCCTGGTGGGAACGACTGGATCCCGATCGCCGCGTAAGGCTCGAGGCGCTCACACTCGACATGATTGCCACGAAAAGCTGGGAAGCAGCCAAGGACTTCGAGGTCACCGACGAGATGATGTTGGTCATAGCGTCCCAAGCAGCGCTGCTGATCCTCGAACTACCCACGGATTCCTACCGCAACGTGAAGGCGATCGTTGTGCACCCTTCCACGATGGTCATGCATGGAGAGCACTCACAGGTGAGCGGATTGGTGTCGGACGATCCGGTGCCCATTCTCGGTCAGGCAAACTTCCACGGCCCCGTGCTGGTGGCCTGGGATCAGGTGAACAACGACGCACGCCACGCTGGACTCGGGCACAACGTGGTGTTCCACGAGTTCGCGCACAAGATCGACATGCTCGACGGCAGTGCCGACGGAACACCACCGATGGCCACTGCGGATCAATTCGATCACTGGGTGAAAGTCTGTACCCATGCATATGAAATGGCTGCAAAAGGCCATGGGGGGCACAGCCTGCGCAGCTACGCGGGAGTGAATCCTGCGGAGTTCTTTGCAGTGGCGACAGAATCCTTCTTCTCCGACCCGCGCACCCTCAATCACGAGCATTGGGAGCTGTATTCAGTTCTCGAGGATTTCTACAAACAGGATCCACTGAACTGGATCAGCCTGGACTGAGGAGCTTCAACCGACCAGCGGATCTGATCGGTTGTCCTGCGACACCGAGCATGCCAAACTGCCCGACCGGTCCGGACCAACGTCTGCACGACGCGACCAAACAGCGATGCGAAAACAGTCAGTTGAGATGAGCACACCTTTGAGATGAGCACACCTTTAAGATGAGCACACCTTCAGAATTCACCCAATCCGCACCTCCCACCGCGCTCAAGTGGGCGGCGCAAGTGATCGACACCTACCGGATCTTCGGCCACGACGACACCCGCGTAATCGCTCTCGACGGCGTCACCGTGGGATTCGAAGCGGGCAAGTTCACCGCAATCATGGGACCCTCCGGTTCCGGCAAGACCACGCTGATGCAAGTGGCTGCCGGACTCGATCGGCCCGATCAGGGCCAGGTGATCATCGGCGACGTCGAGATCTCGACCCTCAGCGAGAAGCGTCTCACGCTGTTGAGACGGGAACAGGTCGGATTCATATTCCAGCAATTCAACCTGTTGCCCACGCTCACCGCCAAGGAAAACATCACGTTCCCACTCGACCTCTCGGGATCCAAGCCCGATCCCGAATGGATGCAGAGGGTCATCGACACCGTGGGCCTCTCAGACCGTTTGGGGCACCGGCCATCGGAACTCTCCGGCGGCCAGCAACAGCGGGTGGCCGTTGCTCGGGCGCTCGTGGAACGACCCGACATCATCTTCGCCGACGAACCCACTGGAAACCTGGACTCGCGATCGTCGGCGGAAATCCTCGGCTTCATGGCGCAAGCTGTGGCCGAATTCGGACAGACCGTGGTGATGGTCACCCATGACCCCGGGGCTGCCACGTATGCGGACCGTGTCGTGTTCCTGGCCGACGGGCAGATCGTGGACGACATTGTGAATCCCACCCGCGACCAAGTCCTGTCGCACATGGGCACACTTCAGGGCTGACCGTGCTGCGTCTGACCCTCAAGAACCTCCGAGCGAATCTCGGTCGACTGCTCGCAACCGCCATTGCGGTGGCCACCGGCACCGCATTTCTGGCCGCCGGCCTGATGATCACGCAGTCCCTGTCGGCGAGCGTGGAAGGCGACGCCGCAATCCAGTATGCGGGTGTCGACGTCGCGGTTCTGGCCCCGGCGGACCCCGGTGAACACCGTTCGGGGTCACTCAATGCCGCCGTGCTGGAGGAGGTTCGATCCACCGAAGGAGTCAACTCAGCAACCGGCGAGTTCGTTGCCGAAACCACCATCGCCGACTCAAACGGGACGGCAGTACGCAGCCGGAGTCAGGGTCGCGCGTGGATCGAAGACCACACCCTGAACCCGATCACGATCGATGAAGGCTCTCCTCCCACCGCGGCCGGTGAGATCGTTGTGGACACCGAAACCGCGCAGGACGGCACGCTCACAGTTGGCGACACAGTGGTCATCAACACACCGAGCGGCGAGATGGATGCCGAGATCGTGGGCATCAGTTCGTTTGGAGCCGCCCCTTCGGTGGATTCGGGCGGAACCGTCTTCATGTCTGCCGGGTGGGCACAGGAGGTCCTCACCGGAGGCCACCCCGGCTGGCAGCAGATCCTCATCTCCAGCGACACACCTGATGCAGTCATCGCCGCCTTGGACACTTCCCTGCCGGGATCACCTGAGGTCCTCGACAGCGAGGACTTCCTGACACGGCAGACCGAGACCACCGAGGAGTTCCTGTCGATTCTGTCGCCGATCCTGACCGGGTTCGCATTACTCGCGCTCTTCGTCTCCGGATTCGTGATCTACAACACATTCACCGTGGTTGTCAGCCAGAGGAGCCAGGAGCTGTCGCTTGTCCGGGCGATCGGCGGCACACCCTCCCAAGTACGCCGTTCCCTGTTGCTCGAAGGTTCCCTGCTCGGGTTGCTGGCGAGTTTCGCCGGCCTCGCAGCAGGCATGGGAATTGCCCGACTGATCGAGTACGTGCTCGACCGCTTCGATGTGCGCCTCCCCGGTGTGGGCATATCCATCAACCCACGCGTCATCCTGCTCACACTGTTCGCCGGCACACTCATCACGCTCGTGTCCGTGATGCTCCCGGCATGGCGTGCAGGAAGTTCGCGGCCAGTGGAAGCTATGCGCCAGGCGGCGGTGGACGATTCCGGCACCAGTTCCTTGCGGATGTACGTCGGTGGATTCTTTCTGATCTCGGGCATCGTCCTGCTGAGCCTGAACGCGTTTTCGGCCTCACAGTGGTACTTCCTGGGTCCCGGAGCCCTGCTGCTGTTTCTGGGTGTGGTCGTCGGCGGGCCGCTGTTGGCCCGGCTCTACGGCAGGTTGGCGGGAGTGCTCCTCAGACCATCGATGACGGGCCGAATCGCAGCAGACAACATGGTCCGGAATCCGAAGCGCACGGCGACCACCGCAAACGCCTTGGTGATCGGGCTGTTCCTCGTCACGCTCGTCACCGTGGCCGGCACCGCACTGAAGGACTGGATCGAAATGGAGATCGCGGACCTCTCCGAATCCGATTTCATCGTGGTCAGTGAGACGGCGATTCCCCAAGGCTTGGTCGACGAGATTGCCGGCGCAGACGGCGTCGATGCCACGGCTCCGATTCGGTCGGCCGCCATCACGACCACCTCGGGCGATTCAGTCCTGATCTCGGGCAGCGATGTTGAGGCACTGCAGAACACAGCCGGATTCTCAGCGAGCACGGGATCCCTTGACCAGGTGATAAGCGGGGAAGGCGCCGCCGATTCGGGAGTCGGCGCGTTTGCCGGGCCCGGAGCAGGCCGTGACGCTGAGGGACCTGGGCCCTTCGATCCTGAGGCCAGACAGAGCGATCCCGGCGGGACGCAGTCCACAAGTGCCGACGAGACTCTCTCGCTGATCGATCCAGACGGCAACACCGTCGAGGTTCCGATAGTTGCCCAGTTCGAACTGAGTCTGGACACCATCTTCCTGGCCACGGTGGTGAACGATGACCTGTTCACCCGGCTTGCCGGCGAACGACCGGTCGTGCAGGTCTATGTGCGCTCCGCACCCGGCGAAGTCGAGAACCTCGGGGCGACCCTTGATTCGCTGACTTCGGGATTCACGGGCGTGGTAGTCGTTCCGGGCAACTTCGTCGGCCAGGTGGTAGGTCAGGCAATCGATTTCCTGATTGCGGCAATCAACGGCCTTCTCGGTCTCAGCGTGCTGATCGCCCTCATCGGAATCATCAACACGATGAACCTGAGCATTCATGAACGGCGGCGCGAACTCGGCATGGTCCGCGCGCTTGGAATGACGTCGTCACAGGTGCGTTCGATGGTCCGAATCGAAGGGATCCTGATCGGCCTCCTGGGCACGATTGTCGGCGTGACGTCGGGGGCGCTCGTTGGCTGGTCCGTGGTGAAAGGCATCACCGGCGACGCTGTGTCTCTGGCATGGGGCCGAATGGGCCTGATTTTTGCTGCCGGACTTGTGATTTCCCTGCTGGCTTGCCTGCTTCCGGCCCGGCGGGCGGTGAAGGTGCCCATGCTCGAGGCCATGGCCGCAAGCTGAACCATGCGGCACAACCACAGCTGAACCCTGCGGCACAACCACAGCTGAACCCTGCCGGTTCAGTGCAGAAGTGCCCGAACCGCATCCAGCGAATCCGCTGAGTCCGCGCCGCGGTCGGTGCGATACCGGCGAACCCTGGCAAACCGCAATGCAACTCCCCCCGGGTACCTCGTGGACCTCTGTGCGCCATCGAGGGCAATCTCCACCACGAGCTCTGGGCGCACCCGCACGATGTGACCATCGGTGGCGACGGCACGCTCCAGGAGTTCCTCGGTCTGCCATGTGAGCAACTCGTCTGTAAGACCCTTGAAGGTCTTGCCCACCATCACCGGCTCACCACTGGGTCCCAGGGCGCCGAGATGCAGGTTGGACAACCAACCCTTCCTCCGACCGGAGCCCCACTCCACGGCAATCACGACGAGATCCAGGGTGTGAACCGGTTTGACCTTTCTCCAGGACTTCCCGCGGCGACCGGCTTGATAGGTCGAGGACAAGTCCTTGATCACGATCCCCTCGTGACCCGCCAAAATTGATTGATCGAATACCATCGCCACCTCGGCCGCCACCGAGGTATCGACACCGGAAACTCGCGAGTCACCCACAACCTCATCGAGGACACGACCCCGCCCGGCAAGTGGTTCGTCCATCCAGTCCCGACCATCAAGGTGGAGCAGATCGAACCAGTGGCCCAACACCGTGCTGCCTGCCAGCGAGTCCTGAAAGGCAAGCGGCCGTTCACTCTCGTCGACGCCGATCACCTCGCCGTCGATCACCGCTGCGGTCACATCCAGATCCATGACCTGTTCAACAACTTGCGGGAGCCTCGATGTGACGTCATTGAGGTTCCTGGTGAACAGCCGCACTCCGGCCGGACCACGATGAGCTTGAATGCGAATGCCGTCCAATTTCCACTCCACCCGGCCGGCTTCGATCCCTTCCAGGCCTTCGGCGGTGCTCGGCGCACTCGAAGCCAGCATCGGCTGGATTGGAACTCCCACCGACAGTCCTACTGCTTCCAGCGCAGGGCGCCCGCCCACGCGTGCCCTCAACACAGCGCCGGGCAAGTCTCCCAGGAGCATGGCCGCTCGATGCAACACCGCAGCCGGAACACCGAGCGATTTGGCGGCACCTTGTTCGACAACTCCCGCCAGCGCGCCCTGCCTCAATTCGCCCGTCAACAATAGAGTGACGAACTCGGCTTCGTCCGGAGTGGCTCTCGCACCGAGTTGTTCCAACCGGCTCCTTCGAGACTCCTGCACTCCCTCGCCGCTCATCGCAGCCAGGTCGGAGAACAGCTTGTCGAGATCAGCGATGCCCAACGAAGCTTCCCCAGCCCGTCCCTCCACTCGGCCGGTTGCCCAGCCAACTCCAACTTTGCCCTGAATCGGATCGGCTGACAGAAATCCCACCACGGGCTCGATCTCCGTGGTGTCGACCCGGCTGATAAGCCCGGCCATGAATTCAATCTTCTCAGAGCGCCGGGGAGTAGCGGCGACGGCATTCGAAATATCCACCAGTTCTTTCAGCAGCACCGTTCCAGTGTGCTCCGCCAGAATCGAACTCGGGTCGAGTCAAATGGTGACAGCCACGTCGTGGGTACCCTCTGCCCAGTCAAAGGCGACGGTCTGGCGGTCCGGCGCTCCCCGCACCGAGGCATCCACCGTGCGGAACTCCACATGCACGTCATCCGGTGTGCAGGTAACCAGCCCGTACCCGCGACGTTTCCAGTCGACCCAGCGAAACGCAGGTGAGAAACCCTTGGTGAGGGAGCTGAACGAGTCGGCAAGATCCGAAGAGAAACCCAGCGCAGTGGAGGAAATGGATCCACACACGAATTCCTGGGCCACAGCAGGACTGGACCAGTCCTCCATGTCGGTATGGATCGAGGCTTGCCAGAACGAGTGGATATCGCCGGTGAGGACGCCCATGTTGGTGATCGATTCGTCGTGCAGGAACGCAGTGATCAGGTCGCGCTCGTGCGTATAGCCATCCCACTGGTCGAGGTTGAAGTAGATACCGGCGTGCTCAGGTACTGGCTGGAAGTTCGGTTCGTCGAGGTCCACCGCCCGCAGCGGCGCCATCATCGTCTGCTGGCCCAGCAGCTTCCACGTGACACCGTCCGCCTGCGCCATACCAAGTTGCTCGAACAGCCAGGCCTTCTGGGCAGCACCAAGGAACGTCCGATCCTCATCGTGCACGATCGATGCTGGCCCGCCGTTCGTGGCCTGAAGGAGATCCTTCTCGGGATTCGGATCGCGGTACTGGCGAGTGTCCAGCATGGAGACGTCAAGCAGGTCGCCGAACCGCAATGAGCGATAGATGCGGTCGGAATGGGTGGGCCATATCGGCTGATACTCGAAGAACGCCTGATAGGCCGCAGCGGCGCGTACGGGATCAGCGGCCAAGGAGCCGGAATGGTGATTGTCGTGGAACTCGTGGTCGTCCCAGACAGGGGCGAATCCATGCGCTGCATGAGCAGCCCGCAGATCTGGATCGCTGCGATACATGCGGTATTTCGCGCGATAGGTGTCGAGGTCCACCGCCTCTGCCGACGGGTCGCCCCGCACATCACCCAGCAGCACGTTGACTGAGCCCCTGGACTCATAGATGTAGTCACCCAGAAAGAGAACGCCGTCGAGAGATCGTTCGGCAATCGAGCGCCAAGCCGTGTAGAACCCGGCCGCGAAGTTCTGACAGCTTGCGACGGCCAAGCGAATCCCGGACGGGCTGGACGCGGGTGCGGGAAGTGTCTTTGTGTGACCGACCGGGGAAACCCTGGAGCCAACACGGAACCGGAACCAGTGGGAAGTTCCGGGGGCAAGACCTTCGGCGAGAACCTTCACTGTGCCATCTGTGGCGGGATCCGACATGGCGGACCCGGAACTCACGATGTGGGCGAAACCGGGGTCGGTTGCCACTTCCCAACTCACATCGGTCCTGTCGGAAGCCGCCGGATCGAATCTGGTCCACAGAACTGCCGCATCGCAGGCATGCAGGCCGGAGGCGACCCCACAACTCCAGTCAACAGGCGCTGGGTCGAGACCGGGAATCTGTGGCACACATGCAGCCAGACCGAGAATGCCCACTCCCCCAACACCGGCCTTCAGCAGTTGCCGCCGGTCAATTTCCCCGATGTTCACCATTCCTCCGTTGTTCACAATCGCCCAAGTGTTCACCACTGTCCGCGGCGTGCACCACTGTCCCCCCGAAGTCGGATGACCTGCACCCGACTCAGCGAAGACTACGCGACAACCAGCGGCGCCACCCAGCCTCCCAAGCCTCACCGATACCACACATCATTTTGAGTATCGAAGTAGTGCACTCACGCCTTCCACGCGTCACAAATCGTTCACATGAGAGGAACAGTTGGGCAATGCGGCCTCGCCAACCTGTCTCCATCGCAACGAGGCGATATCCGTTCTGTTCAACTAACGAGGAGATACTCCATGCTGGCGCAAGAAGTCGTCAACGAGGCCATAGAAGCTGCATCTGCAGTCAACAAGGCATTACTCGACAACACATTCGTTTTCGTGGCGGCCGTTCTGGTGGTCTTCATGCAAGCCGGTTTCGCATTGGTCGAAGCCGGACTCACTCGAGGCAAGAATGTCTCGAACATCATGATGAAGAACCTGATGGACTTCTCCGGAGGTGCCCTGGTCTTCTTCCTGATCGGATTCGGTCTCGCCTACGGCGGCGAGGGGAACAGTCTCATCGGTTGGGGCAACTTCGCTCTCTCCGACGGCATGGGTTGGGATGCAGCATCAGGTGGTCTGTCACCGGGTGTTGACTTCTTCTTCCAGCTCGCGTTCGCAGCAGCGGCCGCCACAATCGTGTCGGGGGCCATGGCTGAGCGCACGAAGTTCAAGTCCTACTTCCTCTACTCACTCGTGATCACAGGCATCATCTACCCCATAGTTGTCCACTGGACCTGGGGTGGCGGCTGGATCGCAGAATGGGGCGACGGACTCTTCACCGACTTCGCCGGCTCGTCCATCGTCCACATGACGGGTGGCATCGCAGCATTTGCGGGTGCAATGGTTCTCGGACCACGCATTGGCAAGTACGGCCCCGATGGCAAGCCACGGGCGATCCTCGGACACAACATTCCGTTCGCCGTGCTCGGAGCGATCATCCTCCTCGTTGGCTGGTTCGGATTCAATCCTGGTTCGCAGCTTGCAGCTGACTTTCCCGAGGTTGGCAACATCGCGGTGACCACCACATTGTCAGCAGTCTCCGGAGCTCTGGCGGCCATGGCAACCATCTGGCTCAAAAGCGGCAAGCCCGATGTGGCAATGACCGTCAACGGCCTTCTGGCCGGCTTGGTGGGAATCACCGCCGGCACCGCCGCCGTGGGCAACTGGGGCGCAATTGCCATCGGTGCCATCTCCGGTGTGGTCGTGGTCTTCTCCGTGCTGTTCATCGACAGGATCAAGGTCGACGATCCAGTCGGCGCTTCCTCGGTGCACGGTGTGTGTGGTGCTCTGGGAACGCTCCTGGTTGGAGTGTTCGCGGTCGACGGCGGCCTGCTGGCCGGTGACGGGCTGAACCTGTTCGTCAATCAGCTCGTGGGTGTTGTCGGAATTGCAGCATTCGTCGGAGTCGCCTCCTTTGCCCTCTTCTACGCCATCAAGGCCACCGTTGGTCTCCGTGTGACTCCGCAAGAGGAGATCGAAGGTCTCGACATCTTCGAACACGGTGCCCCGGGTTACTCCGAGGACACCGCCCACATCGATGGTGTTGTCACTGCCGGCAGTGCCTGAGCCGGCTGCACAGGATCACCGGATCGCCCTGCCTCACGGAGGCAGCAAGATCTGAGATCGCTCCCCGCAAGGAGAGCAGAACGGGATACGCCGGGTCGCACAGCGGCCCGGCGTCCCGCCGTTTTGCCCGACAATGCACCAAATCGCGGCCTATCCTCTGAAGAATGCGGGAGTATGGCCCCGCATTCCAGCCTGAGTGGAATTACTCAATCGGCTTCGGGGTTTCACCCGCGGTCTATGCCCGAGGAAGCCAGAGCACGCGTGACAACAACCACCGCCAGATCGCATTCGGATACCCGTACGCGAGTTGGCGCGCCACAAGCCGACGCTTCCGGATTTCGGGCGGTCAGGGGGCTGACAGAAACCCTCGCCGCCCCGTTGAGCGCAGAGGATCAGGTCGTCCAGCCGATGACCGACGCAAGCCCGACCAAGTGGCATCTGGGTCACACGACGTGGCTGTTCGAGGAATTCATTCTGCGCCCTCAGCCCACCAGATACGAAACACCGAATCCCGCCTACCGGTTCCTGTTCAACAGCTACTACGAAGCTGTCGGCGACAGGCAACCACGACCGGAGAGGGGAATGCTGACCCGCCCCAGCCAGGGCGAGGTGGCCGAGTTCCGCTCGATCGTCGACGAGGCAATGGTCGGCTTGCTCTCGAGCGGACGAGTTTCCGCCGACACGATCTGTTTGCTGGAACTCGGACTCCATCACGAGCAGCAGCATCAGGAACTCATGCTCATGGACGCGAAGAACCTCCTGAGTCGCAACGTCCTGCGCCCTGCATACCAAACCCATGATCCGGAGCGGTCCCCTGATCCAGCACACTCGACGTCTTCGTCTCGGGACGTGGCCGCAACACAGGTCGGCTGGATTCCGCACAACGGGGGGAAATCCGAGATCGGGCACACCGCACAAGGATTCTGCTACGACAACGAGTCTCCTGCCCACCCGGTGTGGAACGAACCATTCGAATTGGCAGACCGACTCGTCACCAACGACGACTGGCTGGAGTTCATTTCCGACGGCGGTTACGAACGCCCGGAACTCTGGCTGAGTGATGGCTGGAACCTGATCAACGAACAGGGCTGGCGCTCACCCCTGTATTGGACCGATGACGACGGCATTCAGGGGATCTTCACCCTGGAAGGCCATCGCGGGATCAATCCGCACGAACCCGTCGTTCACGTTTCCTACCATGAGGCCGACGCCTTCGCCCGGTGGAAAGGTGCCCGCCTGCCCACCGAATCCGAATGGGAGTTGGTGGCAAGGTCGAGGTGGTCACCTCCGGCGCGAGGTGCCGAGCCCAACCTTCACCCGAGCGCGGCCGGCGCGATCGGATCAGATCCGGAACAGTTCTGCGGCGAGGTCTGGCAATGGACTTCCAGTGCCTATCTCCCATATCCCGGGTTTGTGGCTGCACCCGGGGCGGTGGGCGAATACAACGGCAAGTTCATGGTGAACCAGCATGTAATGCGCGGCGGAGCCTGCGTGACCCCGCCCGGGCACGAGCGAGTCACCTACAGGAACTTCTTCCCGCCCGCAGCCCGATGGCAATTCGGCGGCTTGAGGCTGGCACGGGGATAAGGCCGTGAGCGCGATCGATTCGAATTCACAGAACCAGCGCGTCACCATCGACGTTCAACTGGAAAGAACACGGTGGTCCGATCACCTCGCCGAAGAGACCAAGGCCGGTCTCAGCGACGAACCTCCGTGGATTCCCCCAGTCTGGTTCTATGACGAGATCGGTTCGGACCTCTTCGACCAGATCACGCGCCTTCCCGAGTACTACCCCACGAGTGCCGAGCGGCAGATTCTGGGAGACCATGCCTGCGAGATCGCCCGGATCACCGGGGCCGAGCATCTGATAGAGCTGGGCTCCGGAACATCAGAGAAGACATCCCTGCTGCTCGATGCTCTCGGAGAGAATGGGCTTCGGCGGTTCATACCTTTCGACTGCTCCGAAGAGATTCTGCGTTCTGCCTCCGGTTCGATAGCCGCGGAACGACCGGAGATCGAGGTACACGCCGTGGTTGGCGACTTCCACGAACACCTCGATGCACTACCCATGGAGGGCATGACCCTGTTGGCTTTCCTCGGCTCCACGATCGGCAACTTCGAACCCGACCAGCGCAAGAGGTTCCTGGCCGAGGTGGGAACCGTTCTCGGCTCCCATGACTGGCTGCTGCTGGGTACGGACCTGGTGAAATCACAGGATCGCCTCACCGCCGCCTATGACGATGCCCAGGGAGTCACGGCCCGATTCAACCTGAACTCTCTCGACGTGATGAACGCCGAACTCGGCGCCGATTTCGAGCGAGACGGCTTCGACCACATGGCTGTGTGGAACCAGTCGGAGTCCCGCGTCGAGATGCACTTGGTCGCCCTACGAGATCACCGCGTCACCCTCGGCGCACTCGATGGACTGACCTTGGAATTGGCCGGCGGGGAACACATTCGTACCGAGATCAGCACCAAGTTCACCCGCGAACAGGTCACCACGGAGTTGAATGGCGCGGGACTCGAGGTGGTGAGGAGCTTCACTGATGACAACGAGGACTTCCTCGTCTCGCTGGCTCGACCTGCTCAGAACCGGATCACACAGCGCTGAATCATCCAGCGCTGACTCGAAGTTCTTCGCCGGTCAGGTATTGCTGCCCGTGATGGCGAGCGGCGACACCACTATCCACCCATTGGTGAAGCCGACGGCGTCGTTGACGGGATCTGCGGCGCCGGCACAATCAACGTCGTTGAGATCGATGTCGGACTCGGCAACCCAGGGAACATCAACGGTGCCCTGAACCTGACCATCGCTACAGGTCGGGATGTTGATGCTCGCGACTTCGGACACACTCGTTGAACCGGCGCGGACACTCTCCTCGTTCTCATCCAACCAGGTCATCACAGCATCCGTGCCGGTCTCGAAGTCCGGTGGATTGCCGAATCCCTGACTGGCTGCGAGTGCGGGAACGCCGGATTGGGCAGCCTGACGAGCAGCGCCGACCGTTCCCGAAATATTCGCCAACTGTGCGATGTTCTGGCCGTCGTTTATCCCGGAAATCACCAGGTCGGGATCGATTCCACCTTCTCCGAGGGCCCAGATCACAGCATCCGCGGGAAACCCGTCCACCGCGGTGGCTTCATGACCAGACGCAGTGGTCGCCGGTGTGCCCACCAGTTCACCACCAGTGGTCTTCTGTCCTGAGCCAGACTGATTCTCCGCCGGTGCGACGACGACGACTTCAACGCCGTCACGCTCGGCAAGTGCCTCGACAATGGAATCAATCCCCTCAGCGTCCACGCCATCGTCATTGGTGACGAGGATGGTGATGTCGTCCATATCTTCGCTTGTTTCGGTTTCGGATGGCTCAGTCGTGCTGGAAGAACCGGAGTCCGAATCGGAGGAACAAGCTGCGCCGACGAGTGCAAGGGCCAATGCGAGGATGACTGCAATTCTCTTGAATTTCACGTTGGTCAACCTACCGCCATCGGCGGCAGTGCGCGGGTCAAGATGAATCGGCCCCCGCACTTGCATCGGCACGATTCGCGCCGATGCGAGCAGCACAAATGGTCACTCACGGATCCGCCCGGCTTACACCTGGTCCCCATTGCTGCTACCCTTTGCATATCCACCGCTAACCGCGGTGTCGTTGGCGGAAGTGCCAACGGGCCGAATATTGACTGTGTTCACGATCGGCCACGCTCCCTCCACCAGAAGTTGGGCCGCTGCAATCAGCAGCGCGAGGAGCTCCGACCGGGTCACGGTTGTCATGTCCAGCGGACGTGGGAAACGCCGGAACCCACGATCATCCAAGGATTAATTCAATGACAACCACCTTTGCCGAACTCGGCGTTCCAGCCGACGCGGTATCCGCACTGGAGAAACGCGGAATAACCGAGGCATTTCCAATTCAAACACTCACCCTCCCTGCGGCCATGGAAGGTCGCGACGTCTGCGGACGGGCACCAACCGGTTCCGGAAAGACGATTGCCTTCGGACTGCCGCTCGCACATCGCGTCAGCCGGGCCAAACCGAAGAATCCCAAGGCGCTTGTTCTGGCTCCCACGCGCGAGCTGGCAGAACAGATCCGTGACGAGCTCGGACAGTTGCTGGCCCCGTATGGCCGCAACGTCGCATCGTTCTACGGTGGTGTCGGCATCAAGCCGCAGATCAACAAACTCCGTCGAGGTGTGGATGTGGCAGTCGCCTGCCCGGGCCGACTGATGGACCTCATGAATCAGGGCTGCATCTCACTGGCCGAAGTCGAGATTGTCGTGATCGACGAAGCCGACCGCATGGCAGACATGGGATTCCTGCCGGAGGTTCGCAGGATCCTCGATCAAGTTCGCGACGACCGCCAGACACTGCTGTTCTCCGCAACCCTCGATGGCGATGTCGACGTACTCATCAGGCGCTACCAGCATGATCCGAAACGCGTCGAGTTCGAAGGTCACGACGATCAACCCGACCTCACCACACATCACTTCGAGGACGTCAGGAAGTCCGAACGGATCCCGGCTGCCGCCGAACTGATCTCAGAACATGGTTCAACGATTGTGTTCTGCCGCACCAAACACGGCACGGACCGCGTGGCCAAACAGCTGAAGCGCGAGGGAATCGACGCCGTGCCAATTCACGGCGGCCGTTCCCAAGGGCAGCGTAAGCGAGCCCTCGCTTCTTTCAGCGATGGCACGGCACAAGCGCTGGTGGCCACTGACGTTGCCGCTCGCGGGATCCATGTCGACAACGTGAGCTGCGTAATCCACTTCGACTTGGCGGGCGACCACAAGGATTACATCCACCGCTCCGGGCGAACGGGCAGAGCGGGCGCCCAGGGTGCCGTGTATTCCTTCGTGACCGAGCACGACGCCTCCGACGTCAAGAAACTCAAACGTGCTCTCGGAATGCAGGGTGCAGCGGGCCAGCCGGCCCCAACCACTTCCACACGTTCCGGTGGCAAGGGCGGAGGCGGCAAGTCAAGGAGCAAGTCGAAGAACCATCGCCACAAGAATCGCCAAAGCAACAAATACGGCGGTGGCAAGCCGGGTGGCAACAAGTCACGATCCGGCAATCGAAATGGCGGAGGATCTGGCAGCAAGGACTCCGGTGGCAACGGATCGGGCGGCAAGGGCTCGGGCGGCAGCAAATCCAGCCACAATTCCCGGAATGGAAGCGGACAGGGCCAGAAACAGCAGGGTCAGAACAGCCAGAGCCGGAACAAACAGGCCCGAAACAAACAGAGCCAGACAGTCAGGTAATCACTGAACCAGGCAGGAATCGAGGATCGCTGCGTCGCGTCGATAGACCCAGCTGGTGAAGTCGCCGTGGCTCGAATGGTGGTGTGAATCGTCGGTCAACCAGCGTTGATCGTCGGGATCGGTTGAACCCGACCCGATCAAAAACCGGTACAGAACATCAGCCCGGACAGTGGAAATGATGCGGATCGCCGGAAGACGGTCCAATACGAATCTCCTGACCCGATCGACCTGATCGTGGTCAGCGAGATCGATCTTGTTGAGGATCACCATGTCGGAGAATCCGATTTGAGCGAAGACCAGATCCCTGGTTGCCGGATCCTCTGCCTGCGCCGGAAGCCGCTCCGCATCAACCACGGCAACGATGCCGTCCAGTCGGATACGTCCTCGATAACTCGGAGAAGTGAACGTGCAAGCGATACCCATCGGTTCTGCGACGCCGCTGGCTTCCAACACGATGGCGTCCATCTGGCCGTCGCTGTTCAACACTGTGTCGATTGCTCCGATGAGATCGTCGCGGACCTCACAACAGACACAGCCGTTGGCGAGGCTGACGGTGCCTGATTCGACTCCAACTATCAGGTCGGAGTCGCTGTTGACTTCGCCAAGGTCATTGACCAGCACGGCGACCCGAATCCCGTGGTCCTCGGAGAGGATTCGATTCACCAACGTGGTCTTGCCGGCACCGAGGAACCCCGTGAGGACGATGACCGGTGTGGCTTGCGCTGATTCGAGATCAGGGCCGTGCGCATTCTCGACGAAATCTCTGAATGGCAATCATGCGACTCGGAGCCCCAATCCAGCGGGAACGGGTCTCAAGCAGATGCTGCCGCCGACATCCGGCTGGATCACCCATGGCACACCCTCACCCCGACCGTGAGCCGATTCGTCGAAGAGTTCACCGGTTCCGATTTGTGGTGACCGGGACAACCTGTCCGATCGTCACATCAGTCCGAGCTGGGAAAGAGCGACCGCCTTGGTGAGGTCACCGTCGATCGACAGGCGGTTCGTGGAGAACGCGTCTGCTCCGTCGAGTTGACCGTTGGCGATGGCCACATAGTCCTCGACGCTCGCATGGATGGTCACCTCTGCCGCCA